>CAXAVJ010000029.1:0-41348 GCA_963972065.1 uncultured Rhodospirillaceae bacterium
TCCTGCCCGCCGACTTCACGCGGTTGTTGTGGGCGGCGGGGCTCGGCTACGTGATGTTCGGCGAATTCCCGGACTTGTGGACCTGGATCGGCGGCACGGTGGTGTTCTGTTCGACCCTCTACATCACCTATCGGGAATCCCGGGCAAAGGGTTCGGCCGCGACCGCCGCCCTGAAGACCACCGAAGGTTAGGTCGGCCAGACCGGCGGGTGGGTGCCGAGGGGGGCCGCCGGCAGGTCCCAGCGCGGCGGCGTTTCCGACATCTGCACGACCGGCTTCAGGTGTTCCATGGGGCCCCAGGCGGTATCGTGGATTTCCATCAGGTCCTTGATGTCGTCGTAACCGGGCTCCGCCAGCTGCTTGGTGGTATCATCGCTGATCCGTCCCAGACGATCGATCCAATGGCCGCTTTGCGCCAATGACAGGCGAACCAGCCAGCTGCCGCCGATCGTGGCGCGGCGGCGCAGGGCCTCCATGGCGCCGAAGGCGGCCAGGTATCCGGAGACATAGTCGAGCGCCTGGGCCGGCAGGTGGCGGGGTGTTTCCGGGCCGCCATGTTCCGCGGCGATGCCCATGGCGCATTGGGCCAGTGAATCGAAGCCCCGGCGATGGGCCCAGGGGCCTTCGTGGCCCCAGGCGCTGAGGCTGACGAAGACGACCCCCGGACGCAGTTCGGCCAGGCGCTCCGGTGCCAGCCCCCGCCCGGCCAGGGTGCCCGGGCGGTGGCCCTGGGTGACCACGTCGGCCTGTTTGATGAGGGCGTCGAGGGTATCCGCCGCCCCCGGGTCGCGCAGGTCCAGATTGGCGGCCAGCTTGCCGTGGCCGGTGTCGCGCAGCAGGCTGTCGTCGTCCGGGCGGTCGGGCCGACCGATGCGCATGACCTGGGCGCCGTGTTCCGCCAGGGTGCGCCCGCAGACCGGCCCGGCGATGACGCGCACCAGCTCCAGGGAGCGGATGCCGGACAGCGGCCGGTCGCCTGCCGGCAGGGGTTCCACGGGCGCGTCGCCGATCTTTTCGATGCTTATCAGCGGCAGACCCGCGACCGCCTTGCCCTGGGGATGGGCGGCCCATTCGTCCTTGCCGCGAACCATGAAGGCGCAAAGGTTGCGTTCCGCCACGGCGGCCTCGAACGCGGCGGCGTCCCAGGTGCCAAGTGCCGCGGTGACCGCCGCCCGGTCGGATGCGCAGCCCAGGATGTCGAGAATCCCCTCGGCCAGCCACGGGTAGTTGCAGTGAAGCTGGACCCAGCGCCCGTCGGCGCAGCGGTAGAGGCCTGAGATATCCGCCCAGGCGGCCCCGAAACCGGCGGTTCCCACGCGGACATGGCGATTGGAGCGCATGGCCAGGGCCGCCGCGCGAAGATCCACGGCGATGTCCTGCGACCGTCCCGTCTTCAGGCGCCACAGGGCGTCGGCGGCCAGCCCGACCGCGCCCAGCACCGCCGCGCCGGCGGTGGCCAGGCGGAACGTCGAGGGCAACTGGGGATCCCCGCCGGTGAAGGCGGGGGTGTCGGGGCCCCGGCCTTCCCAGCCCACGGCGCCCAGAATTTCGGCCAATGCTTGATGGGATGAAGACGGCGTTGGCATAGCTTCGGGCATGATTTTGGACTCATTAAGTATGCACATTTGGGTACTTATACATCCTTGCATTCATGCGGCCTATGCTTTGAAATGTGCACAGCCTCTCATGACAGGGACGGCCAGGATTGCCGGCCAGAAGTTACAAAGGCGTAAGCCACGGGCGGCAGGGAATTGAACCAAGGGAGGGCGAATATGATTCGTCAAATTATGAAGGGCCTGCCCATCGCGGCGGTTGCGCTGGGAATTTGCTCGGGTGCGGCGTTGGCGGGCAAGTCCGATGATACGCTGGTCTGGGCGACGGACCGTGAATCGGCAGTGGCCGATCCGTACTACAACCGTACCCGCGAACTTGTCATCATCGGCAACACGGTGTGGGACAACCTTCTGCTCCGCAACACCAAGACCGGCAAGTACGAACCGAACCTGGCGAAATCCTTCAAATGGGTCGACAACGTTACCCTGGATTTCGAACTGCGCGACGACGTCAAATTCCATGACGGCTCGCCCTTCGGGCCGGAAGACGTGATCTACACGGTGGACTTCACCACCAACAAGGAACACGGCGTCGTCACCCTGAAGAACGTCGACTGGATGAAGAAGGTCGAGAAGACCGGCCCGCACAGCATCCGCATTCATTTGGAGAAGCCATTCCCGGCGGCCCTGGCCTATCTGGGCCAAGCGGTGCCGATCATCAAGCGCGGTCACTACGACAGCGCGCCGATGACCAAGGAAGGCAAGCCCGATTACGCGGCGGTGAAGCCCAACGGCACCGGCCCCTACATGATCACCGAGGTCGTGCCCGGCGAAAAGATCGTCATGAAGAAGTACGATGGCTATCACAAAAACGGCCCCAAGGGCACGCCGCAGATCGCCAATCTGGTTTACCGGACGATCAAGGAAGGCAACACCCGGATCGCCGAACTTTTGACCGGCGGCATCGACTGGATCTGGGACGTTCCCAAGGAACAGGCCGAAAAGCTGAAGGCCACGGGCCAGGTGACGGTCGAGAACGCCAAGACCCTGCGTATTTCCTACATCGCCTTTGACGTCGACGGTTCGTCCGGCAACAAGGCCTTCATGGATCAGCGCGTGCGTCAGGCCTTCGCCCATGCCATCAACCGCCAGTCCATCGTCACCAACCTTGTCGGCGCGGCGGCGCAGGTCATCAACACGCCCTGCCATCCCGATCAGACGGGCTGCGTGCAGGACGTCACGGGATACGACTATGACCCGGCCAAGGCGAAGGCGCTGCTCAAGGAAGCGGGCTACGACAAGGGGCTGGAATTCGATATCTACGCTTATCGTGAGCGTGAATTCACGGAAGCGGTGATCTCGGACTTGGCCAAGGTCGGCGTGAAGGCGAAGTTGAACTTCATGCAGTACAAGGCCTTGCGTGAAATCGCGCAGAAGGGCTCGACGGCGGTCCACCAGATGACCTGGGGGTCCTACTCGATCCCCGATGCGTCCGGTTGCGCCGGCGTGTTCTTCGTGGGCGGCAAGGACGATCCCGCCAACGACCCGAAGGTCAACGAACTGATCACCAAGGCCGGCAACGTGACCGATCTTGCGGAACGCGAAAAGCTCTACAAGGAAGCGTTCCAGATCATTTCCACCAAGGTCTATTGGCTGCCCATGTTCTCCTACGCCAAGAACTACGCCTTCAATCAGAACCTGGACATGACCATCACTTCCGATGAAATTCCGCGGTTCTACACCGCGAAATGGAAGTGACGACGTCCGGGTAACCGGCAATTCGGCCCGGCGGCTCCTAATCAGGGGTCGCCGGGGATCCGGGCCTAGGGGGGCCGTAGATATGAAGCGCCTGCCGGCGGGTTCGCCATGCTGAAATTTCTGTTGAGACGATTGGGTGTCGCCATCCTGGTGGCGCTTACCGTGTCCATGATTACCTTCTCGCTGATCTACCTGTCGGGTGATCCGGCGATTGCGCTGGCCGGTGAATCGGCAAGCAATGAAGAGATCGAGAATATCCGAGAAATCTACGGCTATGACCGCCCCATCATCGTGCAGTACGGCGACTGGCTGATGCGCGCTATACAGGGGGACCTGGGCCGTTCCCACTATCTGAAGTCGGATATTTCCTCGGTCATCGTCACCCGCCTGCCAAACACCCTGATCCTGGCCCTCTGCGCCATCTCCTTCGCGCTGGTGCTGTCCATTCCGCTCGGCGTCGCGGCGGCGATCCGGCCCAATTCCCTGATCGACCGTTTCGCCCTGGGGCTTGCGGTGGTCGGCCAGGCACTGCCCAGCTTCTGGTTCGCGCTGATCCTGATCTTCTTCATGAGCATTCAGTGGCGTCTGCTGCCCATCACCGGCACGGGAAGTTGGAAGAACTTCATCATGCCGGCGGTCGCGCTGGGCTATTACGTGACGCCGGGCGTCATGCGCCTGACCCGCGCCGGGATGCTCGAGGTGCTGCAATCGGATTACATTCGCACGGCCAAGGCTAAGGGCCTGCGTCCCATGACGGTGCTGTTCAAGCACGCGCTCAGGAACGCCATCATCCCCGTCGTGTCGCTGGCCGCCGTGCAGTTCGGCTTCATGCTCGGCGGCTCGATCGTCATCGAGACCATCTTCGCCATCAACGGCATGGGCTTCCTCGCCTGGGAATCCATTCAGCGCGCCGACCTGCCCATGATGCAGGCCATCGTGCTGGTTCTCAGCTGCTTCTATATCGTCATCACCTTCCTGGCGGACCTGCTCAACGCCTTCCTTGACCCCCGGATAAGGGTGACCTGACATGGCTCCGCAAGACGCAACCCCCGCGGCCCCCGAGGTCCTTTCCCCCGCCGCCGTGATTCTGGAGCCTTCGCCCATGGCGAAGATGCGTCGGCGCATCTTCGGGCACTACGGCATTCTGATCGGCGGCGCCGTCCTGATCGCCATCTTCATGGTCGCCGCCTTCGCGCCGTTTTTGACGCCCTATCATCCGATCCTGGACCAGGACCTTTCCAACGCGCTGAAGCCGCCGTTCTGGCATGACAGTCCCAAGTACGATCCGGCCCATCCGCTGGGCACGGATCTGCAGGGCCGTGATTATCTGACGCGCCTGATCCACGGTTCGCGCATTTCGCTTTTGATCGGCTTTTCCGCGATGCTGATTTCCGGCGTCATCGGCACGGCGCTCGGCGTCGCTGCCGGCTATTTCGGCGGGCGGGTCGACATGGTCGTCAACTTCATCATCACCACGCGGCTTTCCATGCCCGTGGTGCTGGTGGCGCTGGCCGTGGTGTCGCTGATCGGATCAAGTTTATGGATCGTGATCTGGGTGCTGGGACTTCTCATATGGGACCGTTTCGCCGTGGTCATGCGCTCAACCACCATGCAGGTGCGCAACCTGGATTACGTGGCGGCGGCGCAGGCCTGCGGCTGTTCCACCTTGCGCATCATCATGGCGGAAATCCTGCCCAACGTGGTCAACCACCTGATCGTCGTGGCGACTCTGGAAATGGCGCACGCCATCCTGCTTGAGGCGGCGCTGTCGTTCCTCGGCCTCGGTGTGCAGCCGCCGGCCCCCAGCTGGGGCCTGATGATTTCCGAGGCCAAGGGCATGATGTTTTTCGATGCCTGGTTGATCGGCATTCCGGGGGCGGCGTTGTTCGCGCTGATCCTCGCCATCAATCTTCTGGGTGACGGCGTGCGCGACGTGACCGCACCCGAAAATCGCAACTAGAAAGGGGGCCAAGGACGGCATGAGCGATCTGATCCTCGAAGTCCGCGACCTGGTCGTCGACATCCCCGTCGCCACCGGGATGCTGCACCCGGTGCAGTCTATCAGTTTCGACGTGACGCGGGGCGAAACGCTGTGCATCGTCGGCGAATCGGGCTGCGGCAAGTCGTTGACGTCCCTTGCCGTCATGGACCTGCTGCCCAGCACGGCGACCTGCACGGCGTCGGTGCTCAAGCTCGACGACGAGGACCTGCAGTCGGTCGGCGAAAAGCGCATGACCGATATCCGCGGCAACAAGATGGCGATGATCTTTCAGGAACCCATGACCTCCCTGAACCCGGCCTATACCATCGGCAACCAGTTGGAAGAGGCCCTTCTCCGCCACAAGAAGGTCAGCGCCGCCGAGGCCCGTGATCGCGCCATCTATCTTCTGGAAAAGGTCGGCATCACGGCGGCGGCCTCGCGTCTGACCCAATATCCGCATCAGCTTTCCGGCGGCCTGCGCCAGCGCGTGATGATCGCCATGGCGCTGATGTGCGGGCCAGACCTGATCATCGCCGACGAGCCGACGACGGCGCTCGACGTGACCATCCAGGCGCAGATCCTCCACCTGCTGGCGGACCTGCAAAAGGAATTCAACATGGGCATGATCCTGATCACCCATGACCTGGGCGTGGTTGCCCGCGTCGCCGACCGGGTGGCGGTCATGTACGCGGGCCAGATCGTCGAAACGGGCACCGCCAAGCAGGTGTTCGAAAACCCGACCCACCCTTATACCCAGGGGTTGCTGGAATGCATTCCGATCCCGGGCAAAACCGAACGGGGTGCTCCCCTCGGCTCCATCCCCGGCATCGTGCCGTCCCTGGTGGGCGACCTGCCGGGCTGTCATTTCGCCGACCGCTGCGCCCATGTGATGGACGCCTGCCGTACGGGACGGATTGATCTCCGTGACTCGTTCGAGGACGGCCATGTGTTCCGCTGCCTGCTGACGCCGGATCAGAGTGCCGCCAACCTGAAGCGGGGAGCCGCCTGATGACCGACCAGGAAGACATCGTTCTCGAAGCCCGTGACGTGACCCGCACGTTCATGATCTCGGCCGGCTTCATGAAGGGCAAAAAGCCGCTGCATGCCGTGAACGGCATCAACCTGAAGGTGCCGCGCGGCGAGGTTCTGGGTCTGGTCGGGGAATCAGGCTGCGGCAAGTCAACCCTGGCCAAGATGCTGCTGGGCTTGCTGGCGCCGACGGCGGGCACGCTTTACGTCGGCGGCACGCCGACCAGCGAGATGGAACGCCTGGACATGGCGCGCAAGGTTCAGCCCGTGTTCCAGGACCCTTACTCATCGCTCAACCCGCGCAAGACCATCGGCGACATCATCAGCCTGCCGGTGCGCGTGCAGGGCGGGGCGGCGGCCGTCGGCGGCAAGGACCTGCGCACCCGGGTCGAGGAAATCATGGAACTGGTCGGCCTGCCGCGCCGGCTCTACCGCAATTTCCCGAACCAGTTATCGGGCGGGCAGCGCCAGCGCGTCGCCGTGGCGCGGGCGCTCATCAACCGGCCGGAGGTCGTGATCTGCGACGAGCCGACCTCGGCGCTCGACGTCTCCGTGCAGTCGCAGATTCTCAACCTGTTGCAGGACCTGCGCTCCGAACTGAACCTGACCTACATCGTCATCAGCCATAATCTGGCCGTGGTCGAACACATGGCGACCCGTGTCGCGGTCATGTACCTGGGCCGTCTGGTCGAGGTTGCGGACACGGACCAGCTGTTCGACAATCCGCAGCACCCCTATACCAAGGCGCTGCTGCAATCGGTGCTGACGCCGGACCCCAACCTGGATGTGCCCGACGCGGGCCTGGGCGTGGCCTATCCCAACCCGGTCGACCCGCCGTCCGGCTGCACCTTCCACCCGCGCTGTGTCGACTGCATGGATCATTGTTCCGTGGTCGCACCCCGCACCATCCCGACCAAGACCGGTCTCGTCGAATGCCATCTTTATGATGAGAACCAGGGGAGGGGACGCCAAGCGTCGTAAGACCGCCCGGGCAAAACCATGACCCGCCAATACGCCATCGACGCCGCCCTTGCCCATTTCGACGACCCGGAAGGCTTTTTCGAGGACCTGAAGGCGCGCATCGCCGTGCCGACGGAAAGCCAGAACGCGGCCCGCCTGCCCGACTGCTACGCCTATCTGGAAGAAGACATGCGCGACGCCTTCGAGGCCCTGGGCTACGCCTGCCGCGTCTATGACAATCCTTATGACGGCTGCGGCCCGGTCCTGTTGGCGACCCGGTGGGAGGGCGACGGTCTGCCCACAATCCTGGGCTACGGCCATGGCGACACGGTGCTGGGCCAGGAAGGCCAGTGGAAGGACAACCTGGACCCCTGGCGCCTGACCAAGGTCGGCGACAAGGTTTACGGGCGGGGCACCGCCGACAACAAGGCCCAGCATTCGACCCATCTGGCGGCGCTCAGGGCCGTGCTCGACGCGCGGGGAAGCCTTGGCTTCAACCACAAGTTCATCATCGAGACCGGGGAAGAGAACGGCTCCAAGGGCCTGAAGGACTTGGTCGCGCGGGAAAAAGACGCCTTCGCCGCCGATGTCTATTTCGCCTCCGACGGGCCGCGCTTCGACGTCGCCAAGCCGAACCTGACGCTGGGCAACCGGGGGGCGTTCAATTTCGATCTGGTCGTTGATCTGCGCGATGGCGGACATCATTCCGGCAACTGGGGCGGGCTCTTGGCCAATCCGGGGATCATCCTGGCCTCGGCCCTGGCGACCGTTATCGACGTGAACGGCCGCATCCTGGTGCCGGCCCTGCTGCCGCCGCCGATCAGCAACAGCGTGCGGGCGCTCCTGGCCGACGTGACGCGCGAAACGTCCAAGGGCGGGCCCGCCATCGACGACGACTGGGGGGAGCCGGGATTGACCCGGGCCGAGAAAGTCTACGCCTGGAACACCTTTGAAATTCTGGCCATGAAGACCGGCAACCCGGACAACCCGGTGCATGCCGTGCCGCCCAAGGCCGTCGCCCATTGCCAGTTGCGCTTTGTGGTCGGCACGGACTGGCAGAACATCGTCCCGAATCTCCAGGACCATCTGGACGACGCGGGCTTCGGCATCGTCAAGGTTCAGCCCTCGACCGGCGGCAATGCCGCGTTCTTCCACGCCGCGCGCACGGACCCGGATCATCCCTGGGCCAAATGGGTGCGCGCCGCGGTGGAACGCACGACTGGGGAGAATTGCCGCATGGTGCCCAATTCGGGTGGCTCCATCTGCAACGACGTTTTTCAGGACGTGCTGGGCATTCCCTTCGTGTGGCTGCCACTCAGCTATACCGGCTGCTCGCAGCACGCCCCCAACGAACATATTCTGTGGTCGCTGACCCGCGAGGGCATGGAACTGGTGACCGGTATTTACTGGGACCTGGGCGATCCGGAAACGGCCTACAGACTTGAAAGGAATGCGGCGTGACACGCGATGCGGTAATCGAAAGCCTGGAACATTATTTCGACGACGGCGGGTTCTGGACGGACCTGTCGCGCCGCGTCGCCATCAAGTCGTGCAGCCAGGACGAACCGTTCCGGCCGGAACTGTATCGCTACCTGACGGACGAAATGATGCCCTATCTGGCGGAGATGGGATTCGAGAGCGAGATTTTCGAAAATCCCAAGCCCGGCGGCCAGCCGATCCTGGTCGCCCGCCGGCACGAGGGCGACGACCTGCCGACCCTGATGACCTATGGCCACGGCGACGTGGTGCGCGGCTATGACGACCAATGGCGCGACGGCATCGGCCCCTGGGAAATGAAGAAAGAGGGCGAACGCTGGTACGGGCGCGGCACCGCCGACAACAAGGGCCAGCACACCATCAACCTGGCGGCCATGAAGGCCTGCATGGACGCCCGCGGCGGCACCCTCGGCTACAACGTGGTGGCGCTGATCGAAACGGGCGAGGAAACGGGGTCGCCCGGCCTGCGCGAGTTCTGCCGCGACCATAAAGATCTGTTCAAGGCTGACGTGTTTATCGCCTCTGACGGCCCGCGCCTCAATGCCGTTAGGCCCACGGTCTATTTCGGCTCGCGCGGCGTGTTCAATTTCACCATGTCGCTGGACCTGCGCGATGGCGGCCATCATTCCGGCAACTGGGGCGGGCTTTTGGCCAACCCGGGGGTGATCCTGGCCCATGCCATTTCGACCATCGTCGACGCCAAGGGCAAGATCCTGCTCGACGATCTCAAGCCGGAACCGATCTCCAATTCCGTGCGGGACGCCTTGTCCAAGCTGACGGTCGGCGGCATGGAGGGCGATCCGGAAATCGATCCCGACTGGGGGGAGCCGGGCCTGACCGCCGAGGAAAAGGTATTCGGCTGGAACACCTTCGAAATCCTGGCCTTCAAGACCGGCAATCCGGACAACCCGGTGAATGCCGTGCCGCCCAAGGCCTTCGCTAAATGCCACATGCGCTTCGTCGCGGGCTTCGATCCGGCCGTGGTGCTGCCGGCCGTGCGCAAGCATCTGGACGCGCTGGGCTACGACAAGGTCACCCTGACCCCGGACCGGGAATTCATGGCCGCGACGCGGCTGGAGCCCGATACCCCCTGGGCCAAATGGGCGATCAATTCCCTGCAGACGACGGCGGGCGAGGACATCGCCGTGCTGCCCAACCTGGGCGGATCGCTGCCCAACGACTGCTTCGCCCATATCCTGGGCCTGCCGACCGTCTGGGTGCCGCATTCCTATCCGGCCTGCTCGCAGCACGCGCCCAATGAACATATTCTGGAGCCCGTGTCCCGCTCGGCCCTTCGCCTCATGGGCGGGCTGTTCTGGGATCTGGGTGAACGCGACGGCCTGCCGCTACGATGACCGAGCCTTGTGATCTGTCCGCCGTCGATCTGCGCGCCCTGATCGGGGCGAAGAAGCTGTCGCCGGTGGAGCTTGTCGAAAGCTGTCTTCGACGTATCGCGGCGGTGAACGGCACGGTCAACGCCTTCGTCGCCCTGGACGCCGAGAGGGCCTTGGCGCGGGCGCGCGAGATCGAGACCGAGATCTCCCAGGGAAAGAACCCGGGGCCGCTGGCCGGCCTGCCGGTGGGCATCAAGGACCTGGTCAACGTCAAGGGCCTGCGCACGACCTATGGCTCGCTGTTGTTCAAGGACCATGTGCCGGACGCCGACGACGGCCAGATCACGCGCCTGCGTGATGCGGGGGCGATCATCCTGGGCAAAACCAACACGCCGGAATTCGGCTCCGGCGCCAACACCACCAACCGGGTGTACGGGGCCACCACCAATCCGTTCGACCCTGCGCGCACGCCGGGCGGATCGTCCGGCGGCTCGGCGGCGGCGCTGGCGTGCTCCATGGTGCCGCTGGCCCAGGGGTCGGACACGGGCGGTAGCCTGCGGGCACCGGCGACATGGTCCGGCGTGGTCGGGTTCCGCCCGCGTCCGGGGGCCGTCGCCAACGAACGGCGGATGCTGCCGCTGACCTATTTTTCCGTTCAGGGTCCCATGGGCCGGTCGGTCGCGGATACGGCGCTGCTGTATTCCGCCCAGGCGGGTAGCGCCCATCCGGGCGATCCCATGGGCCTTCCTTTTGATGCGTCCGGCTTCGCGGCCTTGAAGCCGGCGGACTTGGGCAACCTGCGCGTGGCCTTTTCCGAAGACCTGGGCACGGCCCCCGTGGATGACGGGATCAAGCGCGTGTTCCGCCAGCGCGCGGGGAAAATCCGCGATGCCTTCGCCCATGCGCGAGACGATCAGCCCGACATTACCGGCGTGCGCGAAGCCTTCTGGGTGCTGCGCTGCGTCTATTACATGGCCTATCACAAGGACCGCGTGGAAAATCACCGCGATCTGCTGTCGCCCAACATCATCACCAATACGGAAGCGGGCTACGACATGTCCCTGGCCGACGTGGCGGCGGCGGAGGTCGCCTGGCGGCAATGGTACGATCGCTTCCAGGCCTTCATGGAAGATGTCGACCTGCTGATTTTGCCGGGCAACGCCTATCCGCCTTACCGGCTGGATACGGGGGCGCCGACCGCGATCAACGGCAAGCCCATGGAAAACTATATGGACGCGTCGCTCATCCGCTCCGCCCTCACGCTGACCGGCAACCCGGTGATCGCCGTGCCCTGCGGCCTGGACGAAACGGGGGCCCCGTTCGGCTTTCAGATCGCCGGCAAACGCCATGGTGAGGCGGAATTGCTGTCAGCGGCGCTCGCCATCGAAACCATTTTGAACGCGGACGGTGAAACCGCCCGCCCGATCCCAGACCTGGAGAAACTGACATGACGAAGCCAACGACGGCGACCGAACTCTGCGACCTGACGGCGACCGAGGCCCGGCGCCTGATCGGCACCAAGGAAATTTCGCCGGTCGAACTGGTGGAAAGCTGCATCACCCGGATCGAGGCGGTCGATGGTGCGGTCAACTGCATGGTCACCCGCGCTTACGATCGTGCCCGCGAGGAAGCCAAGGTCGCCGAGCAGATGGTGATGGACGGCGAGGAATTGGGCCTGCTGCACGGCCTGCCCATGGGCATCAAGGACCTGGAGGCCACGGAGGGCATCCGCACCACCTGGGGCTCGCTGCCGACCAAGGATACGGTGCCGGAGGCCGATCAGGGCTCCGTCGCCGCCGTGCGGGCCGAGGGGGCGATCCTTCTGGGTAAGACCAACACGCCGGAATTCGGCGCCGGCGCCAATACCAAGAACCGGGTGTTCGGCGCCACGGGGAATCCGTTCAATCCGGAATTGACCTGCGCCGGGTCATCCGGCGGATCGGCCGTGGCGTTGGCGACCGGGATGGTGCCGATCGCGTCGGGCAGCGATTACGGCGGCAGCCTGCGCACCCCCGCCGGGTTCTGCGGCGTGGTCGGTTTCCGCCCGTCGCCGGGCACGGTCCCGGCGGAAGGCAAGGCCGCCGCCCTCATGCCCTGGTCGGTTCTGGGGCCCATGGCGCGCACGGTCGAGGACGTGTCGCTGCTGCTGCAGGCGCAGATGGATGACGACCGCCGCGATCCGTTCTCGCATCTGGTCGACCCCCGCCTGTTTTCATCCGTGGACGGGCTCGACCTGGGCGCGATCCATGCCGCGATCACGCCGGACCTGGGCTGCTGCCCCGTGGACAAGGGGATCGCCGATACCTTCAAGGCGCGCACCGATCAGTTCAGGGGCGTGTTCGCCGAGGCCCAGGACCGCGCCCCCGACATGGGCGACATCCACCGCGTGTTCGAGATTTTCCGCGGCATCACCTTTGTCGCCATGCATCAGGAACGCCTGAAGAACCACAAGGATCTTTTGGGCCCCAACGTCATCGACAACACCACCCGGGGGCTTGAGGTCACGGCGTCTGACGTCGGCTGGGCTCTGGTCGAGCAGGCCAAGATCATGCGCAATTTCATCGATCTGTTCGACGAGGTCGATGTGTTGATCTGCCCCGCCGCCTCCGTCTCGCCGTTCCCCCACGAACAGCTTTACGTGGACGAAATCAACGGCGAAAAAATGCCGACCTACATGCGCTGGCTGGCCATTTCCTATGCGCCGACCATGGCCATGGCGTGCTCCGCCGTGATCCCCTGCGGCGTCGATCACAAAGGCATGCCCTTCGGTCTGCAGGTCATGGCGCCGAACGGCAAGGACGCCCTGGTGCTGGCCGTGGCCCATGCGCTTGAGCGTTACTTCGCGGGCAAGGCCGACTTGATGCGGCCCGTGCCGGACCTCGCCAAACTGAAAGCCTAGGACAGAGCCATGACCAAGCGCGTTCTCATCGCCGGTTTCAAGCACGAGACCAATACCTTTTCGAAACTGCCCACCGACATGGCCGCCTACAAGGCCCGGACCTATTATCGCGACGACGAGGTCGCCCGGAAGATGCGCGGCACGGCGACGGAAATCGGCGCGGCGCTGGATGCCGCCGAAAAGCACGGCTGGTCGATCCGCCACCCCATCTACGCCAACGCCACGCCGTCGGGCAAGGTCACCAAGGACATGCACGACCATGTCACCCAGGCCATCGTCGATGCGTTGAAATCCGACGGCCCGTTCGACGGCGTGTTGCTGTGCCTGCACGGGGCCATGGTGTGTGAGCATGACGAGGACGGCGAGGGCCGGCTGCTGCAATCCGTGCGCGATGTCGTGGGCCCCGACGTGCCTCTTGCCATGACACTCGACCTGCATGCCAACGTCACTGACCGCACGGCAGATCTCTGCGACATCGTGATCAGCTACCGGACCTATCCACATATCGATCAGTACGAGATTGCGACCCAGGCCTGCGATCTTTTGGCCCGCACCATGGCGGGGGAAATCCACCCCAAGGTCCATGTCCGCCGCCGCGAAATGCTGGACGGCGCCGACCACGGGCGGACCACGTCGCCCGGGCCGATGACCGAGGCACTGGCGACATTGGACAAATTTCTGAAAGCAACGCCGGGCACTTATGCCGGGTCGATCAACGCGGGCTTTCCCTGGGTCGATATCCACGATACGGGGCCGACCTGCATCGTCACCGGGGAGGGCGACGACCCGGCCCACGCGAAGATCGCCGAACAGGTGATGGATCAGATTTGGCGCGACCGCAACAAGCTGACCATCAACCTGCTGCGCATCGACGATGCGATGGCCCAGGTCAAGGCCGCCTTGGCCCAGGGTGTTTCAGCACCCATCGTGCTGGCCGATTACGCGGACAATCCGGGCGGCGGCGGTTACGGTGACGCGACGAAGCTTCTGGGCGCGATGATCGAGGCCGATCTGCCCGATGCCGCCTTCGGCACGATCTACGATCCCGAGGCGGCGCTGGCCTGCCGCAACGCGGGCCTGGGTACGACGTTCAGGCTGGAACTCGGCGGCAAGGTCGACCCGGCCGTCCAGGGCGGGCCGCTGTCGTTGATGGGCACGGTGACCGCCATCACCGACGGCACCTTCGCCATGGAAGGGCCGATGACCCGGGGAACCCGCGTCGACATGGGCCCGGCGGCGGTGTTCAGCGTCGGCCGCTTGGATATCGTGGTGGCCAGCGCCCGATATCAAAATTACGACAAGATGTTCTTCAAGTCCGTCGGCATCGATCCGGAGAAGAGAAAGGTCCTGGGGGTCAAGTCGGCGCACCATTTCCGCGCCGCCTACGGACCTATCGCGTCGCAGATCATCGTCGTCGACGACGGCGGCGGCGTGACCTCGCGCAACTACAAGGATCTGGATTACAAGAACGTCCGCCGGCCGGTGTTCCCGCTGGATATGGACTGATCCGGCGGTTATCTACGCGGGGCCGACGACGTAGCGGAACGTCAGGTTGATGCGCGGGCCCACGGGCTTTTTCGTCTTGGGCACCCGGTGCAGCCAATCCGCCTGGCACCGCCCGGACATCACCAGGACGTCGCCGTTGCCCAGTTCCGTGCAGACGGCGTCGCCTTGTTTGTCCTTGCGTCGCATCTGAAAGCGCCGGGCCGCACCCAGGCTGATCGACGCGATCACCGGGGTGGGGCCCAATGACGTCTCGTCGTCAGCATGCCAGTCCATGCTGTCGGCGCCGCCGCGGTACAGATTGGCGAGCACGGAATTGAAGGGGGTCTGGGTGATCTCCTCGCAGCGTTTGCGCAGATCCGCCAGCACGGGCGGCCAGGGCCGCGGTTCTAGACGAAGCCCTGAATAGGCATAGGCCGCGTCGCCGTACCAGGCACTCAGGCGCGGCTGCGGTATGCGCCGGCCGTAGAGGGTCAGTTCTTCCTGCTTCCAGTCGACGGCATCCATCACTCGGTCAAACAGAGCGTCGGCGCCGTCCAGGGCGGCGGGGTAGAGCACCGCGTCCGCCGCCTCCAGGCGCACGGGCGGATAGCCGAGGGCGAGACCGGGCATGACAAAGCCGGACATGGCGGACCTAGTGGACGTTGGGGGATTTGTAAAAGTCGCCGCGTGAACAGGAGTGCACGGTGATCGTCGTCAGGTCGCCGTCGCGGTAGATGTTGAGCGGCACGTCGATCCCGGCATTGCCCAAAGACCATACGCCGCGGAAGAATTCGGCCATGCCTTCGACCGGCTTGTCGTCGACGCCGACCACCAGGTCGCCGGCCTTGAGGCCCGCGTCTTCCGCCGGCCCGCCCTTCCAGGTGCCGACGATCACCACGCGGCCCATGGTCTCGGCGGTGAAGGTGCCCAGCCAGGGCCGGGGCGGGCGCCCGGTAGCCCCCGTGGTGCGCAGGGTCGGCAGGATCGCCTTCACGATGTCGATGGGCACGATCATGTTGCCCTCGGTCTCGCCGCTTTCTTCGCCCCGCACGTACAGCGACCCGATGCCGCGCAGCCGGCCGTCCTCGCCGATTAGGGCCGCCCCGCCCCATAAGGGGTGGGCTGGCGCGGTGAAGATGGCGTCGTCCAGAAGGTACTCCCAATAGCCCGCGAATTCCTTGCGCGCCGACACGCGGGTCTGCAGCGCATGCTTACGCCCGCCGCAGCCAGCGACGATCACGTCGTCGCCCGGGATCAGGTCGGCGGACGACCCCAATTCGATGGCCGGGGCGTCCAGGGGCTGCAACGCCTGGACCAGGCCGAAGCCCGTTTCCTGGTCATAGCCCATGACGTGACCCTCGGCGGCGCGACCGTCGTTGGAGACCAGCCAAACCCGTTCGGCCTCGACAACCAGATAGCCGATGGTCAGTACCAGGCCCTTTGGGTCGATGACCACGCCGTGGCCGCTGCGCTGGGTGCCCAGGGTCGCCGCGGTGAAGGCTGTTTCGGGAATTTCTGTGCGCAGGGAGACAACGCTGCGCAGCGTCTTGTCGATGTCGAAGGAAAACCGGTCGTCGTCGGGCCGGTAAGGCTCGGGGATTTCAGGGTATTCCTGGTGGGTTTCGTCCATGCCCCGATGGTAGATCACTTCGCCCCGAATTGAAATGCGCCGGGCGGGATTTTCGTCATTCGCGCGGACGGGGCATCGTCTATTGAATGATCGTGCCCCGCGGCGCTAAATTGTACACAATCATGCCGAGCGAACAGATTGGGAGGAACGGTCACATGGCCCAGGTAATTCAGTTGCACGAGGTTCCGAGCCTGCGCGAGAAGGTCTCGGAAGAGGAATGGGCGCTGCGCGTCGAACTGGCCGCGGTCTACCGCCTGGTCGCGCGGTTCGGCTGGGACGACGGCATTTTCACCCATTCGTCCGTGCGCCTGCCGGGCCGCGACCACCACTTCCTGATCAACCCTTACGGTCATCTGTTTTCCGAGGTCTGCGCCTCCAACCTGGTGAAGATCGATATTGACGGCAACGTGCTGGACGATAGCCCCTACGAGGTCATCAAGGCGGGCTTCGTGATCCATTCGGCGATTCACATGTCGCGCGGCGACGCCATGTGCGTGATCCACACCCATACCAACGCGGGCATGGCCGTTTCCGCGCAGAAGGACGGTTTGCTGCCCCTGAACCAGAAATCCATGGGCTTCTACAACCGTCTTGCCTATCACGATTACGAGGGCATTTCGAACGACACGGAGGAGCGCGACAGCATCGTCCGCGACCTCGGCAATCACCATTCAATGATCCTGCGCAACCACGGCCTGTTGTGCACGGGGCGGACCATCGCCGAGGCGTTTCAGCACATCCGCTATCTGCAGCATGCCTGCGAACTGCAGCTGATGGCCCAGGCGTCGGGCGCCGAGCTGATCATTCCGCCCAAGGATGTCTGCGAGCACGCGGCCAGCCAATTCGATGGCGACGGCGGTCCCAGGGGCGGCGATCAGTTCGCGGCCTTCGTGCGCCAGCTCGACCGGGAAGAGCCCGACTACAAACACTGATAAGAAACACCACTGAGGCGGTGAGGCCGTGAGAAGGAAGGTGTGGGTCTGAAACCTCCCCCTTACTTCTCATCGTCTCTGTGCCTCAGTGGTTTTCTTTTTTCCTGCCCGCCCGGATTCCGGCAATGACCTCAAACGGTTCTGCCGGATCGGTGGAATGTCAAAAGGGCGTCATTTGACATCCAGGTCCGGGACAACTACCTTAAATAAATCAACACCTTAAGATTATAGCCATTTGACCCGGCCAAAGATGACCGGGGACAATGGTGTTTTGTCCGTGCCCAACGCTGGGCGACGGAGGCCCGTGATTTCGGCGGGCAGGACGCGCCAATAGTAATAAAGGAGCCGGATACGGCATGTGTGGACTTAGCGGCGAAATCAGATTCGACGACGGTTATGCGGACGCCCGGGCGGTGGCGCGGATGACGGATGCCATGGCGCCCCGGGGGCCCGACGCCTCGGGTCTGTTCCAGCAAAGCCGCTGCGCCTTTGGCCATCGCCGGCTCAAGATCATCGATCTGACGGAAAAGGCGCAGCAGCCCCTGATTGATGCTGAACTGGGCCTGACCATCGCTTTCAATGGCTGCATCTATAATTACAAGGCGCTTCGGACGGAGCTTCAGGAAAAGGGTTATCGGTTCTTTTCCACGGGCGACACGGAGGTCGTTCTCAAGGCCTTCGCCGCCTGGGGGGCCGATTGCGTGAAACGCCTGAACGGCATGTTCGCCTTCGCGATCTTTGAGCGCGACACCGGGCGCCTGACCTTGGCCCGCGACCGTCTGGGCATCAAGCCGCTGTACCTGGCGGCAAGCGGCAAGCGGCTGCGCTTCGCCTCGACCCTGCCGGCCTTGCTGGCCGGCGGCGACACGGACACGGACATCGATCCCGTGGGCCTGCACCATTACATGTCGTTCCACGCCGTGGTGCCGGCGCCCTATACGGTGCTGAAGGGCGTGCGCAAGCTGCCGCCCGCGACCTATGCGGTGTTCGAGGCCGATGGCACGCGCCGCGACACGACCTACTGGTCCGTCGACTTTACACGCTCCGCCGACGACATGAAGCTCTCGGCCGAGGACTGGCGCGATCTGGTCTATGACGCCCTGGCGCTGTCCATCGACCGGCGGCTGGAGGCCGATGTGGACGTCGGCGTGCTGCTGTCGGGCGGGGTCGATTCCTCGCTGATCGTCGGCATGCTGGCACGCGCGGGCAAGACGCCGCTGCGTACCTTCTCCGTGGGCTTCGAGGACGCCGGCGGCGAGGCCGGCAACGAATTCAAGTATTCCGACCTGATCGCCAAGGAGTTCGGGACCGAGCATTACAAGATCCACGTCGGCGCCCAACGCCTGATGGACCTTTTGCCGGATACCATCAAGGCGATGTCGGAGCCCATGGTCAGCCATGACAATGTGGGTTTCTTTGCGCTGTCCCAAGAGGTTTCCCAACATGTGAAGGTGGTGCAGTCGGGCCAGGGTGCGGATGAAATCTTCGGCGGTTATTCCTGGTATCCGCCTTTGATGGATTCCAACGATCCCGTCGGCGACTACGCCCGCGTGTTCCGCGACCGCGATTTCGCCGATTACAAAAAGGCCGTGTCGCCGCAGTACCACACGGACCGCGATGAAAGCCTGGCCTTCATCGAGGACAACTTCGCCCAACCCGGCGCCGACCGCGCCGTGGACAAGGCGCTGCGCATCGATTCGACCATTATGCTGGTCGACGACCCGGTCAAGCGGGTCGACAACATGACCATGGCCTGGGGGCTCGAGGCCCGGGTGCCTTTCCTCGATCACGAACTGGTCGAACTTGCCGGCCGGGTGCCGCCCGAACACAAGGTGCGGGACGGCGGCAAAGGCGTGCTGAAGGACGTCGCCCGCAGGGTCGTCCCGGCCGAGGTCATCGACCGGCCCAAGGGATATTTCCCCGTGCCGGCTCTTAAATATATCGAAGGCCCTTATCTGGACATGGTCCGCGATACTTTGGCGTCGAAGCCGGCGCGCGAGAGGTCGCTGTTCGACCGGGGTTATCTCGACATGCTGTTCGACGCGCCCGCCGATCATATTACGCCGCTTCAGGGCTCGAAGCTGTGGCAGGTGGCGCTCATGGAAACCTGGCTGCAGACCCACGGGGTGTGACGGCGTGAACCGGCGAAAGGAAAACCCGGTCATGGAAGATACGCTTTCCTTGAAGCATTGGGGGACCCCGCCCAAGAACGGCATCGGCACGGTCGGCAAATGCGTCGCCGTGCATTGCGGTTGGGGCCGCGTGCTGTTCGGCCAGACCTTCGACAAGCCGGAACTGTTGGCCGGCCGCCTGATGGAGGAAGAGACCGGGGAGCGCGACCTTGCCATCTACGTGCGCGATCCGCACGTCATTCTGTCCATGGCGCCGCAGACCTTGTTTATGGACCCGTCGCACAGCTTTCGCCTGAACCTGAAGGAACTGCCCGCCGCCGCACGGAGCGCCGACAGCAATATGTTCAAGGTGCGCCCCGCCGAGGCCGTCGACGAAGGGGCGGTCAATCGCATCTATACCTCACGCGGCATGGTGTCGCTGAAGTCCGGCTATCTGGCGGAACTCGACCATCGGCAATGCGTCACGGTGCTGGTCGCGGAATCGGCTCAGGACGGTGAGGTGCTGGGTGTCGTCATGGGGATCGATCACACAATCGCCTTCGACGACCCCGAAGAAGGTTCATCCCTATGGGCCCTGGCCGTCGACAGTCAGGCGGCGGTGCCTGCCGTTGGCATCGGCCTGGTGACCGCACTGGCGGCCCATTTTCGTGCCGCCGGGCGCGCGTTCATGGATTTGTCGGTGATGCATGACAACGCCGAGGCCATCAAGCTTTACGAAAAAATGGGATTCGAGAGGGTTCCCGTCTACACGGTGAAGAAGAAAAACCCGATCAACGAATCCCTGTTCATCGGCCCGCAGCGGGCTGAAAACCTGAACATCTATGCCAAGATCATCGTCGACGAGGCGCGCCGGCGCGGCATTCACGTGGATATCGAGGATGCGGCGGCCGGCCTGTTCACCCTGACGCTCGGCGGGCGGTCCATCGCCTGCCGCGAAAGTCTGAGCGAACTGACTTCCGCCGTCGCCATGAGCCGTTGCGACGACAAGGCGCTAACCCACCGCCTTTTGGCCAAGGCGGATTTGAAAATGCCGGGGCAGGTCAGCCTGCGCAGCCGGGACGACGTGCGGGCGTTTTTGGAGAAGTACGGCCGCATCGTCATCAAACCGGCCCGGGGCGAACAGGGGCAGGGCGTGTTCGTGGATCTGTGTTCCGAGGACGAGGCGATCGCCGCCTTCGACGAAGTTCGTGACCAGTCCGACCATGTGATCGGCGAGGAATTCGTCAACGGCCGGGATCTGCGCATCATCGTCATCGGCGACGAGGTCGCCGCCGCCGCCGTGCGTCGGCCGCCGCGCATCACCGGCGACGGACAGCACAACATCCAGGAGCTGATCCAGCGCCTGTCGCGTCGCCGCGCCGCCGCCACGGGGGGCGAAAGCCGCATCCCCATCGATGATGAAACCCGGCGTTGCCTGCAGGCCCAGGGCCACGGCATGAATTCCATCCTGGGTGACGGCGTGGTGTTGGAGGTCCGCAAGACCGCCAACCTGCATTGCGGCGGCACCATCCACGATGTGACCGACGACCTGCACCCTGTACTGCGCGATGCCGCCCTGGCGGCGCGTCAGGTTCTGGGTATTCCCGTGGTCGGGTTCGATTTCATGGTTCCCCGTGTGGACGGGCCCGACTACCGTATCATTGAAGCCAACGAGCGCCCCGGCCTGGCCAATCATGAGCCGCAGCCGACGGCGCAGAAATTCGTCGATTTCCTGTTTCCCGAAACACGCCAGGAATTGGTGAAGACTCCCGCAAGCGGGAAAGGAGCGATTACGTGAAGTACGACCTTTTCATAGACCGAGACTACATGGTCGAAATCCTGGCCAAGCTTTTGGCCACGCCCAGCCCGACCGGCATGACGGACGAAGTCGTCGGCTTGGTCTGCGCGGAACTGAAAGAGCTCGACATCCCGTTCGAGTTGACCCGCCGGGGGGCGATCCGCGCCGACCTGAAAGGTGAGGAAGCCTCGCCCGACCGGGCCATCGCGGCCCATCTTGATACCCTGGGCGCCATGGTCAAGGGATTCCGCCTGGGTGGGCGGTTGGAAGTCGTGCCGATCGGCCATTGGTCGTCGCGCTTCGCCGAGGGGGCCCGCTGTACTGTCCATTCCGACGGCGGGCGAACCTTCCGCGGCACCATCCTGCCGGCCAAGGCATCGGGCCATACCTATAACGAAGCCATCGATACCCAGCCCACGGAATGGTCCGAGGTCGAACTGCGCCTGGACGAGCGCGTCGGCTACGAACACGAGGTCCGGGCGCTCGGCATCAATGTGGGCGACACGATTTCCATCGATCCGATGACCGAATTCATGCCCAACGGTTTCGTGTTTTCGCGCCATCTGGACGATAAGGCCGGGGTTGCGGCGCTGCTGGCGGCGGCACGGGCGGTCACGCGTGCGGGCACGGTGCTGCCCATTGATTGCCATCTGCTGTTCACCATCACGGAAGAAGTCGGCGTCGGTGCCTCTGCAGTGCTGCATGGTGACGTAGCCGAACTTGTATCCATCGACAACGGCACCATTGCACCGGGTCAGCACACATCCGAATACGGCGTGACCATCGCCATGCAGGATTCCTCGGGACCTTTCGACTGGCATCTGTCGCGCTCTTTGATCGACATGTGCGTCGGCCACGGGATCGAACATTCCCGTGATGTGTTCCGTTTCTACCGCTCCGACGCGGCGGCTGCGCTCGAAGCCGGCAACGACATCCGCACGGCGCTGCTGTGCTTCGCCCTGGACGCGTCGCACGGGTATGAGCGCACGCATCTTGATTCGGTCATGGCACTGACGCGTCTCTTGACCCTCTACATGCAGTCCAAGCCCATGTTCCTGCGCGACAAGGACGCGCTCGGGCCGCTCGGTGACCTGCCGGCGACGGAACGGGACAAGCCCGCAAAGGCGGCCGAGTAGGGGGCTTGCCGGGGCGGCCTGCCTGGGCGAGACTGACCCCCGAACATTTCTGGAATGGAAATTCCAAAATAACGAGGATGGGGGGAACATGACGCAGGGCATGGTGGTCGCACCGCAGCCGGAACCGGTCGAGGTCGGCGCGGAAATCTTGAGATCAGGCGGCAACGCCGTGGATGCCGCCGTCGCGACGGCATTGGCCCAGACGGTGGTCGACCCCTTCATGTGCGGCATCGCCGGCTTCGGCTCGATGCACCTCTATCTTCCCTCCGTCGGCCAGCACCTGTGCCTGGATTTCCACGCCCGCGCTCCCGGTGCCGTCACCGACACCATGTGGCAGGATCTTCTGGAGCGGGAGGCCGAAGACGGCTTCGGCTTCATCCTGAAAGGCCGCGTCAACGAGGTCGGCTATCAGGCCATCGCCACGCCGGAGACGCTCCGTGCCCTTGATGCGGCGCTCACGCGGTTCGGCACGCGCTCGCTCGCCGATCTGCTGCGACCGGCCATTGCGCTTGCCACGAATGGCTACATGATCCGCCCGCACATGCACCGCTTCTGGACGCAGGAAGAACCGGCCGGTCGGGTGCAGCACATCGAATACCTGCGCGCCAGCCCGGCCACGGCCAGAACCTATCTGAACGCCGACGGTAGCCTGAAGACGCCCGGCATGACCATCACCAACCCGGACATGGCGCGCACCCTGTCGCGAATTGCTGAACACGGTGCCGATGATTTCTACAACGGGGAGATCGCGGGCAAAATCGCCTCGGACATGGCGGCCAATGGCGGGCTGATCTCGTCGGCTGACCTTGCCGGTTGCGGGCCCGAGGAAACCCAGCCTTTGTGGACCGAGTACCGGGGGCTCCGGGTCTCGTCCTGCCCGCCGCCGGGCGGCGGGATCATGGTCCTGCAGATGCTGAACATCCTGGAAAACTTCGACCTGGCGGCCATGGGCCACAACTCGCCCGACTACATCCGCACGATCGCCGAGGCCATGAAGATCTCCACCGTCGACAAGGACCGCAGCGTGGGCGATCCACGTTTCGTCGACGTGCCCGTGGCGCATCTTCTGGACAAGGGATACGCGGCGGAATGTGCTGCGCGCATCAAGGCGGGCGAGGTGACCCATGTGCCGCGCGTTGGCCGCGACAAGGAAAGCAAGGACACGACGCATCTATGTGTCGTCGACAGTGCGGGCGATTGCGTCAGTCTGACCCATTCGTTGGGCATGCCGTCGGGCGTGACCACGGACGGTCTCGGCTTCATCTATAACGGCTGCATGGGCGTGTTCGACCCCCGGCCGGGGCAGGTCGGCTCTCTCGCGCCCGGCAAGGCACGGTTTACCTCCATGGCGCCGACCATCGTGTTCGAGGGCGATCAGCCCCGCTTCATCGTCGGCGCGCCCGGCGGCACCTATATCGCCATGGGCGTGCTGCAGGCGATCCTCAATCATGTGGATTTCGGCATGGACGCGCAGCAGGCCGTATCGGCCCCCCGGTTCTCGGCAACCAGCGACATCATCGAAATCGTCAACCGCATCCCTCGTGGGGTCGAGGCCGACCTCAGCGGGCGGGGCTACCGCACCCGGCGCTATCCCATCAACTTCCACTTCGCGGGCGTGCATGCCATTCGCCTGCAGGACGGCCGGGTCGACGGCGGCGCCGACCCGGGCCGCGATGGCATGGCCATGGCGGTCTAGGGCGTCCCTGTATTCCCCCACCCGGCGGTGCCGCCGGGACGGCATCTCCTCACGATTTCTTGAGAATGGGCGTTGGCCCCGGGTTTCTGCCGTTCAATAAATACATTAAATTTTTGTATGAAAAATATGAAGTACATTTAAGTTGACGAAATTATTAATTTGAACCACATTCCATCTGTGAATACTTGGATAATCCACGAATAATTTTTGTTAAATATGTGCCGGCGCGGAATTCCCCTGGGTTTCCGCCCCGGCCATACGCAGGACAAGGCGAAGACGACCCATGCGGCAGTTTCCCATCTTTTTGACGGTGCAGGATCGGCCCGTGCTGATCGCCGGCGGCGGCGAGGCGGCGGCGCGCAAGCTGCGCCTGTTGCTGAAGGCGGATGCATGGGTCACCGTCGTCGCCCCTGACGCCAATGACGAAATCCTCGATCTTTTTGAAGCGGGCGACATCGACTGGCAGGCCCGGGCCTTCCAGCCCGAAGATCTCGCCGGTATGGCCCTGGCCTACGGCGCCACGGGCATCGACGCCGTCGACCGCCAGATTGCCGCCGCCGCCCGCAAGGCCGGCGTGCCGGTCAACGTGGTCGACCGGCCGGACCTGTCCGATTTCATCACCCCCGCCATCATCGAACGGGACGCCATCACCGTGGCCGTGTCCTCGGGCGGCGCCGCGCCCGTGCTGGCACGGGGGGTCAAGGCGGCCATCGAACGCCTGCTGCATCCCAACCTGGGCCGTCTGGCCGTGTTCGCCGAACGCTTTCGGGGCGCGGTGAAGGCCATGGTGCCGGGGGGCCGGGCGCGTCTGCGCTTCTGGGACGCGTTCTTCGACGGGCCCATCGCCGCCCGCGTGCTGGCCGGGGACGAAACCGGGGCGGCGGAAGACATGCTGTCCTACGTCAACCGCCGGGGTCTCGAACAGGACGGCATCGTCCATATCGTCGGCGCCGGGCCGGGGGCGGCGGATCTCATCACCTTGCGTGGTCAGCGATTGTTGGAACAGGCCGACGTCATCGTCCATGACCGTCTGGTGGGTGACGGCGTGCTTGACCTCGCCCGTCGTGATGCTGACCGTATCGACGTGGGCAAGGCCCCGGGCTGCCATCCAGTGCCCCAGGATAAAATCAACGACATCCTCATCGCCGAGGCTCGCCTGGGCAAACGGGTGGTTCGCCTCAAGGGCGGCGACCCCTTCGTGTTCGGGCGCGGCGGCGAGGAGCTTCAGGCTCTCAATGCCGCCGGAATCCGGGCCGAGGTCGTGCCCGGCATTACTGCTGCCACGGCCTGCGCCGCGGCCACCGGCATTCCCCTGACCCATCGGGGCCATGCCTCGGCCGTCACTTTCGTGACCGGCCATAAAGGTGACGGCAACGCGCCGGACGTCGACTGGGCGGCGCTTGCCCGTTCGGGCGCCACGCTGGCCGTCTACATGGGCATCGGCGGCGCCGGCGTCATCGCGAATGATCTGTCCCGCCACGGTCTGGCCGATACGCCGGTCGCGGTGATCGAAAACGGCACCCGCCCGGACCAGCGGGTTTTCACCGGCCATGTCCGTGGCCTCGACGCCCTGGTGCGGGCGAACCGGATTACCGGGCCGGCCTTGATCGTCATCGGCGATGTCGCGGCCTTGGCCGATGTGTCCACCGCAACCGGGGGGCTGGTGCCCCTCGCCGCCGCAATGTGATTTGAAAGTTAGGAACGGAACAATGGTGCAACAGGTTGTCACGGGTAATCGCCTTGCCGACGGCGTCGTCATCTACCTCGGGCAGGACGGAGGGTGGACGTCCAAGATCGACGCGGCCCGCGTTGCCGCGGACGCGGACGAGGCCAAGCTTTTGGAGGATATCGCCAAGGCGGCGGAGAAGGCCCGCATGGTGGTCGGCCCCTATCTGGTCGAGGTCACGGATGCGGAGGGCGCGGTGACGCCCGTGCGCTACCGCGAACGTCTGCGCGCCTATGGTCCTTCCGTTCATCCCGAATTCGGCCGTGACGATGTGCCGGACCACCTTCGCATGGGCTCGGAAGCTGAATACGTGCACATGAACGGTGTCGCCGGCTGAAGCGCCGTTCACGGCCGCATCTCGCAAGGAAAGAAGAAACGACATGTACCGCTACGATGAATTCGACCATGCCATGGTCAAGGACCGGGTCGAACAGTTCCGTGGTCAGATCGCCCGCCGCATGGCCGGTGAGATGACCGAGGAACAGTTCCGCCCGCTGCGCCTGCAGAACGGGCTCTACCTGCAGCTTCACGCCTACATGCTGCGGGTCGCCATTCCCTATGGTCAGCTCAACGCCGTTCAGATGCGCAAGCTGGCCCATATCGCGCGCACTTACGACAAAGGCTATGGCCATTTCACCACGCGCCAGAACATTCAATATAATTGGCCGAAGTTGAGCCTGGTCGCCGATATCCTCGACGAATTGGCGAGTGTCGAGATGCATGCGATCCAGACGTCCGGAAACTGCATCCGCAACACCACCGCAGACCAATATGCGGGTGTGACGGCGGACGAGATCGAAGATCCCCGCATCTATGCCGAGATCATCCGCCAGTGGTCGACCTTCCACCCGGAATTCACCTTCCTGCCGCGAAAGTTCAAGATCGCCGTGTCGGGTGCCGTGGGCGCGGACCGCGCCGCCGTGCGTTTCCACGACATCGGCCTGTTCATCGTGAAGAACGACGCGGGCGAGGTTGGGTTCGAGGTCTGGGTCGGCGGCGGCCTGGGCCGCACGCCCATGATCGGCAAGAAAATCCGCGGCTTCGTCGCCAAGGCGGACCTGCTCGCCTATCTGGAAGCGGTGCTCCGCGTCTACAACATGCTTGGCCGGCGCGACAACATGTACAAGGCGCGGGTCAAGATTCTGGTTCACGAAACGGGAACCGAGGAATTCACCCGCCTGGTTGAAAAGGAATTCGAGGATACCCAAGGCGGCGCGCTTGACCTTCCGGCTGCGGAAATCGATCGCATCGCCGCCTATTTCGCGCCGCCGTCCTACGAGGCCCTGGCCGATGACCCGCCCGCCCTGACCGCCCGCCGGTTCGAAGACAAGGATTTCAACAACTGGGTGCGCGTCAACGTCGCCCGTCATAAGGCGGCGGGCTACGCCATCGCCAATATCTCGCTGAAGCCCGTGGGCGTGCCGCCGGGCGATGTGACGGCGGATCAGATGGACGCCGTCGCGGATATCTCCGAGACCTTTTCGTTGGGCGGCATTCGGGTCACCCACGAACAGAACCTGGTGCTGCCCGACGTGCGCCAGGACCAGTTGTACGACCTTTGGCTGGCGCTGCGCGAGCAGGGCCTGGCCGACGCCAACCTGGACCATATCGGCGACATGATCTGCTGCCCGGGGCTCGACTATTGCTCGCTCGCCAACGCGCGCTCCATCCCCATCGCCGAGCGGATCAGCCAGCGGTTCGCCGATCTGGACCGCCAGTACGACATCGGCGAATTGCGTCTGAAAATCTCCGGCTGCATCAATGCCTGTGGCCATCACCACGTCGGCCATATCGGCATCCTGGGCGTCGACCGCAAGGACCAGGAGTACTACCAGATCACCCTGGGCGGTGCGCCCGGCGAGGACGCGGCCATCGGCACCAAGGTGGGCGCCGCCTTTTCCGCCGCCGAGATCGTCGATGCGATCGAAACCGTGGTGAACACCTATCTTGCTATCCGCCAGCCGAAGGAACGGTTCATCGATACCTTCCGCCGGGTCGGCGACGCCCCCTTCAAGGAGAGCCTCTATGACAAAGCTGCTTAAGGACGGATCCCTTACCACGAATTCCTGGATCCATGTCACCGACGGCGACGCGGTGCCGGAAACGGGTCCGGTGATCGTCACCCTTACCCGCTGGCAGGCGGAGCACAATACGCTTGCCGGGCGCACGGACGGTCTGGGCATTCGCCTGGAAAGCGGTCAGTCGCCGGAAGTGATCAAGGACGACCTTGCCCGTTTCGCCGTGGTGGCGCTTGAGTTTCCCAAGTTCGGCGACGGCAGGGCCTATTCCCATGCGCGCATGCTGAAGGAGCGCCTGGGGTACAAGGGCGAGGTGCGGGCCGTGGGTGACGTGCTGCGTGACCAATACCGCGCCATGCACCGCTGTGGGTTCGACGCCCTGGAAATTTCCGGCGACCATCCGGCGGACAAATTGGAAGCCGATTGGCGGGCGGCCCTCGGTGAATTTCGGCACGCCTATCAGCCAGCCTTGCGCGGACCGGAGCCGGTCCTGCGTCAGCGCCACCGCGCCGCCGCCGCCTGATCGTCATAATGCGAGGAGATGCGGCTTAGCCGACCGCCTGAAGCTCGGCGCGCCAGACGACCTCGTACACCGGCACGGGCTTTTCGATGCCCTTCATGTCGAAGTTGCCGGCATCGCGGAATTGGATCGAATGGCCGGTCACCAGATCGCGCACCGATTGCGTGATGAAGATCTGTTCGGCATCCGCCTTGTCGCACACGCGGGCGGACAACTGCACCGTGGTGCCGAAGAAATCGTCTTCTTCCTGAACCGCGGCACCCGCATTGAGCCCGATGCGCACCTTGACCGGCAGGCTGCCCTGCGTTCCGTTGTGCTTGGCCAGTTCCTGCTGAATCACCATGGTCGAGGCGACGGCGTTGGCGGCGTTTGAGAACACGGCCATGATGCCGTCGCCGGTGTGCTTGACCTCGCGCCCGTGGTAGGCGGCAAGAGCGTTGCGCACGATGGCATTGTGGATGCGCACGACCTGCTGGGCGCCCACGTCACCCAGTTCCTGGGTCATCTTGGTCGATCCCACCAGGTCCGTGAACATGACCACGACGACGCCCTGGGCCGTGGCCTTGGCCGCCTTGTTGGAGGTGAATCCTTCAAGGACCGCGGGCAGTTCGCCGAAGGCCTTGATGTCGCCGTCGATGAAGCGCTGCATGGCCGAACGGCCGGCGTCGATCATGGCGCGGCTTTTTGAATCCTTCTCGTACTCCGCGAACTTGTCGCAGAACGGCCCGGCCATGGCCTTCTTGGTGCCGATGGCGACGATGGCTTCGGAAATCATGCCGTTGCGCTGTGCCCCCTCGAGGCCGCTGTACTTGGCAAGCTGATCGCCGGCTCCGGCGAGGTACAGGTTCAGCCCGAACTTGCCCAGTTTGTCGAGCTTGGCCAATTGGCTGCGGATCGCGCCCAAGGCGAGTTCGAGAAATTTGAGCATGGTCTTGCGCGGCTCCGCCGGGACGTTTTCCGGGGGGTAATCCAGCCCGGACGCCATTGTCGCGGCGCCACTGTCGGCGATGGCCTCTTCTTCCAAGGCGCCCATGGGATCATCGTCAATCGCGTCCTCGCGCCAACTGCCGAGTCCGGAATCGTAGGCATCGAATTCGTCGTCGTCCTGCCCGCTGCTCCGCGCATCCTGAAAATACTGGATCAGGATTTCCATATCGCCTTCCTTGAGGAGAATCTTGGCCAAAATCAGGGCGGCGATGGCGAACCCAAAAACATATCCCGCAATCATGAATCCGGGAATGTCGAAGCCGGTGGCAGCCAGTTTCTTGTGCAGGATCTCGAGCGGTATTTTTCCGGCAAGCGTGATGACCGCCGTGATGATGAAGACCGTGACCAGGCGTGTGCCGACGGCGATCATGGGCGACTTCGGGGGCTTTCCGGCCTCGGCCTCGCGCAAGGCGGCTTCTTCGGCTGCTTTTTTGACCGAGTGAGCCCCGCCGATGGCGCCCGTCGCTTCCAGGTGCTGTTTGGCAATTTTTTTATAGGCTTCGCCCGCACTTTCAGCGCCGCCCTTGCGCTTTTTCCGGCGTTTCTTCCCGGGGGTGTCGTTGCTGTCGGCGCCCGTGGCCCGGCCGCCGCTTTCGCGGCCATTCTCACTGCCGCCACCATCACTACCGCCGTTGCTTCCGCCACTGCTCCCGCGTGGCTTGCTTTTTCCGGCCCGGGGAATGCCGGTCATCCAGGAAATCGTTTCTTGCGGCGGGCGGCCGTCGGGATAGGTGCGCCGGTTCATCAGGCGCACGGCTTGCCATTTCGCCTGGTCGTCGGCGTTATGTGCGGCGGTCAGAGCCTCGAACTCATCCGTTTCGGCCCACTCGCCCTGATGCGCCCAATCGCCTTCGGACGCGCGGCAATAGAGCACGAACGTCGTCGTGTATACGACCCTAGCGGCAGCCAACGCAGCAGCTCCTGTTCCGTGCAAACACCACAAAACCCCCTCGGCACCGCAGCGACATTCGCGCGCCGAAACTGTATTCTAGGCAAGTTGGCGCCAAGTATGGCATTCAACACATTGGATTTGTACAGATTATCAACGGTGAACCAATGATTTGTTCGCGGTTGGTCCAATGCCCGGCATGAGGGTGTCCGTGTAAGGGGGGGCGATGAACAGGCATGTGGCGGATTTCTCCTTAATTGTACCCGCCGCAGTGGGGCTTTGGAGTCTAAGCCAATTATGTCACCCCGCGGTTGCCGCGCCGGCGCCGGATGCCGTGGCGGTACTTGCCGCCGTTTGCCCCTTGAAACCGACCGATACGGCGGGCCTGCGCCGCGTGTTGACGGGCGGTCGCGTGCTTGTAGCGCGCCTGGATGGGCCCGTGGATAAGCCCTTCAGGGCTGTGCATCGTATCCTCATGCCGGAGGGCGGGGAATGGGTGATCAGCCGTCTGTCGCCCGGCGGCCGCCTGCGCCGCATCAGCCTGGAATGGCATGCCCCGGCGCCGGCCGGCGCGCGTCCCGTCATCGCCGTCAACGCCTCGGGCGATTGTCGGGTGACCGAGGGCCGCCGTCTGATCTACGATTCAGATGGTCGCGCGGATACACTTGAAGTCCTGTCCGCCGATTTAGCCGAGGTGGTGTTCCGCGAAGCCCTGAACCCGCCCGTCCCGGCCGGCCCGCCGACAGCGCAAGAGGCCGTGCGCGTTGCCGTCATCGACACCGGCGTCAATTACACCCTGCCGCTGTTTCGAGGGCGCTTGGCGCGGGATGATGCCGGGGACTTGCTGGGATACGACTTTTGGGACATGGACGTGCGTCCGTTCGATCTGGATACCGCGCGCTCGCCGTTCTTTCCCCTGCACCATGGCACGGCGGTGACCTCGATCATCCTGCGTGAAGCGCCCGGGACGGTGATCCTGCCCTACCGCTATCCGCGCCCGGACATGACGCGGTTCGGGGACTTGGTGGCCCATGCTGACAGGGCCGGAGCAGTGATCGTCAACATGGCCATGGGCTCCAACACCGAAGCCGACTGGCAGGCTTTCGCTCAGGCGGCCAAGGCGCGGCCTCATATGTTGTTCATCGTGTCCGCCGGCAACGACGGGCGTGATCTGGACAAGGTGCCGGTCTTTCCGGCCGCCCTCGCCCTCGACAACATCCTGACCGTGACCTCCGCCGACGCCGACGGCCGCCTGGCCCGGGGCTCCAACTGGGGGGCGTCGCGGGTCGACGTCATGGTCCCGGGCGAACAGGTCGCGGTGACGGACCACAGGGGGGCGGCGGGCAAGGCGTCCGGGTCGTCCTTCGCCGTGCCCAGGGTCACGGCCCTGGCGGCGCGGTTTCTGGCCCGGCATCCCGACTGGCGCGGGCCCGAGTTGAAGGCGTCGATCCTCAAACGTGCGCGCAAGCCGTTCGGCGGCGGCGCTGTCTTGCTGCGCCACGGCTGGATCCCCGATCCGACGGACGATTTCGAAGGCTGAGGCGAACTCGGTGCAGGCTTATTTCACCGTCTTGCTTCCGCGCCGAGGCGGTGGCGGTTGTTGCATGAAGCGTTCCGCCACGGGCTTCAGTTGCGGATGATGTTCCAACAGAAGCGCATAGGCCTTTTGCGCCAGGATGTCGTCCCCACCCCATTTCCCCGCCTGGATCGCCAGGCGCAACACTTGGGGATCCGTCGGTAGGGCCTTGATCAAGGCTCTCAGATGAGGGATTTCGTCCTCGTAACGCTGCGCCACATGCAGGGAAATGGCCATGGACAGCCGCGTGTTCAGGCCGTTGGGGTCCTGGTCCAGGGATTTTTCGAACAGATCGAGCGCCTGATCGAGGAACTGCTGACGGCCGAGCGTGCGGCCCGCGTCGTCGTACAACTGACGATTCCCGGTGGCGAGGCATTGCGTGTAGAGAAATTCCACGTTGCTGGGCGCCATGTGCCGGCCGCCGCCGCGCACGGCGTCCAGGGCTTCGGAACATTTGCGGTAGGCGAGACCGATGCGGGCACTGGGCAGTGCCTGATCGGGGCTCGACTGGGTTTTCAGTTTGGCAATCTCGGTGATGGGGATGGCCTCGTTCCGGCCCTCGCCGCCGGACGCGATGATCGCGACCAACGATCCGTCGCGGGCAAACAGGGCGCCGCCTGAATTCCCCGGTTGGCTGCGCGCCGAATGGTGGACACGGGCCAGAGGCTTGTCGGCCGGCGGCACGGCGACCACGCGGCCCGGCAGATAGGCGCGGATGGCGCTGCGGCCCACGTCGGCGCCGACCGCGTAGACCTGTTGATCGATTTCGGCGTTGCCCAGGGTCAGGGGCTGCTGCACGACCAAGCCGTCGAGGCGCAACAGGATCAGGTCGCCGGGATAGGACGTGGGCACCACGTCGGCGATGCGTTGGCTGCCGTCGGACATAAAGACCTGGGCTCGGGAGTTGTCGGCGACGACATGCCGGTTGGTGATGAGAAGTCCCGGTTCGATCAGCACGGCGCTGCCGACTGGATCGTAGGATGAAATGGCAAATACCCGGGCCGATGCCTGGCACACGGCCGTCGGCGCCTTGCATCCCGGCGCCGGACGCTGGGCCTGGGCAGGGGGGCAGGCGACCGCCAGAACGGTCAGGAAAATCAATGCGAAGCGGATCATCTGGAAGCCCTGGAACATGAGAATGCGATGCCGGATTCCGGGGAGGCTGTCAATCATGCGGGGCCAGCCAGTTTCAAAAAAGTGCAAATTATTTAAAATTGAGACAAAAAACACCTAATTTATGTTGAAATGATGTTGATGTTGCGTATGATCGGGCGACGGCGCGAAGACGTCGAACGCAAGCGGGAGCAGAAACGGATGATGACGCCTCGATCAGCGATGCCCCACGTTCCTCTTTTCCGGTATTTGGACGGGAAGGCCTAAGTCATGCCCGATTCCACGCAGAACGGAACCGGCAGCGCCCTCGGTAAGGCGCTTGCGGTGCTTGAGGTTTTGTTGGACGAGCCGTCGGCCCTGTCCCTGGGTGACATCGCGGCACGCACGGACCTGCCGCGCCAGACCGTTCATCGCATGGTCAAGCAACTTGAAGAAAACGCCCTGTTGCGACGCGATCCCGGCGGCGACAGCTATTCCGTCGGCCCGCGCATGATCGACCTGGGCATGCAGGCACTGACCGCCGGCACCCGCGCCGCGCCCGTGCGCCGGGTTCTGCAGAATCTGGTCGAACGCCTGGGTGAAACCTGCAATCTGGGCGTGCTTGCCCGTGACGAGGTTGTCTATGTGGAGCGTGTCGAATGCGACTGGCCGCTGCGCATCCAGTACGGCGTGGGATCGCGCGTTCCCCTGCATGCTACCGGTATCGGCAAGCTGCTGTTGTCACACCTGCCGGCCCGCGAACGGCGCCGTCTTTTGCGCGTGCTGCCGTTGACCCAATTGACCGACCACACGATTACCGATCCCGACCGCCTGGAAGACGAACTGGCCGCCATCCGGCGCCGCGGTTACGCCGCCAACGACCAGGAAAACACCCCAGGCCTGATCGGCCTGGCCGTGCCGATCCGCAACCCCAAGGGCCGGGTCATCGCGGGGTTGGCCGTGCATGCGCCGGAAGCCCGTTTGCCCATGGCTCGTGCCCTGGAGCATTTGGCGCTGTTGAACGAGTCGGCGGCGGCGCTGGAATCCTTTTTCGCCGAGGACCAGGAAGGTCTTCAGCCCCTAACGGACGAGGTCCGCAAGGGCATCGCGCAAGACAACACAGGAAGGGTGCAACGATGACATCACTTGAACAATCGGTTTCCGGCGGCGGCCGGGGCGGCGACATCCGGGTGCGCCCGGTGTCTGACGCCATCGGCGCAGAGGTTTTGGACGTGGACCTGTCAGCCGTGGACGACGCCTTGTTCGATCAGATCCATGCCGCCTGGATGGACCATTGCGTGCTGCTGTTCCGCAATCAGGTGAACATGACCGACGATGCCCTGGTTTCTTTTTCCCGTCGCGTCGGAACTCTTGATCAGGCGCCGCCCAACGAAAACGGCAAGCGTTTCGTCTCGGGTTATCCGGAAATCCTGGTGATCTCCAATGTCGTTGAAAACGGGGTCGCCCTGGGTTCCCTCGGTGCCGGGGAATCCGTGTGGCACACGGACATGAACTATATCGCGGAACCGCCGACGGCAAGTCTGCTATGGGGTATGGAAGTACCGGAAACCGGTGGCAACACGGGCTTTCTCAACATGTACAAGGCGCTGTTGGACCTACCGACAGACCTGCGCCTGCGCATCAAGGGGCGCCAGATCAAGCACGACAATTCAACCAATTCGGCGGGCTACTTGCGAGAAGGGGCGGAAGAGGTCACGGACGTGACGAGCTGTCCCGGCGCGGTGCACCCCATCATCCGCACCCATCCGGTGACCGGGCGCAAGGCACTGTATCTGGGGCGTCGCCGCAACGCCTATGTCGTGGGTCTGCCGCTGGCAGAATCCGAAGAACTGCTGGATGCACTCTGGGCCCATACGGCGCAGGAAAAATACTACTGGCATCATAAATGGCAGGTCGGGGACGTGGTGATGTGGGACAACCGCTGCGCCATGCACCGCCGGGATCCCTTCGATGCCTCGGCCCGCCGCGTCATGCACCGGACCCAGATCAAGGGCACCAAACCCGTTTGACCCCGGCTGTTCTCCGGCCTGGGGGCCGGACCGCCACGCCTTTAGGAGAAGACATATGACTGCCACTGCTCAACTGGCGGCCGATACCGGCCCCGAACAGGTTATCGCCGGCCTGATGACCCGCGCCCGTGCCGCCATGGAGGCTTTCGCGGATGCGGATCAGGCCCAGGTGGACGAGGCCGTGACCGCCCTTGCCTGGTCGATCTACGAGCCCGGCCGAGCTGAGGAACTGGCCAGGATCGCCGTCGAAGACACGGGCCTCGGCAACGTCAAGTCCAAGATCATCAAGAACCAGCGTAAGACCTTCGGCTGCCTGCGCGACTTGATGCGGGTGAAGACCGTCGGCGTGATCGCGGAAGACAAGGCCAAGGGCCTGGTCAAATACGCCAAGCCGGTGGGCGTGGTGGGCGCCGTCAGCCCCTCGACCAACCCGGCGGCGACTCCGGTCAACAAGGCCATGTTCGCGCTCAAGGGCAAGAACGCGGTGATCGTCGCACCGTCGCCGGCAGGCATGAAAACCACGACCATGACGGTCGATTACATGCGGGCCGAGTTGAAGAAGGTCGGCGCCCCCGAGGATCTGGTACAGGTGTTGCCGGCCCCGGTCGACAAGGCCCTGACCCAGGCCCTGATGAAGGCGGTCGATCTGGTCGTCATCACCGGCTCGCAGAACAACGTGCGCCGGGGTTATTCCTCGGGCACGCCCTGTATCGGCGTGGGGGCCGGGAACGTGCCGGTCATCATCGACGACACGGCGGACTTCAAGGACGCCGCGGAGAAAATCCGCATGTCCAAGATCTTCGACAATTCGACCTCCTGCTCGTCGGAAAACTCCGTCGTCATTCTCGACAGTGTTTACGATCAGGCAATCGCGGCGCTGAAATCCGTCGGTGCCTATGTCTGCACGGCGGAAGAAAAAGCCAAGGTCAAAGACACCCTGTGGCAGGACGGGCACCTGAACCGCCGCGTCATCGCCAAGGACCCGGACATTTTCGCCAAGGAAGCGGGTCTGCCGGAAGAGGCGGCGAAGGCTGATTTCTTTATTGTCGAGGAACCGGCGGAAAACGTCGGCAAGGAACATCCGTTCTCGGATGAAAAGCTGTCACTTGTCCTCACCGTCTACCGCGTGCCGGACTTCAAGGCCGCCAAGGCGCAGGTGCAGAAAATTCTCGACTTCGTCGGCATGGGCCATTCCGTCGGCATCCACACCAAGACCCAGGAACACGCGGATGAGCTGGCCGCGGACCTGAAGGTCGTGCGCGTGCTGGTCAATCAGGCGCATACCTTCGGCAACGGCGGCAGCTTTACCAACGGGCTTGAATTCACGTTGACCATGGGCTGCGGCACCTGGGCCGGGAATTCCATTTCGGAAAACCTGAACTACAAGCACTTCATCAACATCACCCATCTGGTTCGGGAAATTCCCGAGGACAAGCCGTCGGAAGAAGAACTTTTCGGCGCCCACTGGAACAAATTCGGGAAGTAAATGGACCAGCCGTTCCTCCAAGGAACGGGACAAGGTCAGGCATCTCACCCTTCCTTCTCACCGTCTCTGTGCCTCTGTGGTTTTCTTTTGTTGAACCACAGAGGCAGTGAGGCATTGAGAAAGAAAGGGCGAGAAGAAGATTAAAAGGGAATGCAATGAATTTTGAGGAACATGCAGGTAAGCCGCTCCTGAAAGCGGCCGGAATTCCCGTGCCCAATGGCGGGGTTGCGACAACGGCGGCACAGGCGGCGGACATCGCCGCACCGCTTGGCAAAGTGGCCGTGAAGGCCCAGGTCCCCACGGGCAAGCGCGGCAAGGCCGGCGGCATCAAGATTGCCGACGACGCGGCAGCGGCCGAGGCGGCTGCCCAAGCGATCCTCGGCATGACCATCGGCGAACATGTCGTGGAAAAGGTCCTGGTCGAACAGGCGACGGCCTTCACCCGGGAATTTTACGCCGCCGTGATCAACGATCCGGAAACCAAGGGCCCGAAGATTCTGTTCTCGACCCTCGGCGGCATGGATGTCGAGGAAGCGGCGGAGCAGGATCCCAACGCCATGCGCGGCCTCGCCGTCGACATCCGCCACGGCCCGGACCTGTCCCATGTCCGCGCCATGTTGGACGGCGCCGGACTGGACGGCCTGGAAGACCAGGTCGCGGGCCTGCTGATGAAGCTCTACGACGCTTACCGGGCCAACGATGCGGAGCTGATGGAAATCAATCCGCTGGCCGTCACTGAAGCAGGCGGGCTTATCGCGCTGGATTGCAAGTTCACCATGGACGACAGCGCGATCCCGCGCCATGAGGAAACGGCCAAGTCCGGCACGCCCGACAAGCTGACGGGCCTGGAAGCCAAGGGCAAGGAACTGGACCTCAAGTACATCGAACTTGAAGGTGATGTCGGCGTCATCGCCAACGGCGCCGGCCTGACCATGACCACCATGGACGTGGTCCGCCACCATGGCGGCACGCCCGCCAACTTCCTGGAAATCGGCGGCGAAAGCTACACCAAGGGCACGGAAGCGTTGTCCCTAGTGCTCGACAATCCCAAGGTGAAGTCGCTGGTCATCAATTTCTGCGGCGCCTTCGCGCGCACCGACGTGATGACCCAGGGCATCCTCAACGCTTGGGATGAGTTGAAACCGACATTGCCGACCTTCTGGTCCGTGCACGGCACCGGCGATGTCGAGGCCGTGGCCATGCTGAAGGAACGGCTGGGGGTCGATCCCCTGCCGGACATGAGTGCAGCCTGCAAGGCTGCGGTGGAAGCCGCGAAAGGGGGTGCCCGATGATTATCCGTGGAACGCACCGGGTGATCGTACAGGGCATCACCGGCAAGCAGGGGACCTTCTGGTCCGAACGCATGATGGAATACGGCACCAAGATCGTCGGTGGCGTGAACCCGAAGAAGGCCGGGACCGAACATATCGGCGTGCCGGTGTTCGGCTCCGCCGTCGACGCCATGAAGGGGCTTGAGGGCGGCTTCGACGTCTCCATCCTGTTCATTCCGCCCATGGGCGCCAAGGCGGCGGCGTTGGATGCGATTGAGGCCGGGGCCAAGGCCGTGGTCTGCCTGACCGAACACATCCCCGTGCAGGACGTCATGTACATGATGGCCGCGGCCAAGGAACGCGGCGTCAAGATCATCGGCCCCAACACGGCCGGCGGCGTGACGCCGGGCGAATGCTTCACGGGCTTCATGCCGGCGTTCAACGAAAAGATCTTCCGGCCCGGCAACGTCGGCATCATTTCCCGCTCCGGCTCGCTCGGTACCCTGATGTGCCTGAACGTGGTTCAAGCTGGTTTTGGGATATCCGCTTTTATTGGTATTGGGGGCGACCCCATCATCGGCACCACCACCCGCGACGCGCTGGAAGCCCTCGATGCCTTCGAGAAAACCGACGCCGTGGTAATGGTCGGCGAAATCGGCGGCGCCATGGAAGAGCACGCCGCCGAATATGCCGCCACCATGAACAAGCCCATGGCCGCCTTCATCGCGGGCGGGGCCGCGCCCGCGGGCAAGAAGATGGGCCATGCTGGGGCCATCGTCATGGGCAACAAGGGAACGTACCAATCCAAGGCCGACGCGCTGTCGGCGGCGGGTGTGACGATCCTCGATACGCCCATGGATGTGGGCCCGGTCTTGAAGGAACGCATGGCCTGAAGGAATCAGTGACGTAAACTACTAACCGGTCGCCGCAGCCCATCAATCGATGGGTTTGCGGCACCAGAACTGGTACATGCCCTTAAACGTCTCCGGATGGCGGCGCTCATAGTCATGCCAGACCTCAAGACCATCGGTTGCGCCGGGCGCGCCCGGCAGGGCCGTCAACTCGAAGCAAAGGAATTCCAACCTCAAGGTTGTGAGCGCTTTTTCGATTTGAGGCAGTGAATATCGGTGCTCCTGGACATGGAATAGGAGATCGCGGCATTCGCTGAGCGAATAGTAGTCCGTGTAACTGCATATTCCAGCGGCCAGCGCATCGCCACTCAGGGCACGATCTAGGATGGCCCGACGGCAATGGCGAATGCCATCCGGCGTGGCTTCGTATCCCTGGTTCGCGATCAGGCTGCGTCCGTAGACCACGTCCTGTCGGGCGAACTCGCTGTAAAGGGCGATTTTCATCAGGCCGCCCGGCCGCAGAAGGTTGGTGAGGATTTCCCAACCCTTGAGCGGATCTTCCAAGTGGTGGAGCACGCCCAGGCTTTCGATATGGTCGAAGCGCTGGTCCAGACCAGAGAGTTCTAGAATGTCTGCTTGGGCATAGCGGATGTTCCGAATTCCCATTTCCCGGGTTTTTCTTTCTGCATAGGCAAGGCTGGCGAGGCTGAGATCGATCGCCGTCACCTCGGCTTCGGCGAATCGAAGTGCCGTCGCGATCGCGTGCTGGCCGGTTCCACAGCCAGCGACCAGAATTTCCGGTCGGTCCGGTGCCGCCCAGTCACCCAACGCAAGGTTCAAGGGGGCGTCTTTCAGGATGTCTGCCATGTTGCGATGGTCTGGGTTGGCGCCCAGTCTCATCCAGCGAGGATATGGGTTTGTCTCGTATTGATTGCGGACGGACTGGGAGACAGCGTCGGAAACAGCGGTCAGGACCGGGATCGCGCCCTTGAGGGCATCTTCTGCCGCCGGGTTCACAATCTGCTCCTGGGCAACTTCGCTCAAGGGTGCTGGCAGATCAATCTTCGCCAACGCCTCGGCCCAAGGGTATTGGCTGAGCGGCCGGTAGCAGCCCAGTAGGATGATGGAATCCATCGGTAATGACATACCATCACTGACCGCCCGCGCTGCCAAGTTGGCAAGGGCCGGGATGGCCTGCGTTTCCTCCGATGTTTCAAAATAGGCGTATTCGTTGATGAAACACTGAATGGAAAGCGCGGCGAGAAAGTTGATCCGTTGTCCTTGGGCGCGGTCTTCGGAGTGGCTCAGAAGCATGGCCCTGCGGGCCGCGGTCAACAGTTGTTCGATCCGGCTGTCCGCGAGCGGGCAGGATTTCAGGGCTTTCAGGAACAGAGGTTGGGCGGCCAGTGCGTCTGCGGCCCTTGTGCCCGGAAAATCCGCTTTCGTCTGAGCGGGGGCAGAGCGCGCGATCAGCTCTTTCACATCCGGATGATGCACCAGGGTGGCGATGACGGACCGTGCAAGCCGGGCCGGGGTGACGGTCGGGTGGTCCAGAAGTTTTTCGAAATTGCGGGCCAATGTGTCGTCATAGGCATTCGGCGAGTGCGTTTCCAGGTGGTTGGCGAATGCCGCCCATATGGATGTCTGATCCGGTGCGAGGGAAAGTGCGTGACGGAAGCTGTCCGTCGCCGCATCTATCCTGCCAGCCGCGCGGTATGCGATTGCCAGGGTGTTGTGAACAGTCGCATTTGCGATATCGATAGATGCCGCCCGTTCAAGCAGTGGTAGGGCGTCTTGTGGGTGGTCTATCTCCACCAGCGTAATTCCCATATTGAGGAGCGCGCCAAAGCACTTGGTGTCTAAATGGAGTGCGGCGCGATAGTTTTCCAGCGCGGCATCCATCTGACCCGTCTGGCGTAAGGCGTTGCCCAGGTTGAGGCGGGAGTCCACATGGCGGGGCATTGACATGACGGATTTTTCAAAGCTCGCGACAGCGTTTTTAGCCTCGTCGTTATCCAGATAGGCGTTGCCCAGATTGTACCAGCCGCCGGCAAGAGTCGGCTGGGCGGAGAGCGCCTTTGAAATTAGCTCGATTGCTTCAGCTGCCCTACCCGATTGCCGTGCGATGACGCCCAGCATGTGAAGCGCATCCGGTTGCATTGGATCGGTGTCCAGGACTTGTCGGTAGGCTACTTCCGCTCCCTGAAGGTCGCCGGCCTTATGGCATTGGATCGCCTGAGCCAAAATCGGCGACGGTGCGTTTTGTGCCGGGCTTTTGCGCCTGGTCGTGGCTTTTGCTTTTCTGGGTTTGCTTTTCTTCATGCCATGTCGTCAATCGAGTGAGTGCGGATGAATGGGCCAAAGACAGTCTAATGGTTCTGGCTAATGGTTCTGGGATTTTCCGACGGAATTAGTTAAGTGTGGGATAACAAGGCTGGGCGTCTGTATTCAATGGCAGTCCGGGCCTATACTAACCCGTGCATCAATAACCTAGGAAAGACGATGACTCCGCCCGACGCCGCTTCCTCCCCTCCGATCCTTTCTGAAACCATCCGCGTCCTCGGCGACCGGCGCTCGATCCGCGCATTCTCGGACAAGGACGTGATCGACGATCAGGTCACGTCGATCCTGGAAGCCGCCCGCCGGGCCCCGACCTCGGGCAATCTGCAGGCCTATTCCGTGGTCGTCGTGCGCGATGCAGAGACCAAGGAAGAGCTCGCCAAGATCTCCGGCGGTCAGAAGCATATCGAGACCTGTCCGGTCTTCCTCGCCTTCGTCGCCGACCTGACGCGGATCGAAACGGCGTTCCAGCGCCACGATGGCAACCTTGATGACAATAACCTGGAAATGGGCCTGATGGCCTCCATCGATGCCTCCCTGGTCGGCATGGCGGCCTATGTGGCGGCGGACAGCTTGGGCATTCAAGGCGTGATGATCGGCGCCATGCGCAACGATCCCGAAGCGGTCGCCGAACTTCTCGGCCTGCCTTTCCGCACCTATGTGGTGTTCGGCATGTGTCTGGGCTATCCGGCGGAAGCACCGAAGCAAAAACCCCGCATGGCCGCCGAGGGCATTATCCATTACGAACGCTACGACGCGGACAA
>CAXAVJ010000030.1:0-41096 GCA_963972065.1 uncultured Rhodospirillaceae bacterium
ATGCGCACGCCACGGTTCCGGGCGGCATGTACAAGGGCAATGCGAACGACACCAAGACCTTCGGTGTGAAGGCGACCTTCGTGTCCTCGGCCAAGGTGCCGGACGACGTGGTCTACCAAGTCGTCAAGGCGGTGTTCGACAATTTCGGGCGCTTCAAGAAACTGCATCCGGCCTTCGAACATCTGAAGGAAACGGACATGATCGCCGCCGGCAATTCTGCCCCGCTGCATAGCGGCGCGGCCAAGTACTACAAGGAAAAAGGCTGGTTGAAGTAATCGGCACCGCCTCCCCGCCGGGCAACCGGCGGGGAGGCCCTTCGCCCAACCGCCCGCGCGGCGTCGCCTTTTTTGGGGGCCTTTAAGAAAAAAGCGAGAAGAGCATGAGCGAACAGACGAACAATACCGGCGCCAACGCCGACGAGTTGGCCGATCTGGTAGCATCGACCGATACCGGCGGACGCCATCCCGGCAAGGCCTGGACGGCGGTCCTATTCTTCACCGCCCTGGCGTGGTCCCTGTTCCAGCTTTGGTTCGCGTCGCCGCTGCCCTTCGCGCTGCATATCGGCGTGTTTAACGATACCGAAGCCCGCTCGATCCACCTTGCTTTCGCGATTTTCCTGGCGTTCCTGGCCTATCCGGCGTTCAGCCGCTCGCCCCGCAATTATATTCCCATCCTGGACATCGTGTTCGCCTTCGTCGGCGCGGCCGCCGCGTCCTATCTGTTCGTGTTCTACCGCGACATCGCCGACCGTGTCGGTGCGCCGATCGAACAGGATTTCGTGGTCGCGGTGATCGGGGTGCTGCTTCTGCTCGAAGCCACCCGCCGCGCGCTGGGTCCGGCGCTGGCCATCGTCGCGTCGGTGTTCCTGCTCTATACCTTCTTAGGCCCCTATATGCCGGGGATCATCGCCCACAAGGGCAACTCCTTGGCCGAGGTGGTCAACCATCACTGGATCACCACCGAGGGCGTGTTCGGCATCGCGCTCGGCGTGTCGACCAGCTTCGTGTTCCTGTTCGTGCTGTTCGGTGCGTTGTTGGACAAGGCCGGGGCCGGTAACTACTTTATCCAGGTCGCGTTTTCGTTGATGGGTCATATGAAGGGCGGGCCGGCCAAGGCCGCTGTCGTTGCTTCGGCGATGACGGGCCTGATTTCCGGGTCGTCGATCGCCAACGTGGTGACCACGGGCACCTTCACCATTCCATTGATGAAACGAGTCGGCTTTTCCAGTGAAAAGGCGGGTGCGGTCGAAGTCGCGTCCTCGGTCAACGGCCAGATCATGCCGCCCGTGATGGGCGCGGCCGCGTTCCTGATGGTCGAATATGTGGGCATCCCCTATTTCGACGTGGTCAAGCACGCCTTCGTTCCGGCCCTGATCAGCTACATCGCCCTGGTCTACATCGTGCATTTGGAAGCCATGAAGCTGGGTATGGAAGGCCTGCCGCGCGCGGTCGAGCCCAAGCCCTGGGTGCAACGCCTGGTCGGTCTGGCCTTCGGCATCGCCATGGTGTCGGGCCTGTCACTGGCGGTCTACTATGGGCTCGGCTGGATGAAGCCGATCCTGGGCGGTTACGCGTCGATCGTCGTCGCGTTAGGCATTACCGTCGTCTATGTCCTGCTGGTGCGCTTCGCCGCTCGGTTCCCGGACCTCAAGATGGACGATCCGAACAAGCCGGTGGTCAGCCTTCCCGAGCCGGCGCCGACCATCAAGTCGGGGCTGCATTTCCTGTTGCCGGTCATCGTCCTGGTATGGTGCCTGATGGTCGAACAACTGTCGCCCGGCCTGTCGGCGTTCTGGGGCTCGGTGCTGATGATTTTCATCCTGCTGACCCAGCGCCCGATATATGCCTATTTCCGGAACCAGCCGGACATGACCGCCCAGATCAAACGCGGCTGGCACGAATTGCTCGACGGCCTGGTCACCGGGGCGCGCAACATGATCGGCATCGGCATCGCCACGGCGACCGCCGGGATCATCGTCGGCGTGGTCAGCCAGACCGGCGTGGGCTCGGCCCTGGCCGATGTGGTCGAGGTGCTGTCCGGCGGCAACCTGATGGCGATCCTGTTCCTGACTGCCTTCCTGTCGCTGATCTTGGGTATGGGCCTGCCGACCACGGCGAACTACATCGTGGTGTCGGCGTTGCTGGCCCCCGTGATCGTGACGTTGGGGCAGCAGAATGGCCTGATCGTCCCGCTGATCGCGGTGCATCTGTTCGTGTTCTACTTCGGAATCATGGCTGACGTGACGCCGCCCGTGGGCTTGGCGTCGTTCGCCGCCGCCGCCGTGTCGGGCGGCGATCCGATCCGCACGGGCTTCGTCGCCTTCTTCTATTCCCTGCGCACGGCGGCGCTGCCGTTCCTGTTCATCTTCAACACGGACCTGTTGTTGATCGATGTGGATGCCCTGCATGGTGTGTTCGTGTTCATAACCGCGACATTGGCGATGTTATTGTTCGCGGCGGCGACACAGGGATATTTCCTGACCAGGAGCAAGATCTGGGAGACGGCGATTTTGCTTCTGCTCGCGTTCTCGTTCTTCCGGCCCGGGTTCTGGATGGACATGGTCTCGGCGCCCTATATCGACCACAAGCCGGCGGAGATGGCGACGGCCTTCGAAAACACGCCGGAGGGCGAGAAGATACGTCTGATGATCTCCGGCAAGGATGATATCGGAAATCCCCGTGAATGGATGGTCGTGCTGCCCATGGGGCCGGCGGCAAGTGGGGCCGAACGCATCAAGGCGGCCGGCATCACGATCCGCGAGGACGGTGGCAAGGTTCTGATTGACGACGTCGCCTTCGGTTCCGAAGCCAAGAAGGTCGGCCTGGATTGGGACCAGGAGATCACCCACGTTCTGCAACCGGCGGATCAGCTGAACAAGTACTGGGTCTATCTTCCCGCGTTTCTGATCCTGTGCCTGGTTGTTCTGGCGCAGAAAGCACGTATCCGCAAAACATCGGCCCAGGCGGCCTGACCGAGGAGCCCGCAAGACATGTATAAGGACATCCTCCTTGCCATCGATATCGACGACAAATCGTCCTGGACAGCGTCCGCGCCGATCGCCGTCGAGCTTGCCGAAAAGTTCGGGGCGACGCTCCACGTGATGGTCGTCATCCCGACCTTCGGGTCCTCCCTGGTCGCCAATTTCTTTCCCGAGGGCTACGAAAAGGAAACCATGGAGGAAGCGGCGGCCCGTCTGCATACCTGGACCAAGGCGAATATCCCGGACGGAATCAGGAAACAACACATCGTCGGTCATGGCCGGGTCTATGAGGAAATCCTCCGTGGCGCGAAGGATACCGATTGCGATCTGATCGTCCTCTGCGACCGACGCACCGATGCCGACATGCTCGGCCATAACGCGGACAAGGTCGCCCATCAGGCCAAGCAGTCGGTGTTGATCGTCCGTCACTGACCGTCGGCGGCATTCCCGTGCAGATCGGGCCTCATCAAACGCTGTAGGAACGGCTATCATCCGCGCGCGCGTGGGATTTGATGGTGTTCTCCGCATGGTACATGGACGGCAGGTATCCACCAGGGAGCAGACGAATGTGGGTTAGACGGGGCGCTTTGATCGTGACGATCTTCATCGCCTGGGCGGCGGCGGGGCCGGGAGCCGGGCGGGCGGCCGAATTCGTTTCGATCGGCACGGGCGGGGTCACGGGGGTCTATTTCCCCGCCGGCGGGGCCATTTGCCGGCTGGTCAACAAGGGCCGCAAGGACCATGGCGTGCGCTGTTCGGTCGAATCGACCTTTGGGTCCGTGTTCAACATCAATGCGATCCGCTCCGGCGATCTGGACCTGGGGTTGGCCCAGTCCGATACCCAGTACAGCGCCCTGCGCGGCGAAGGGCCGTTCGACAAGCGCGGTCCTTATGGCGAACTGCGCGCCGTGTTCTCGCTGCATGCCGAGCCGGTGACCCTGATGGCGCGGACGGATTCGGGCATCAAGCACATCAACGACGTCAAGGGCCGACGCATGAACATCGGCAACCCCGGCTCGGGGACACTGGCGACCTGGCAGGTGATCGAACAGGCGCTCGGTTGGACCCGCCGCGATCTGGGCCTGGCGGCTGAGTTCAAGGCCAACCAGCAGGGCGAAGCCTTGTGCGACAACAAAATCGATGCCTTCTTCGCGCTGGTCGGTCATCCGTCCGCCGCGACCCGAGAAACGGCGAATGCCTGCGCCGCGGTTCTGGTGCCGATCGACGGCCCGGGCATCCAGGCGCTGGTCAAGACCAGTCCCTTTTACCGCTGGGCGGTGATTCCGGGCGGCATGTATCGGGGCAACCCGAAGGACGTGAAGACGTTCGGTGTCGGCGCAACGCTGGTCAGTTCGACTAAGACCAAGCCCGAGACCGTTTACACCATCGTCAAGGCCGTGTTCGACAATTTTGACGCCTTCCGCGACATGCATCCGGCGCTCGCCAACCTGCGGAAAGAGGAAATGGTGCGCGACTCCCTGACCGCGCCATTGCACGCAGGGGCGGTGCGGTACTTCCGTGAAACGGGATTGATCAAGTGACGGACCCGCGGCCGGCTAGCGGCCGCGGGCACCGGATCATTTCGCGCTTTTCAGATATTCGATGATCAGCGCGCGCTGATCTTCTTTCTTCAGTCCCGGATAGGCCATCTTGGTCGTCGCCTTGGGGTCGTCCAGATAGTCCCGCAGGAACTGCTTGGGGTTGGTGATATAGGCGTCGAGGGTCTTGGCGTCCCACAACAGGCCTTTTTCGCCGGCGGCGACCATGGACGCGGAATAGCGCGACGTCTTGAAGCCTTCGGCCGTACCGGCCTTGCGGCCGATGATGTCGTTCAGGGACGGGCCGATGGTGTGCTTGCCGGAAACCGTGTGGCACTGCGCGCAGCGGTTTTTCTTGAACGCCTTGGCGGCATCGGCCTGAACGGGGGCGGCAGCGACCATCATCGAGGCGGCGAAGCCGGCGACCGCGGCGGCCATCAGGGAAGCATGTTTCATGAGACAAAACCTTCCGTCGTGTTTTTGTTGGAATCTTGAGAACACCCTTGCGGGTGGGGCCGCATTATCTGCATCTCGTCCGGGATGTGCAATCGGCAACCCTGGTGGGCGGAGATGATTTCATTCATCCGGCGATCCGCATTATACTGTTCGCCATGGAAGTCGTGGGCGCAGTCATGGGGGATATTCCCCGGACTGTGAAAGGAGTGTTGCGTACTCATGCCGATAGATAATCTAAGCAAAGCGGATGTCGCCAGACTGTTGTCCGACCCCACGCCGGACAATCGCGCCGCGACTGCCGCCAAGGTCGCCGGGGCCTTCGATCCCGGCAAGCTGAGCCCCACCGAGCGGGCCCTTGCCGAGGAAATCTTCCGCCTGATGGTCAAGGACGCGGAAGTCCGCGTGCGTCAGGCGTTGACGGAAAACCTGAAGCAGAACGGCAATGTGCCGCATGACGTGGCGGTGGCGTTGGCCAATGACATCGACCAAGTGGCACTGCCGATGATCGAGTTTTCCCAGGTTCTGAACGATGACGACCTGATCGCCATCATCGGATCGCAAGATCCCGCCAAGCAGGAAGCCGTCGCCGGCCGCGCCACCGTGTCCGAGGCATTGTCCGACGCCGTGGTCAATTCCGGCAATGAGGCGGCGGTGACCCGTCTGGTCGCCAACGAGGGGGCGGCCATTTCCGAACACACGTTCCAGAAGGTGGTCGACGATTTCGGCGACCGCGCCGGGGTGCAGTCGGCCATGGTCAACCGCGCCTCCCTGCCGGTGACGGTGGCAGAGCGTTTGGTGACCCTGGTGTCGGAAAACCTGCGCGACGAACTGGTTAAGCGCCACGAACTGCCGGCGGCAATGACCACGGACATCATCCTGCAGTCGCGCGAGCGGGCAACCATCAGTCTGTCCTCCGATTCCGGTGTAGATGACGTGATGATCCTGGCTCGGCAGTTGAACGACAACGGCCGCCTGACGCCGTCGATCACCCTGCGGGCACTCTGCATGGGCGACATCACCTTTTTCGAATGCGCCATGGCGACACGGGCGGGGGTCACGCTGGACAATGCGCGGCGCCTGATCCACGACCGCGGCCCCCTGGGCCTGCGCGCTATTTTCGACAAGGCCAAGCTGCCGCCGGCCCAGTTCATGGCCGTGCGGGCGGCGCTTGACGTCAGCCGGGAAACGCAGATGGACGGCGGCGAGAACGACCGCGAGCGTTATGCCCGGCGCATGATCGAACGAATCATGACCCAGTACGACGACCTAGGCGTCGAATTCGAATCTTCGGACCTGGAATACCTGTTGACCAAGATGGATGAACTGCCCGCCGACGTGCTGGGGGATGACGGGCCGGACGCCGTGGTCGGCGCGGGCCGGTAAGCAAGCCGATCAGGAAGAATGAGCGGAGCTTATCTGCCGCCCGCGTCGCGCCATACGGCGTAATCCTTGCGGAACCGGTCGAGCGATTTCCACACCTTGGCGAAATCCTTGTCCTGCTTCGCGGTGTCGCGCGCGACTTCGTCCCAGGCCTTGGACAATTTTCCGAGAATTTCCCGCGGCCAACGGCGCACGGTCACGCCTTCCTTGGTCAGGTTCAGAAGGGCCCGATATTGCGAGGCTTCGCCCTCGGCCAGGCCATGACGCACGTTGTCACCGCACACGGCGCGCAGCTGTGAGCGTTGCACCGGCTTGAGGCCGGCCCAGCGGTCGTTGTTGACGACCAGCGCCAGCAGCGTCGCCGGCTGATGCCAGCCGGGGAAATAATAGTTCCGCGCCATCCGGTGCAGGCCGAGCTGCACGTCGATGGCGGGCATGGAATATTCGGCGGCATCGATGGCGCCGGTTTCCAGAGCGTGGAAGATTTCCCCTTCGTTCAGGGTCACGGTCTTCGCACCCAGACGGTTCATCACGCGCGCGCCAAGACCGGTCATGCGCACCCGCAGGCCTTTCAGGTCCTCGACCGTGGTCAATGGCCGTCGGTACCAGCCGGCCCCCTCGGGCGATACCAGCCCGCAGACCACGATCCGCACGCCAAGGCCTTCGGCCAGGCCGTTCAACAGCTTTTCACCGCCGCCGAAATAGAGCCAGGCCAGGTATTCCTCGGCCCGCGGGCCGAACGGCACGGCGCCGAACAGTTGCAGGGCGGGGACGGTCGCCGGCCAGCTTTCGGGGGCGACGAAGGCGGCGTCGACGGTGCCGTCCTTGACCGCGCTGACCATGTCCTTGCCCTGAACCAGGGTGCCTGGTTCGTTGAAGGCGATCTCCATCCCGCCGGCCGATACGCGCCAGATCTCCGTTTCGATACGTTTGGCTTGGGCGCCCAACTGCGGCAGGCCGCTGGCAAAGGCGCTTTCCATCCGCCAGCGCACGATGGGGTCGGGGGTGATGGCGGGGGCCAGCAGGCTTTCCGCAGCGGCGGGCAGGGCAGCGATCTCCGCGGTCGATGCTGGGGAGGGTTCTTTTGGCGCGGCGGGCTCGGGGGTGAGCCCGGCCACGGCCTGGGCGGCGGTTTCGGGTAGCGATGCGTTCAGGCGGGGGGCGATGATGGAGACCCCCAGGACAACGCCGACAACCAATCCCACGACGATGCCGATGACGGCATTGCGCATGATGATGACCTTTCCGTTCCGCCCTCCCTTGGGCGGCCCTCCATGGGCGCGCAAGTGTACCCGAAGTGCTCCGGGGCTCGGAGTCCTTAGGCCGCGGGGTTATTCACAATCTGTGGATATTTCGGGAGAACTTCGTGCCGCTCATCCCAAATTATTGATCTAGATCAATGCCGAAGCCTTTTCCAACGCCCTAAAGTTACGTCATTGGAACCACGGGAATTTCGAAAGATGACGACAGGAAGCATGATTTTTCTTGGTGTTTGCATCGCCGCTGCTCTCGCATTCGTGGCTGCTGCCGCCTACGGCGTTAATCACACCAATAATCCCCGCTAGGCGGGGTTCGAATTCATTTGGGCATTATGCCCGATCCGACCCCAAGGATTGGCAAACCCACGGCCCCGGTCCGCGCTCGCGCGGGCCGGGGTTTTGCGTTGAGCGGTGAATTGGGTGTTACGCGGGCGGCGGTCAATCGCACTTGCGGTAGACGAGGTCTACCTCGTGCCATTGGTTGTTGTATTTGACGGCGTAGGACCGAAGCTCCGTCGCGCTGACGATCTTGTCCTGATAGATCAGGCCGTCGGCCTCCAACACCAGGATATCGTCCTCGCGGCGCACGGTGTAGACGGCGGCGCTGCCGTCGTCGCGGATGACCCGAACCTTGTCGGCGTCGACCTGATTGTAGGTAACACCGTTACCGCCTTCCTTGCGCGAACAGTCGATGGCCCAGCGGCCCAAGACCCAGGACACGGGGAACTGGCCCGGCGGGGCGGGCGGCGGCATCTGCCCGGCGGTGTGGCGAACCTGAGGCGGCCGTGGCTGTTCCGTCGCATAGGTCGAGGGAACATGCGTTCCCTGGGTCGGCTGCAGGGTCGCCAGCCGGCGGCGCGCCAGATGGGTCAGGGCGCTGTCCGGATAGGTCTCGATGAAGGTTTGGAACACGGTCGGATCGTCGGATTGGCGGATGCGTTCCCATTTCTCCACGTCGGCGCGGCGTTCACGGGTGGGGTCGCGGCTGAATTCTCTGTCCTCGCCGCGGTTAAACGGCGACGACATGGTGTTCCACAATTCCGCGGATTTGTCGGCAACGGTCGAGAGAGCGTTGTTGGCCGTCTCGCAACCACCGAGCAGCAACAGGGCGGCCAGCATCGGTGCAGCCGCAAGGAGGCGGGCACTGGTGGTGCGGCGCGGCGTTTCGGTCAAAGAAATCATGGCACGGCCCCGGCATGTGGTTCTTGAATTTGCAAGGAGCAGTGCTCCTCCCCTTTGGCTGCCTAACCTAGCCAATTAAACGCGAAAGCGAAAGCGCCGGTCCCGGGCGGGTGGGCCGTCAAACGCATTTAAGCGATTGCTGTCATGATGTTCTTGCAGGGCATTTTTCCCCGGATTCCCTAGGGCCTGCCCCGCGAAAGGCGTATTATCGGCAATTGAGGACTCTGGGATTGAAGACCTGTCGCGCGCGTCCCTGCAAAGGAATTGGACGCGCCGCTCGCGCGGCCCCCGGGAAACCGGACGGGGTCGCGGTGTCAGGCGCCACATGCTGCTTGTTCAGCCCTTAATGCGTCACTCTCAGCGCCCCTGGATGGAACCGGGGAGCGCCTTTGATGGAGTACTTCCATGTCGCTTTCGAGCGCGAAAAAGTCGATTGCCGTGCTTGCTTTCCTTTCTGTTGTGCCGTTCGCCACGGCCGTCTCCGCGCAGGAAATCGCCACTCTGCCGGTTTGTGAACAGGTCATCACCGATACGCTGAAGTCGAAGGACGAAAACCCCGCCGTCGGTGAAGATGCGGAACTGATGTTTGCCAAGCTGGTCGAATTGGCGCGCAATGACTGTGCCGCCGGCAACTTCAAGGAAGCCGCCGCCACGTTGAATGTGGCCCGCACGCTGGTCGCCGCCGAATAACGGCAAGTCTGTCGGATACGTTCCACCCGGAACGGAAAAACGGCCCCTGGGGGATAAAATCCCCAGGGGCCGTTTCCGTTTCGACATATCGGGCTTTCGCCCGGAATGGTCGGAGTGAGAGGATTCGAACCTCCGACCCCCGCCTCCCGAAGACGGTGCTCTACCAGGCTGAGCTACACTCCGGCATGGACGCCGCGGGAAAAGCCGGAAGGAACTTGAGGTCCCTTGCTGCCGGGCCGCGACGGGCGCTCGTTATAGCGGTGCTTGAGGGCCAGAGCAAGCGCCTGAACGTGCCGTCGTCACGCATAGCTTTTCCGCCATCCGATAGGGCTGAGAATGCGCGCGCGCGGGCTGCCGACGCGGACGAATTTCTTGATTGATCGCGGGGGGTGTGAGATGTAATCTGAAAATACGCACTTTGTGCGGATTTATGCGGTAAACGGCACATCGCTGGTAAGCAAACAGGGATGAAACGCGGGACTTTGATCGTCCGGCGGGGGGCATTTTGACGGATAGCACGCAGCATGGCCGGGGGGGCGAGACAATGACGTCAACGACTTCCCGGGCCGGTGGGGAGGATGAGCGGGAATACGAGTGCAAGCTGGGTGGCACGGTTGCCCAGTTGCGCGCCGTCCGGAAAGCCGCCCAGGGCCTGTCCAGCGGCCATATCACCTGGGTTACCGACGATCTGGAAAGCGTCTATTACGACACCCCGGACATGCGGCTTGGCCGGCGGGGGGCGACCTTGCGCGTGCGCCGCAAGAAGGGCCGGTTCATCCAGAACGTGAAATCGCAAAACGACGGCACCGGCGCCCTGTTCGCGCGCGGCGAATGGGAACAGGAAGTCGACAGCCTGACCCCGCGCCTGGACCTTTTGCCCGAGGCGGCGGTCGAGGTCATGGGCCTTGTCCTGCCCGGCGAGTTGCAGGAAACCTTCCGCACCCGCTTTACCCGCGAACGGGCGGTGGTGACCCGCCGTGGCGCCATGGGCCCGGAAAGCCGCATCGAGATTGCCATCGACAACGGCGAGGTCGTCGCCGTCAATCGCAACGCCGCGGGCATCCCGGTAAAGGGCGCCCGCGCCAAGCTGCGCGAGAAGATCCAGGAATGCGAGCTGGAGCTGTTGCAGGGCGATCCCCGCGACCTGTTCGAGGTGGCGCTGGAGCTACAGCAGACGGCGGGCCTGACGATCATTCAGGAAACCAAGGCGGCGCGCGGCTACCGGCTGCTGACGCCGCCCAAGGTTGTTCCCGTGCGCGCCGGGCGTACGGTCCTGCGCCCCGATCAATCGGTCAACGCGGCCATCGCCGAGATTTTGCGCGCCGGTACCGGCCACATGCTGGCCAACGAAGGACCCGCCATCGACGGCACCGACCCCGAAGGCGTGCATCAATTCCGTGTCGCCGTCCGGCGCATGCGCTCCATGCTGTCGGTATTTTCCAAACTGCTCGATCCGGCCCGGGTGGACTGGCTGAAGGTGGAATTGAAATGGATCGCCGATCAGTTCGGCCCGGCCCGCGACTGGGACGTGTTCGTTGCCGAAATTCTCGGCCCGCCGAAAAAGGCGGGGGTCGAGCCGGCGGCCATGATCGAGTTGGCCGCCGCCGCCGAGGACCGCAGGCTCGACGCCTATGCCCTGGTGCGCGAAGCCCTGAAATCGCCGCGCTACGCCGGGCTGGTGCTGCGCTTGTCGGCCTTCACGGAAACCCAGGGCTGGGCGCCGCAGCCCTGTCCGCCGGACCATCCGCTGGCCCAGCCGATCATGAATTGGGCCGGCCCGATTCTGAGCCGCGCCCATAAGAAGGCGTTGCGGGCCGGCGACGGCTTGGCGAAACTGGACGTGCCGGCGCGTCATCTTCTGCGTATCCGGCTCAAGAAGCTGCGCTACAACACCGATTTCCTGCAGGCGCTGTATGAAACGCCGGCCAAGAAGAAGTACCTGCGTGCGCTGGAGCGCCTTCAGGACGATTTCGGCCACCTCAACGATGTCGCCGTGGCGGAAACCCTGCTGGCTGACCTCGCCGAGGGCCATCAGGGTGGACGCAGTGGCAAGGAACACGCGATCCGCGCGGCCTCGGCCGCCATCATGGGCTGGCACGCGCGGGGGCTCTACGACAGTGAGCCACGCCTGCTGGCCGATTGGGACAATTTTACCAAGGCGCCGCCGTTCTGGCGCAAGGGCAAATAGCCGCCGGCAGGTCGGCAGAGGGGCGACGGATATGGCACGCGCGATTCTGATCGCAAATTCCAAGGGCGGTTGCGGCAAGACGACCATCGCGACGAACCTGGCCGCCGCCTTTGCCCAAGGCGGCCTGAACACGGCGCTGGCCGATGTCGACCGTCAGAAAAGCAGCCTGTCCTGGCTCAAGCGTCGCCCTGCGGATCTTCCGGACATCACCGGGCTGGATTGGACCAAGACGTTCAAGGCGCCGCCCAAGAAGGTGCAGCGTCTGGTCATCGATGCGCCGGCGGCGCTCGGTCTGGCGCGGTTCCGTGAACTGCTGAAAATGGCCGAGGTCATCATCCTGCCGATCCTGCCCTCGGCCTTCGATCAGGCGGCGACGCAGCGGTTCCTGAAGAAGATCGACGACCTGAAGCCGATCCGCAGCCACAAGAAGCCGGTAATCCTGGTCGGCAACCGGGTGCGGGCGCGCACGCGTTCGGCCCAGGAATTGGACACGTTCATCGAAACCCTGGAACATCCGGTGGGGACGATCATCGCCGACCGGGCGCTGTATACGGATGGGGCCTATTCGGGCGTCAGCGTGTTCGACAAGGGTGACCGGCGATCCCTGGATGCTCAGGCGGATTGGTCCCCATTGATCACCTTTGTCGAGACGAACTAGATTGTCATGACACTTGAGTTACAGAACATGAGCATGGATGGCGACGCATTCCGGCATTGGCGCAAGCGCCACAAGTTGTCGCAGAAGGACGCGGCAAAGGCGCTGGGCCTGAAGCCCCGTATCATCCAGTACTATGAAAAGGGTGAGCGCGACGGAAAGACGGTGGAAATTCCGCTGTCCGTCCGGCTGGCCTGCTATGCCATCGAAAGCGGCGTCGGCGATTTCGATGGCAAGGACAGCGCGAAGTTGAAACCGCGCGGCAAGAAGTCCAAGGACTGAACCGGGGATCGCGGCCGGCCGGCGCCGGGCGCCGGGTTTTGGTCAGTACGCCCGCTCGATACAGAAATCGACCAGTTCCAGCAGTGCCTGTTTCTGCGCATTGTCGGGGAAGATGCCGAGCGCATCACGCGCCACGGCGCCGTAATGCCGCGCCCGGTCGACCGTATCCGAAAGCGCATGATGCTTGGTCATCAGGGTGATGGCATGGGCCAGATCGTCGTCGGTCTGGTCCATGTCCTCAAGCGTGCGGCGCCAGAACGTGCGCTCGGCCTCGTTGCCCCGGTTGAACGCCAGGATCGTCGGCAGCGAAATCTTGCCCTCGCGGAAATCGTCGCCCACGGTCTTGCCCAGTTCGGCCTGCTTGGCGGAATAGTCCAGCACGTCGTCGATCAACTGAAATGCGATGCCCAGATTGGTGCCGTAGGACAGCAGGGCGTCCTCTTCCGCCTTGGGGCGTTCGGCGACCACGGCGCCGATGCGACAGGCGGCGGCGAACAGTTCCGCCGTCTTGGCGGTGATGACTTCCAGATAGTTGGCTTCGCCTGTTGCCGTGTCGCCGGTAGTCATCAGTTGCATGACCTCGCCCTCGGCGATTACGGCCGAGGCGTCGGATAGAATTTTCAACACCTTGATCGCGCCGTCGGCGACCATCACCTGGAACGCGCGGGAAAACAGGAAATCGCCGACCAGCACGCTGGCCTGGTTGCCCCAGACCGCGTTGGCCGAGGCCTGGCCCCGGCGCAGTTCGCTTTCGTCGACCACGTCGTCGTGCAGAAGGGTCGCCGTATGGATGAATTCGACGCAGGCGGCCAGCGGGATGTGGCGGTTGCCTTGGTAGCCGCACATACGCGCCGAGGCGAGAGTCAGGATGGGGCGCAGACGCTTGCCGCCGGACGCCACCAAATGCCCCGCCAGCTGCGGAATCAGCGCGACCGGGCTTTCCATGCGCTGGACGATGACCTCGTTCACGGCCTTCAGGTCGTCGGCGACCAGGGCCTGAAGCTTGTCCAGGTTGGGTTTCTTTTGGCGTTCGCCTTCAAGGTCGACCACAAGGGCCACGGCGCTTCCCCTTATATCCGATTGTTCGTCGCTTGACGGTTGTTCCAGGAGCCGTGAGCATAGGGACCGTCAGGCCCCATGGTCAACTGCGACGGACGGGGCGGGGAAGGGGCGCGCCATGGTCGAATTGTTCCGCACCAACGATCCCGTGCTGCTGTCCTGGATGCAGGCGCGGCTGGCCGCGCTTGACGTGCCGGCCCAGGTGTTCGACATGCATGCCAGTTTCATGGACGGCAATGTCCTGGCCATCCAGCGCCGCATCATGGTTGACGAGGACGACCTTGCCCGTGCCAAACGTGTCATCGTCGAGGCCGAGGAAATCGCCCGCGGTGAACGCGATCCCCTGGATTGAGGCGCGTCATGACTTCTGCCGCCATCGACGCCGAGGAGACCCGCCTGCTGGACGGCCGGGTCGTCTGTTATCAGCCCCGGCGCGGCTACCGTTCCGCCATTGACCCGATCCTGATGCAGGCGGCCGTTCCGGCCCGGCCCGGCGATCGCGTGCTGGACCTGGGATGCGGTGCCGGGGCGGCGGGGTTGTGTCTGGCCCATCGCGTGGCCGGGGTGACGGTCACCGGCCTGGATATTCAGGAACCGCTGATCGCCTTGGCCCGCGAAAGCGCCACGGCCAACGGCATGGCGGATGCGGTCCAATTCATGGCGGGCGACCTGCTGACCCCGCCGGACGGCATCGGGGCCGGGGCGTTCGATCATGTTATGGCCAATCCGCCCTTTCAAAAGGCCGGCAGCTCGCGCCCTTCGCCCGATCCGGTGAAGGCAATGGCGACGGTGGAGGGGCGGGCCGAACTGGCCGATTGGGTGCGGGCGGCCGCCCGGCTGGTGCGGGGCGGCGGCACGGTCACCTTCATCCATCATGGCGGACGGGGGGATGAACTGGCGGATCTCATGTCGGCGTCTCTCGGCGCGGTCACCCTGCAGCCGGTTCAAGGCAAGTCGGGAGAGGAGCGCCCGGGGCGGATGATCGCGCAGGGAATCAAGGACGCGGCGGCGAATAGCCGCAGGCAGGCACCCTTGGTTTTGCATGAACCGGGGGGTGATTTTTCGGCCCCTGTGGATCGAATCCTACGGGGGTATGCGGATATCGCGATAAATCGCCCCTGAGGTCTAGAAAATGGCCAAATCTGTGCGTCTCGTCACTTGTCAGGCCGGCCTCTACCTGGGATATTCCTTACAGAATGCTTACATAATATACGGCGCGCAACGACGCCAAATATCAAAAATTCAGGGACGGTCTTCGGGGGCCGGTGAAATAGTGGGTAACGCAGCGGTTATCGCCGTTATTGGCGCATTCATCGCATTGGGCGTTCTGGGTGTGTTGTTCTACGTCAGCACCCTGGCCAAGAACGTCTATCAGATCAAAATTCAGATGAAGGACGATTTGGCGTACGAGCTGGATCGTCTGAAGGATCACGTCGAAAAGGAAATGGTCCAGCGCCAGAAGTGGATCACCCGCGACGTCGCCAGTGTGTCCGATGCCAAGTTCGACCTTGTCGATGGTGAAATGGCGGCGCTCAAGTCGCAGGTCCGCGCGGATCTCAACATCCTTGATGAAAAGCTTCGCAAACTGTCGGCCCTGCAACAGGCCATGGCGGCGAAGTCGAACCGACAGGGGGCCGATTTCGACGAACCGGATCTGGCCGCCGCCTTCGCGGTGGACAGCGTGGGGCGCAAGGCCGCACAATAAGGCATGTCAGACACCCAGCCGGAATCCCGCGGTCTCGGCGCACTTCCCATAATCGGCGCCTTGCTTGATCCGCCGCCCACGGTGGCCGTGGTCCGGCTATCCGGCGTCATCGGGGCCATGGGCGGGTTGCGCCGGGGGCTCAGCCTGGGCAGCCAGGCAGGCGTTCTTCAGCGCGCGTTCAAGCTGCGCAATCTCAAGGCCGTGGCGCTGGCCGTCAATTCGCCGGGCGGCTCGCCCGTGCAGTCGGCCCTGATCGCCGGCCGCATCCGGCAATTGGCCGACGAAAAGCAGATCCCCGTCATCGCCTTCGCCGAAGACGTCGCCGCGTCGGGCGGTTATTGGCTGGCCTGCGCCGCCGATGAAATCTATGCCGATGCGTCCTCCATCATCGGCTCCATCGGTGTGGTGTCGGGCGGATTCGGCCTGCAGGGCCTGATCGAAAAGCTGGGGGTGGAACGCCGCCTGCATACGTCCGGCGACAAGAAGGCCATGCTCGACCCGTTCCAGCCGGAAAAACCGGCCGAGGTGAAACACCTGAAGGACATCCAGGGCGACATTCACGAAGCCTTCAAGGACATGGTGCGTGCCCGCCGGGGGGATCGCCTCAAGGGGGCGGAAAAAGACCTGTTTTCCGGCGCCTTCTGGACCGGGACCCGGGCATTGGACCTGGGCCTGATCGACGGCCTTGGTGATCTGCGGGCGGTCATGCGCGCGCGCTACGGCGACAAGGTGAAGCTGCGGCTGGTCGGTGAACGGCGGGGACTTTTCGGCCGCCTGCGGTTCGGCGCTCTGTCCGATGCCCCCGCCGGCCCCGATTGGGCGGGCCAGGCCGTCGCCGCCATTGAGGAACGTCTGATCTGGAACCGTTTCGGGTTATAAAATAAGCGCTAGAATTTTTTCTATTTTTTTTAATACCGGGCAAAGAGCGTCAGAAATACGATCAATACTAACAAAAAAAGCAAAAACAAAGATCATGTATGTTGCAAATTGAATTACAGTAAATATCTTCGTGTAAGTTAACTCTCCTTTTTTTAAGTCGTCAGCATTTTCTAATAACCTCAATTTTGATTTATATGTTACTGTTGATATATCTTTCTGCAATTCCTTTAATGCTGCCTCTGATATCTTTATTAGGCGACTTGTTCTCGCATCAATCCTTCTAAAAGAATACGAAATCACGAGTCCTAAAATGGGGATGAAACATTCACCAAAAGCTATCTTTTTTTCGACGGACGTCAGGTATCCGGCGAAACAAATGCCGACAAAAAAAATATAAAATCTAAAGAGCAAAAGCCTTTGGTTCGCGTGAAGCTCAAACCAACGCCACGCAATGTCATAAGCATGCTTCTTCAGTTCAATATCAGTGGATGAGCGCATATAACCTTCTACTCGTTTTTGAAAATGTAAATCAATCAAAACGTGTTTAGAGTGATTGTGTTGTTCTTGACCCTCCGCCGGTCCAGCCCCTAAAAGGCAGCATGTTCGGATTTTCCATCCAAAAACTGTTGTTCACGGGCTTGGCCATCGCCGCCGTGTGGTACGCGTTCAAGTGGCTGGGCCGCATGCAGGCTCAGAAACGCACGCTCGACCGCCAGGAAGCCCGCCGGATGAAGGAATCCGGGCCCGCCAAGGCCAAGACGCCCGAGGTCGAGGACATGGTTGAATGCGCCACATGCGGTGCCTTCGTCGCCGCCCAGGGCATGCGAAATTGCGGTAAAACCGACTGTCCCTATCCGGAGTGACGAAGGTGCGGTTCCTTCCTTGACCGTCCGGACCCCGCCCCCTATTTTCTGGCACCGCAACATAACGCGATTTCTTAACCGCAAATCCTTTGGAACCCGCCGCCATGGCGAATACCTCCGGCGACAAGCCGAGCTTTCAGTCGCTCATCCTCACGCTTCAGCAGTTCTGGGCCGACCAGGGCTGCGTGATCCTGCAGCCCTACGACATGGAAGTGGGGGCGGGCACCTTTCACCCGGCCACCACCCTGCGCTCCCTGGGCAAGCCGGATGACGTCTGGAAATGCGCCTACGTGCAGCCGTCGCGCCGCCCGACCGACGGCCGTTACGGCGAGAACCCCAACCGCCTGCAGCATTATTACCAGTTTCAGGTGCTCATGAAGCCGAGCCCGGCGGACGTGCAGCAGACCTATCTGGAAAGCCTCTATGCCATCGGCATCGACAAGGACACCCACGACATCCGCTTTGTCGAGGACGACTGGGAAAGCCCGACCCTGGGCGCCTGGGGCCTGGGCTGGGAAGTCTGGTGCGACGGCATGGAAGTGACGCAGTTCACCTATTTCCAACAGGTCGGCGGTTATGAATGCGATCCGGTGCCCGTGGAAATCACCTACGGGCTGGAACGCTTGGCCATGTACGTGCAGGGCGTGGAAAACGTCTATGACCTGGATTGGGACGGCCAGCCCAAGGACAAGGGCGGCAAGACCTATGGCGACGTGTTCCTGCAGGCGGAGCGGGAATATTCCGCCCATAACTTCGAACATGCCTCGACCGACATGCTGCGCCGCCATTTCGAAGATGCGGAAAAGGAATGCGCGCACCTGCTATCCAAGGACCTGGCGCTGCCCGCCTATGACTACTGTCTGAAGGCGTCGCACCTGTTCAATCTGCTGGATGCGCGGGGCGTCATCAGCGTCACCGAACGCCAGGCGTTCATCCTGCGCGTGCGCGATCTGGCCAAGGGATCGGCCAGGGCCTGGATGAAATCCCAAGGGGTCGAGGTCGCGTGATGCCCGAGCTTCTTCTGGAACTGCTGTCCGAGGAAATCCCCGCCCGCATGCAGGCGCGCGCCGCCGATGACCTGAAACGCCTGGTCGGCGACGGCCTGAAGGGTGCCGGGCTGTCCTTCACCAATGCGCAGACCTACGTCACCCCGCGCCGCCTGACCCTGGTCGTCCACGGTCTGCCGGCCAAACAGGCCGACATTTCCGAGGAACGCCGTGGCCCCCGCGCCGACGCGCCGGAACAGGCCAAGCAGGGCTTCATGAAATCCCTGCCCAAGGACACCAAGGTCACGGAACGGGAAACGGAAAAGGGCACTTTCCTGTTCGCCCAGGTCGAACAGGCGGGCGGCAAGACACGGCTGATCCTGCCGGACATCCTCCAGGCCGCCATGCAGGCCCTGCCCTGGCCCAAGTCCATGCGTTGGGGCCGCGGCAAGGCGCGCTGGGTACGGCCGCTGCATTCGATCCTGGCGGTTTACGACCAGGAAGGCCTGGAATTGGAATTCGCGGGCATCGAGGCCGGGGTGACGACGCGCGGCCATGCCTTCATGGCGCCCGCCGGGTTCTCGGTGTCCGATTTCGCCGATTACGAAAAGGCGATGAAGGCGGCCAAGGTCGTGATCGACCCGGACGCCCGCAAGCAGACCATCGCCGTCGACGCCGCCAGAATGTGCAAGGGCGCCGGCGTGACCTTGAAGGACGACCCGGCCTTGTTGGACGAGGTCGCGGGGCTGGTCGAATGGCCGATCGTGCTGATGGGGGGAATCGACGCCGAATTCATGGACGTGCCGCCGGAAGTGCTGATCACCTCCATGCGCAAGCATCAGAAATATTTCGCGTGCCTGGACGCCAAGGGCAATCTGGCGGCCAAGTTCGTCGTCGTCGCCAACCGGGAAACCGCCGACGGCGGCCGCCAGGTGATTGCGGGTAACGAACGCGTCCTGCGCGCGCGCCTGGCCGATGCCAAGTTTTTCTGGGACCAGGACCGCAAGACGACCCTGGCGTCCAAGGCGCCGCAGCTGAAGGACCGGGTGTTCCATGCCAAGCTGGGCACGCTCGACGAAAAGGTCGACCGCATGCAGGCGCTGGCGGTTGCCTTGTGCGACTACGTGCCGGGTGCCGACCGCGACAAGGTGCGCTCCGCCGCGCGCCTCGCCAAGGCGGACCTGTCGACCGGGATGGTCGGTGAATTCCCCGACCTGCAAGGCGTCATGGGCGCCTATTACGCCCGCTTTGATGGCGAAAGCGAGGCCGTGGCCGCCGCCATCGCCGAGCATTATTCGCCGCTTGGTCCCTCCGACGCCTGCCCGTCGAAGCCGGAAAGCGTGTGCGTGGCGCTGGCCGACAAGATCGACAGCCTGGTCGGGTTCTGGACCATCGACGAAAAGCCGACAGGCTCGAAAGATCCTTATGCCTTGCGCCGCGCGGCCCTTGGTGTGATCCGGCTGATCATTGAAAACAAGCTGCGCCTGCCGCTGCTGGATGCCTTCGCCCAGTCCCGGGACCTTTATGGCAAGGGCGATGCGGTCGGGCCGGACCTGCTGGCCTTTTTCGCTGATCGGCTGAAGGTTCATCTGCGCGAGAAGGGCGTGAAGCACGACCATATCGACGCGGTGTTCGCGCTTGGTGGGGAAGACGATCTAGTGCGCTTGCTGGCCCGGGTCGAAGCGCTGGCGGATTTCCTCGGCAGCGACGACGGCGGCAATCTTTCGACCGCCTATCGGCGTGCCGCCAACATCCTGAAGATCGAAGAAAAGAAGGACGCAACGTCCTACGCGGCGCAGCCCGACGACACGCTTTTGAAGGACGACGCGGAACGGGCGCTTTACAGCGCGCTTGAAGACGCGGCCCCGGCGATCGCGGAAAAGGTCGCGGCCGAGGATTTCACCGCCGCCATGGCGGCGGTGGCCGGCCTGCGCGCACCCGTCGACGCCTTTTTCGACAAGGTCACGGTCAACGCGGACGACGCCAAGGTCCGCGAAAACCGTTTGAAACTGCTTTCCATGATCCGCACGGCGCTGGAAGGCGTCGCCGACTTTTCCAAAATCGAAGGATAGGTATTCGATGACACAATGGGTCTACAACTTCGGGAACGGCACCGCCGACGGCGATGCGGGGATGAAGGAACTTCTGGGCGGCAAGGGTGCCAACCTGGCCGAAATGGCGGGCTTGGGCTTGCCTGTGCCTCCCGGGTTCACCATCACGACCGAGGTCTGCACCTATTACTACGATCACGAAAAGACCTATCCCGGCGACCTGAAGGATGCCGTCGCGGCGGCCCTGGCCAAGGTCGAAAAAGGCCTCGGCCGCACCTTCGGCTCCACGGACAAACCGCTTCTGGTTTCCGTGCGCTCCGGTGCCCGGGCTTCCATGCCGGGGATGATGGATACCATCCTGAACCTGGGCCTCAACGACCAGACGGTCGAGGCCCTGGCCAAGGAAAGCGGCGACGCCCGCTTTGCCTATGACAGCTACCGGCGCTTCATCCAGATGTTTTCCGACGTCGTGCTGGGCGTCGAGCACCACAATTTCGAGGACGTCCTGGAAGAGCACAAGGACCGCCTGGGCAAGAGCCTGGACACCGAGCTGACCGGCGACGACTGGAAGGCCGTGGTCAAGGATTTCAAGAAGCTGGTGCAGGACGAACGGGGCGAAGGCTTCCCCCAGGACCCGCAGGCCCAATTGTGGGGCGCCATCGGCGCCGTGTTCGGCAGCTGGATGAACACCCGCGCCATCACCTATCGGCGCCTTAACGATATTCCCGCCGCCTGGGGCACGGCCGTCAACGTGCAGGCCATGGTGTTCGGCAACATGGGTGACGACTGCGCCACCGGCGTGTGTTTCACGCGCAACCCGTCCACGGGCGACGATCATTTCTACGGCGAATTCCTGATCAACGCCCAGGGCGAGGACGTGGTCGCCGGCATCCGCACGCCGCAGCCGCTGACCGAGTTCGAACGCGATCAGCAGGAATCCAATCTGCAGTCCCTTGAAACCGCCATGCCGCCCGTGTTCGGCGAGCTGGTCGCCGTGCGCGACAAGCTGGAACGCCACTACAAGGACATGCAGGACATGGAATTCACCATCGAGCGGGGCAAGTTGTGGATGCTGCAGACCCGCTCCGGCAAGCGCACGGCCAAGGCCGCGCTGAAGATCGCCGTCGATATGGTGGCCGAAGGCCTGATCACCAAGGACGAGGCCGTCGCGCGCATCGACCCGGCGCAGCTGGACCAGCTGCTCCACCCGACCCTGGACGCCAAGGCGGAAAAGACCGTCATCGGGCGCGGCCTGCCGGCTTCGCCGGGGGCGGCCACGGGGCGCATTGTGTTCTCGGCCGAGGATGCGGAAGCCTGGGTCGACAAGGGCGAGAAGGTCATCCTGTGCCGCACGGAAACGTCGCCCGAGGACATCACCGGCATGCACGTCTCCGAAGGCATCCTGACGACCCGGGGCGGCATGACCAGCCACGCCGCCGTTGTCGCCCGCGGCATGGGCACGCCCTGCGTGTCCGGGGCGGGTGAGTTGCGCGTCGACTACAGCAAGAAGACCCTGCACGCCATGGGCCAGACCCTGAACGAAGGCGACGTCATCACCCTGGACGGTTCGACCGGCGAAATCATGCTGGGCGAGGTCGCGATGATCCAGCCCGAGGTGTCCGGTGATTTCGGTGAACTGATGGCCTGGGTCGACGAGATCAAGGTGATCGGCGTGCGGGCCAACGCGGAAACGCCGCTGGATGCCCTGACCGCCAAGAAGTTCGGCGCCGAGGGCATCGGCCTGTCGCGGACGGAACACATGTTCTTCGACCCGCACCGCATCGTTCACATGCGCCAGATGATCCTGGCCCGTGACGAGGCCGAACGGCGCAAGGCGCTGGACAGTCTTCTGCCGCATCAGCGCCAGGATTTCCTGGAGCTGTTCCACATCATGGACGGCCTGCCGATCACCATCCGCCTGCTGGATCCGCCCCTGAACGAATTCCTGCCGCATACGGATGAGGAAATGGCCGAAGTCGCCAAGGCCGCCGGCGTGACCACGGAAGACGTGCGCGTGCGCCGGGCGGAACTGGACGAAAGCAACCCCATGCTGGGCCATCGCGGCTGCCGTCTGGCCATCGCCTATCCGGAAATCTGCGAAATGCAGGCCCGCGCCATCTTCGAAGCCCAGGCCGAGATCATGAAGGAAGGCAAAAAGGCGTTTCCCGAAGTCATGGTGCCCCTCGTCTCCGTGAAGAAGGAGTTCGAGATGCAGAAGGCGATCATCGACCGGATCGCCAAGGAAGTCATGGCCGAACAGGGGATCGAGCTGCCCTATATGGTCGGCACCATGATCGAGCTGCCGCGCGCCTGCCTGATCGCCGACCAGATCGCCGAACAGGCGGAATTCTTCTCGTTCGGGACCAACGACCTGACGCAGACCGCCTATGGTTTCTCGCGCGACGATGCGGGCACCTTCCTCGACATCTATCAGCGTCAGGGCGTGCTGGAACAGGACCCGTTCGTGTCCATCGACCAGGAAGGCGTGGGCGAACTGGTGCAGATCGGCGTGGAGCGCGGACGCAAGACCCGCCCGGACATCAAGCTCGGCATTTGTGGCGAGCATGGTGGCGATCCGGCTTCCGTTGCCTTCTGTCACCGGGTCGGGCTGACCTATGTGTCGTGCTCACCTTACCGGGTGCCGATCGCGCGCCTTGCCGCCGCGCAGGCCGCGCTTGCCGATAAATAGGGCCGCCGGGTTGCGGGCACGGGTTATTTGTCCGATTTTTGGTCTGCTCTGCGCAGCCCGTAGCTGATGGCGATATCGCGGACCGCCTGAACGTCATCCAGGTGGTCGCGGCGATAGGTCTCGCGGTCGGCGCGAATGGCCGCCAAATGGGCATCGATTGCGCCCGGTGTCAGGCGGACGCCGAAGTCCTCGTCTTCCGGTGGGTTGAAAACCCGGCGTAGAATCAGCCGGCCGACCGATGGGCGAAAATGACTGGTGTCGCCGAAATTGCTGGGAGGCTTCGTCAACGACTCGGTGGTCATCGGCGAGAACCCGGCGAAATCCCAACAGGCTGTCTGCGTCGCCTCGCAAAGGGCGGCAAGGTTGCGTTTCCAATCCTCGAACATGGACCACAGGCCGGCTTCGTTGATGGCCTCAAGCTGCGCGGCGTGGAGCGGGGGAACCATGACCGTGAGCAAAACGCCGGCAGTGCGCAGATCGCGAAACAGAAGTTCGAACCCAGTCAGCTTCGCGGCAAACCCGGGAAAGTCACGATAGGCCCCGCCGGGTGACAGGAATGACGCGACCGGGGAGATCATGGAGCCGTTCTCTTTTCCGGCTCTCGGCGCGAAGGGGCGGAATCCGTCGGCCCGGTAAGTCGTGGGTTTGCCCCGTAAGGAATCCCGCAAGGTATTTCGGCTGCGCTTCAAGGCAGCATAAGAAAATACCGTGCGGGGCAATGATCGGAGCAGGCCGTATTCTCCCAGGACATCAGCGTAAAATCCTTCGCGCAAGGATCGGGCCTCATTGAACGACACGAAATTCAAACAAAGGATCAGGTGTTTGGCCGTCGTCACTGCGACATGGCGGGACAGGGCTTCCAGTTCCCCGGCCAGGGCCCCGGGAAGAGATAAATTGTAGCTAGATCCGCCGGGAATATCCTTCGGGTCAATGCCATGAAGGCAGCGTGAGGTGCCAAGAACAATCGTGTTGGGGCGGCGGGATATGGCCTGAAGGGGTTTGGAAAGCCGTTCTACGCCGATCGATTTATGTGTGTTGATACGCTCGAGCCGGGGCGTGTTGAAGACGTCGAAGGGGTCAATGATCAAATTGAGGCCACTGCCCAAACCGATCAGCAGTGCAATGGCGAGAAAGAGATGTTTCAGGTATCCCATGTCAGAACCGGAAATAAAGGAATTCACTGATTTCGGTCATGTTCGCCAGTGCCGCCACGGCAATGAGCGCAAGGGCATAAGCACAGCGCCGGTTGGGCCGCCAGATAAGGGAAAACCGACTGGGGGAGGACCTGGAGACTGCGGGCGAGGTGGACGGGTCAGCCGTGCCGGTGGCGAAAATTTCCACTGTGTTCGGGGCAAGCCAGACAATGGCCAGCAGCAGGGCGATGCGACGGTAGGCCTCATCCCATTTCAGTTCAGCGAGAACCGGCGGCACGTGTAGCCCATGAGCGCCGGCCATTCCGGCCAGCACATTGGCCGCACCATCCAGGCTCTCGGCGCGGAACAGAACCCAGGCCGCGACTATGGCAAGAAAGGTTATGAGGCGGCCCAAGCCGCGCCCGACCGGCCCCTCGAACAATGTGATCTCAGCGCGTTGAAGGATTGTCCGCCACAGGGTGTTGATCATCAGGTAGATGCCGTGAAGGGCGCCCCAAAGCACGAAAGTCCAACCGGCACCGTGCCACAGCCCGCCCAGGACCATTGTTACCATGAGGTTCGCCATTCGGCGGCCTTGCCCCTGCCGATTTCCGCCCAGGGGGATGTAGAGATAGTCACGCAGGAAACGGGACAGGGTCATGTGCCAGCGGCGCCAGAAATCGATGATGCTGGTCGCCTTGTAGGGAGACAGAAAATTCACCGGTAAGCGAATGCCGAACATCAAGGCCAGACCCGTCGCCATGTCGGTGTAGCCGGAAAAATCAAAATATAGCTGGAAGGTATAGGAGAGCGCCGCGCCCCAGCCATCGATCAATCCTATTGGCGCGCCGGTTTCAGCGGCTTGAAACACCGGCGTTGCGTATAACGCCATGGAATCGGCAATGATCACTTTTTTGAACAGGCCGGCGAAAAAAACCGACAGTCCTAGACCTAAGTTGGATGCAGTGAAACGAAACCGCTGAGGGTCCTTGAACTGCGGCATCATCTCCCTGTGATGGACGATGGGGCCCGCGATCAGTTGCGGAAAGAAGGTGACGAACAGGCAATATTCCATGAACGACTGGTCCGTGCCGTCGCCCCGGAAGGTATCGACCAGATAGGCGATCTGTTGGAAGGTAAAGAAGGAGATCGCTAACGGCAGAACGATGCCTGAAATATGCCACGGCATGCCGGAAACGGACGCCGCCACATCGACGAAAAAATTCGCGTACTTGAAGTAACCCAAGAGCCCTAGGTTGAAGGCAATACCGAGCCATAACCATTGGCGCGATGTGGCTCGATCGGGTTGGATTTTTCGAGAGATGAAAAAATTGACCAGTATCGAGGCCAAGATCAGCAGCAGATATTTCGGGTTCCACCAGCCGTAGAAAACCACCGAGGAAAAGGTCAGGAAGGTGACCATGAACCGATGATTTCCGGTCCGGGAAAATACATAAAACCCGCCGATCACGATCGGCAGAAAAACCAAGATGAAGGTATAGGAATTGAACAGCATGCGCGGCTCGCCGACCTACGCCGGCGGCTCTTCCTTGAGGGTCTGCAATCGAGACGTGCCCTGACGTGCCACTGTTACCACTCTCCCGATGTTGGATAAGTTTGCAAACGCCTGCTCCTGGCCACCTATGAAGGATTGCGGGCTGCTAGGCAAGGGCATGATGGAACCGTATAAGTGCAGGCATAGCAGGAGACATTTTCGCCCATGCCCATCATCAACAAGCTGTTCGCCGGATACGAAAGCCTCGGCTTCACGGTGTCGTCAGGGCTCAATCCCCATCATCACGGGGGCAACTTGGGTGCGCCGTTCACCTGGTTACTGAAAGATGGGCGCAGTTTTTCCAACGGGCTCGGGATTTCCATGAAGGAAATCTACTTTCTGGAATGCCTGTTCGAGGAATTTCGGCCGCGCAACGCCTTTGTCATCGGTAATTCATTTGGCTGGAGCACGCTGGCGATCGGCCTGCTGAACCCGGATGCGCGGGTTTTGGCCATCGACGCCGGCTTTGATGAAAATTCACTGGAAGGTCTTGATGTCACCAATCGGCTGGGGGGTGCGTTGGGACTGAATGTTGTCGCCGTCCAGGCGGTTTCCCCCGAAGGGGTTGATGGCGCCGTCACAGAGCATTTGTCCAGCCCCATCGATTTCTGTTTCATTGACGGCCTACATACCAACGAACAGGTGTTCAAGGATTTTGCCGCGCTGAAACCGCATATGTCCGATGACGGCGTGTTCCTGTTCCACGATGTCATCAGTTGCGATCTTGCGCCGGGAATTGCGCGCATCGCCGAAGCCTGCGGAAAGGCCCCCGAAGTGCTCTATGGGACCAGTTCCGGTATGGCAATCCTATGCCTCGGAAATGACCGGACCCTCGCGCGGACCCTCGCGACATTCCGTGGAGATACTGGGGCTATCAACCTGATCCGCCGGCAGCAACGGCCCAAGGTCCATCGCCTGTTGTCGCGCTGGCGCCGTAGTATCGCCAAGCGCATCGGGTAACACCGTGCGAATGTGGTTTGCGGTCCCGCCGCTGGGGCGATTTAGATCATGAACGGCTCAATCCGCCGGTGAGTAGCGGAGTGTTCGCTCGATCGTCCGTCCATCTGACGTTTCCAGTGCAAACACCTTGTCCTTGATCGGGCCCAGCAGGTGCACGATGCCCAGCGGCCGGTGCGGCGGCTGAGGTTCAACCAGGCGTCCCGTCTCTGCGTCGATCATGGGGGGAGCGGTGATGCACATCCAGTTGCACCAAGCCGGCAGCAGGCCTGTCGGCGGCTTGTGGTGATAGATCACATAGTTCAGCGCGGTTTGTTCCACCAGACCGTCCTGTACGCGCGGCAGGGCCTGGCCCAAGGCGTCCTGCCACAACGTCCAGTGTGGCGCATCCGCGCGCATGGCAAAGGCCCCTGAGTTGACAAAGGGGTTGCGGCCTAGACGGTTGGCCACCCGCCAGCCGTACCCTAGTCGGTATTGGCGAAAGGTCAGCGTATTCCAGCGTGGACGTTGCCATTTGAAACTCGTCTGATAGCAACGGTCCAATTCAAGCGCGACGGCCAACTTGCCTTTCCAGGCGACGTCCAGATAAAGCTCGATCACGGACCAATCCTGAACCCATGCGTCTGCATCGATCCAAAGGTAAACATCGTATCCGGGCATGTGCTTGGGAAGGTGCGGCCTGGCGGTGAAGGCTTTGTATCCGTCGGATTTCTTGTCGCGGTTAGGAAAGTCGTAGTCCCAGCCCGGCTTAATGAATTCCGTCACCTGCGGTGTGATGATTTCGCGCTGTTCCGTCGTCAGGCCAAGGTCCAGGATCGTAATCGGGGCCTGGGCGGCTTGAGTTTCCGGCAGACCGCGAATTGACGCCACCATGCCCTGCAACAATCCGAAGTAGTTGGCGTCTGCGGCAGTGACAATCGTGTAGCTGTAGGGACGGCCGTCCATCAAGCGAGCCCCTCTTTAGGATTGCCGGATCCAATGGACGGCTTCTTGGGTATCGCGGAAACCCATTGCATCGTTTCAGGGCGGAATTCGCAGACGGCAAGCCAGCGATCGATTGCGTCGCGGCCGCGTAACACGTCATAGCGGTTGGGGTCGCGGGCCCCTTCGCTGATGATGTCGACCGTGTGGCTGCCTGACAGGGCAGCGCTCAACGTTTCAGTAACGGGCCGGCCGATGAAATCATGGCATTCGATCAGGAAATGGGCCTGGCGCCCCGCGGCGGTCACTTTCGGGACGATCAGGTCGAGTTCGAATCCTTCGCAATCGCAGATGACAAGGCTACGGGGAAACTCGGCCAGAAATGCCGCGAGTTCCTCGGCGTTCATGGCGCCTCTGCAATCGACCTTGTCCGACACGCCATTACGCTCGGCGTTTCGCCGGGTTGCGGAAAGCGCGGCAGGGTCGATATCGACGGCGACGACCTTGGGCGTATCCAGGATCATCGCGGCGCCGATCGTGTAATAACCCTCGGCCGAGCCGATATTGACCACCGCGTCGAAGGACTCACCCCGGATCGCCGCCATGGCGTCGGCAATCTCCAGTTCGTAGCATCCCAGCAGCTTGGCGGTGATGCCGCCGTCGCCCCAGGACACCTGTGTGTCGATCTTCATTCCCTTGAACGGTCCGTCGGAAACGATTCCGTTCGTTGTTTTGATCACATCCCGCTCGATCACATGCAGGCGTTCTTCAGCAGCAACGCGAAGGATGTCGGCGACGAACTTCTGAGCTTTCGCGTCACTTTTTGCCTTGGCGCCGGCATATTTCACCCAGTTGCGAAACAAGCGGCGGGCGACGGTCAAAACAAAACGGCGGAGCATGACAGGCCTTTTCGGCAAGGGCGCGGGGCCGAACATTACGAATTTTATACGCGAGGGGGAACCTTGATTGCAGTGATCACGGCCAAGGTGCCGGATGCTAGGCGGGGGGGCTGCATTAGGTTTTCCCCATGTTCCACAGGGGTGTGGATCGTATCGCCGTTGTCCGTTCCCAGGGCGGGGCGTATTCTGCACATGGGTTCAGGGACAAGGGTGGTCCGCAAGGAACATCCCCAGGCCTAGGACCCGGTCAGTTTTCCCAGGGGCCCCCTTCGGGGGGAATGAAGGATCTCTGATCAGGAACGGCCCCACCGGGCAACCGGCGGGGCCGTTCTCTGTTTCGGCGTCCTGTGCCGGTCCGCTGCCTCCCCCCTCGCCAGTACGAAAGATGCTAAGCTCACTGCCAGACAGGCAGGGAGCATCCAGCGTGAAACTCACATTCATGGGCGCCACGGGCACGGTGACCGGGTCCAAATATCTGGTTGAGGCGGCCGGCAGCAAAATTCTCGTCGATTGCGGCCTGTTCCAGGGCCTGAAGGACCTGCGCCTGCGCAACTGGGCGCCGCTGCCGGTCGACCCCACGGAAATCGACGCGGTGGTCCTGACCCATGCCCATCTTGATCACAGCGGCTACATCCCCCTTCTCGTGCGCAATGGTTTCAAGGGGCCGATCTATTGTTCGGAAGCGACGCAGGACCTTTGCGCCATCTTGCTGCCGGACAGCGGCTATCTTCAGGAAGCGGACGCCGAGCGCGCCAATCGGCATAACTATTCCAAACACAAACCGGCCCTGCCGTTATACACCCAAGCCGATGCCCATCGCTCGCTGGATCAGTTCAAGGCCATTCCCTTCGGTGTCGAGCAGGCGCTCGGCGACGGCCTGACGGTCAGCCTGTCGCGGTCCGGGCATATCCTGGGGTCGGCCTTCGTGCGGATCGACGATGGCGGGACGTCGTTGGTGTTCTCCGGCGACTTGGGCCGGGCCGACGATCCGGTCATGGTGCCGCCCGCGGAAATCCGCGATGCGGATTACTTGGTGGTGGAATCCACCTACGGTGACCGCCTGCACCGGGACAGCGACGCGGAGGCGAAGCTCGGCGCCATCATCCGCGAGACGGCCGGGCGCGGCGGCACGATTCTCATTCCCGCCTTCGCCGTTGGGCGCACGCAGACCGTCCTGTACCACATACACCAGCTGAAGCAGGCGCGGGCCATCCCGGACATCCCGGTGTTCCTCGACAGCCCCATGGCCATTAACGCGACGCGGCTTCTCAAGCATCACCGTGCCGACCATCGCCTGGCGGGGTCGCTCTGCGCCGAGGTCTGCCACATCGCCCATTACGTCAATACGGCCGATGAATCTCGGGCCCTGGACGAGGGGCTGGCCGTACCGCAGATCATCATCTCCGCCAGCGGCATGGCCACGGGTGGGCGTATCCTGCACCATCTGAAGCACTTTATCGGCGATGCCCGCAACACGGTCCTGTTCACCGGGTTTCAGGCGGCGGGGACCCGAGGCGCGCGGCTGGTCCATGGTGAGGATGAAATCAAGATCCACGGCCGCCTGTGGCCCGTGCGTGCCGAGGTCGACATTCTGCACAACATGTCGGCCCATGCGGATTACAGCGAAATTCTCGGCTGGCTCGGCCATTTCCGAAAACCGCCCAAGCGCACCTTCATCACCCATGGCGAGCCCGAAGCGGCGTCCTCACTGCGCATGAAGATCGAAGACCATCTGCATTGGGATGCGACGGTGCCGGACTACCTCGACCAGGTCGAGCTCTAAGCCCTGCGCTATTTCGCGAATACCTTCTGCAGCAGTTCGGTCGTGCGCTTCGCGGGATTTTCGCGGATCGCCGCTTCCTCGCGTCCTAGGTACAAAAACACGCCGTCGATCGCCTTGGTCAGGACGTGATCGGTCAAATCGGCCTTCACGTCGGGCACGAAGGGCATGGATTTATACTGGCCCATCATCTTGTCATAGGCGGCGATGGCGCCCACTTCCGACAACTGCGTGTCGATGATCGGTTTCATGTCGGCCGCCAGCGGCGCCGACATCTTGGACCGGAAATACTGCGTCGCCGAATCCTTCGGCCCGTTCAGGATGCCCTTGGCGTCGTCGACCGTCATTTCGGAAATGGCATCGACGAACAGGGACTTGGCCTTGGGCACGGCGGCCTCCGCGGCCCGGTTCAGCCTGAGTTCCACATCGTCGGCCAGCGACGACATACCGATCTTGGAAAGTGCCGATTGCACCTTCTGCAAGGCGCCGGGCAGAGGAATATGAACGTCAGGTGATTTGTTGAAGCCATCGGCCGCGCCCAGCGTGCCGACCACCCGTTCCGAGCCGACGCGGAGCGCTTCCTTGAGCCCGGCCGCGATGTCGGTGACGCTGAGGGCATCGGTCGAGGGCGCGGAAGACCCGCCGAGCCCCTTGAGCAGGTCTTTGCCTTTATCGAGAAAGCTTTGGGCGCCGGCGGGCGGACTGAATGCCGCGATTCCGGTCAGCAAGGCACAGAGGGCGGCAAGCTGTTTCATGGTCATGGCGGTCTCCTCTGGTTGGGGGACGACATGGTAGCGCGAATGCCGGACGGGCAGGGGGAAATCGGGGGATTTTCAAAGGCTGGGAAGGTTCAATATTTTACGTGACACAATGTCCCGATTTTTGCTCATATGAACTTCCGCATTTAACGCATGAGGACGGCCCGTGGCAGACAAACCGGAAACCAATTCGGCGATCCAAAAGGCGCTGTCCATCCTTGAAATGGTGACCCAGGAGATCCGCCCGCTTGGGATTGTCGATATCTCACGCGACCTTGGTCTGCCGCGCCAGACCGTGCATCGGGTGATCCGCCAATTGGAAGAACTCAGCCTTTTGCGCAAGGACCCGGGGACGGACCGCTATACCACGGGTGCGCGGCTGCGCGCCCTGGCGCTTAACACCATTTCATCATCCCATTCGACCCGCGCCAGCCACGCGATCCTTCAAGGCCTGGTTGACGTGGTCAAGGAGACCTGCAACGTCGGCATGCTGGACGGGCACGAAATCATCTATATCGACCGCGTGGAATGCGATTGGCCGCTGCGCGTGCAATTGAAGGCGGGCAGCCACGTTCCGGCCCATTGCACGGCCATCGGCAAGCTGTTGTTGGCCTACCAACCCAAGGACGCCCGCGACCGCATCCTGCGCACGGCGCCGCTGCGCAAGTTCACCAAATACACGATCACCGACCCGGACCAGTTGGAAGCCAGCCTCGATCAAATCGCGGCCCAGGGGTATTCCATCAACAATCAGGAAGACGCCATTGGTCTGGTCGCCCTGGCGGTGCCCGTGCGCGACCCCCAGGGCGAGGTTATCGCCGGCCTTGCCGTGCACGCGCCGGAACCCCGCTTTCCCATCGCCAAGGCCATCGAGCATATCGACACATTCCGCGAAGCGGCCGGGCGCATCGGCCTGTCTTTGTTCGAGGGTGATAAAAAATCGTGACAATAGGTCACGTTTTTCGTTGACACTTATGTCCCCCCCAAGGAATCCTGACAGCACTGGTCATCCAAGGACGGATGTCGAAAATCGGCCGAGCCGGCAAAAAGACATCTAAAAAAATGCACCGGCAGCGGTCGTTCACCCAACGCCTCACAGGGAGAGCGAGAATGCTGCAGAAATTCCTTAAGACCATGGCCGTGACCGGTGGAGTCTTCGCTGCCGCGGCCCTAACGGGGCCGTTCAACGGCCCGGCCAACGCCACGGATACCATCAATTTCGGCACCCAGCCGGCAACCATGCCGATCTATATCGCCAAGGCGATGGGGCTGTTGGCGGAGATCGAGAAGAAGCACGACGTCAAGATCGAGTTCAAGGTGTTCTCTTACGGAGCGCCGGAAAACCAGGCGCTTGCCGCCGGTGAACTCCAGATCGCGTCCGCCGGTATGGGCCCGGCCATCGTCGCTTCCGCGCGCCTGCCCGCGAAGTTGCTGGCCATCTCGATCCTCGAGCAGACCGCCCTGATGGTGCCCGTCGATTCACCGATCACATCCGTGAAGGAATTGAAGGGCAAGCGCATCGCCTTTCCGGGAAAGGGATCGCAGCAGTATCCGTTGCTGGTCAAGGCGCTGGCCGATGCCGGTTTGAAGGTCGGCGACGTGGAACTGTTCAAGACCAAGGGATCGGACGTGCCGACCCTGCTGGCGAACAAAAGCGTCGACGCAGGGATTACCTGGGATCCTCATGTCTCCAACGCGCTGGCGGCAGGCCATTCCAAGGTTCTGATCAAGGCTGAGAAGATTTTGCCGATCAAGGCCGGTCATTACATCGGCAACGGCGTCTATGCGCGCGAGGATTTCATCGCCGCCCGGCCCGAACTGGTTCAGGATCTGATCACGTCCATCGTCAAGGCCATCGACTTCATCCTCAAGAACGAGGATGAGGCGATCAAGATGTGGACCGAACAGATCAAGTTCCCGGAAAAAGTCATCCGCTACGCGCTGAAGGAAGGCATCTCCGTCTATAACCTGGACGTGGCACCCGAGGCTTCGACCATCGACGCCTATACCAAGTTCCTCAAGGACGCGGAAATCCTTAAGCCTGATGACAATCCAAAGTTCGATCCCAGCTTCGCCAAGAAGGCACTGGAAATGATCAAGCAATAACGCACAGGCGTTCGGCGGTGGGTGCCCTTGGCGCCTGCCGCCGATGCCGTTGCGCCTTCTGTTCCCGCTTTTTCAAGGATGTCCCGTGAAAACATCGGTCAAGACCGCTGCGTCCGTTCTGCCCTACCTATGGGCGGCGATCTTCATCGTCTTCGTATGGCAGATGGCGGTGATCTTCACCCAGGCGCATGTCGCGCTGCTGCCGCCGCCGTTGCTGGCGGCCAAGACCTTCGCCGAATTGGTGGTCAACGGTCAGCTGTTCGTCCATGCCGGCGCCAGCCTGGGGCGCGTGGTTTCGGCCTGGCTGTTGTCGGCCGCGATCGCCATCCCCCTGGGCCTTGCCATGGGTCGCTGGCGGCGCTTCGAACATCTGGTCGATCCGGTGATCGAACTGTTCCGGCCGATCTCGCCGCTGGCCTGGATTCCCCTGGCCATCCTGTGGTTCGGCATCGGCGAGACCGGCAAGATCTTCATCATCTTCATCGCCACCTTCTTTCCCATCCTGTTGAACACGGTGTCGGGGGTAAAGGGGGTTGATCCGGTCCTGATCCGCGCCGGTCAGGTGCTCGGCTGCGACAACGACCGCGCCCTGTTCCGCAAGGTCATCCTGCCCGCCGCCATGCCGACCATCATCGTCGGCCTGCGCATTTCCTTCGGCACCGGCTGGGCCGCGATCATCGCCGCCGAACTGGTCGCCGCCCAGGTCGGCCTGGGCTATCTGATCGCCGACGGGATGGAGGTTCTGCGTTCCGACCTGGTGCTGGTCGGCATGGTCGCCATCGGCATCCTGGGGGTACTGATCGATGCCGTGTTCCGCACCGTCAACGACCGTTTCTCCTGGGGGACATAGGATGGCCGATCACACAAGCCAGAGCCGCGGCACCAAGGGGATTTCGATCTCCGAGCTGGCGGTCACCTTTCAATCCGAAGAGTCCGAGCCGGTCGAGGCCCTGCGCCCGACCAGCCTGGAGTTCGAGGCGGGCGAATTCATTGCCCTTGTCGGCCCGTCCGGCTGCGGCAAGTCGACGTTGTTGAACGTGCTGGCCGGTTTCATCAAACCATCCGCCGGCCAGGCCTTGGTCGGTGGCGAGACGATCACCAAGCCCGACATCGACCACGGCATGGTGTTCCAGGACTACGCCCTGTTTCCCTGGCTCAACGTCATCGACAATGTCGCTTTCGGGCTAGAGCGTCAGGGCATGGGCGTCGAGGACCGCCATGCCAAGGCCCGTGAGTATCTGGACATGGTGGGGCTCAAGGACTTCGCGGACAAGCGCGTGACAGAGCTGTCCGGCGGCATGAAGCAGCGCGTCGCCATCGCCCGCGTCTTCGCCACGGACCCGTCGATCATCCTGATGGACGAGCCCTTCGGCGCGCTTGATGCCCTGACCCGAAGGTTCCTGCAGCACCAGTTGTTGGAAATCTGGCAGCGCAACCGCAAGACCGTCGTGTTCGTCACCCATTCGGTGCAGGAAGCGGTCTATCTGGCGTCGCGGGTGATCGTCATGACCGCCCGCCCGGGGCGCGTGAAACTGGACCAGAAGATCGACCTGCCCCATCCGCGCGATTTCTCGGGCGAGGAATTTCGCCGCCTGGAAAAGCTGATCTACGACCAGTTGGACGAGGAACTGGCCAAGTCCTTCAAGCTTGAAGGCGGGGGAGGGACCTTTCATGACTGAGGCCCCGCCCCGCCCGGCCAACGACACGATGGGGCTTGCCGCCGACGCCGCCGAACACTTCCTTGCCCGCGCCGCGGAAACCGAACCGACCCTGCGCGCGTTCCGCAGCATCGACGCAGACCGTTTACGTGCCGATGCGGCGGCCCTCGACGCCCTGCCGGAAATGCGGCGTGGGCCGCTTCATGGCATGCTGTTGGCGGTCAAGGAAGTGTTTGACGTCGGCGGCTACGTTTGCGGCTGGGGGACTCCGATTCACGACGGCCGCCGTCCGGCGACGGATGCCCGCGCCGTGGCGCGCCTGCGCGCGGCGGGGGCGTTGGTGGCGGGCATCACCGTGTCCTCGGAATACGCCCTTTCCCGGACGGGGCCGACGACCAATCCGTTCGATCCGGCGCGCACCCCGGGGGCCTCATCCCAGGGGTCGGCCGCCGCCGTGGGGGCCGGCTTGGTGCCGGCGGCGTTGGGGTCACAGACCATCGGCTCGATCATCCGCCCGGCTTCCTATTGCGGTTGCATCGGGTTCAAGCCGACCTGGGGGGTGATCGACCTCGGTGGGTCCATGCCGCTGTCCGGCATGCTTGACCACGTCGGTTTTCTGTCCGCTGATCCGAAGGTGGCGGGGGCGCTGATGGATGTGCTGATGCCGGCAATGACGGGAGAGCCCGTGGGCCTGCCGGTCACGGCGACCGTGCTGAGGCCGTGGTATCCCGATGGGGCCGCGCCGGCGGTTATGGCCGCGCTTGATGGGGCCGCCGATCATCTGCGCGCCAGAGACATTGAGGTCGATGACGGGGTGCTGCCCGATGAGATCGCCGACCAGGAAGCAGGGTTGATCGACGTCCTGCTGGCCCATGACATGGCGAAGCATCACGGCGGCGATTTCGACGCCCAGGGCGAGAAGATGAGCGACCGGGTGCGGGATTACATCACCCGTGGGCGCGGGATGACGGCGGAGGATTACACCGCCGCCCTGGCCGGACGCGACAAGATCGCCGCGGCCCTGGATGATTGGATCGGCGACGGCGTGATCCTGATGCCGGCGACGGTCGATGTCGCCCCCTTGCTGAGCGAGGGCACCGGCCCGCGCGAACCGCAGCGCTTGTGGACCCTGGGGGGGCAGCCGGCAATGACCGTGCCCGTGACGCGGTCCAATGGCCTGCCGATCGGCGTGCAGGTGATCGCGCGGCGCGGCGCCGACCGCCGGGTGCTGGCCGTGGCCGCCCTGCTGTTCAACAATGCCTAGGCGTCAGCGCCGGACGATGAAGGTGTAGTCGGGCAGGGGATCGTCGTTGGTGACGGTTGCGTGGGGTGACAGTTCCGTCCGGCAGAAATTCAGGAACTCCCCACCGTCGACATAAAACAGGCCCTGATATCGTTCGACGGCATCGGCGCGCAGCAGGTTGAAGGCAAGGGTCTTGTCGGTCTTGGCCCAAAGCTCGCGCAGGCTGTCCTTCACATAGTCGCCCCATTCCGCAGCGTCGGCGTTGATGTGCATGTTGTAGGTGCCGCAGGCGAAGACGTAGTCGGCGGGTTCCGTCACGGTGATCTGCTGCAGGAAGCGGGCGCGGGGATCGTGGATACGGACACGCGCGGCCTCAACCATCTTTTTCGACATGTCGTAGCCGACGTACCGCCCGTCCTTGAGAGCCGGGGTGTCTTTTAGAAAATCGAACAGGGCGCCGTAGCCGCAGCCGAAATCGGCGATGGAGATTCCGCCCGCCCGCGCGTCGGCGTCGTCAATGACCTGATAGAGCGTTTCGAACCGGACAAGCTGGTGATCTTCGCTTTTCCAGAACACGGCGCGGGCGTCGGGGCCCAGTTCGGCCAGCCGGCGTTCATAGCTGCGCGCCACGGGTTTCAGCAGGCGGGCGGCCCGTTTGAAAAAGAACAGGGTCATGGGCCGAGAGACTAGAGCCTGTCATCCCGATACGGAAGCGGCGGCGCCAGTTTCTTTACGTTTCGGTCTGAAGAACAGCCCAATCCGGCTTGCGTGGCGTGACCTTGGCGCCCGCCGCATCGAACGGGCCGGCTTCCAGATGCTCCAGACGGATCAAGGCAAGACCGCGTCCGCCCGATCCGGTGGCGGCGGTGGATCGAACCTCGCCCACTTCCTTGCCGTCCAGGGTAATCGGCGTGCCTGCCTCGGGCAGGGCGCCTTCGATCTCCACAGGCAGCAGGCGTTTCTTGATCAGTCCGCGGTATTTGGTGCGGGCCGTCAGTTCCTGGCCCATATAGCAGCCTTTTTTCCAGTCGACGCCGTTCAGCTCATCAAACCCGCTTTCCAGCAGGATCGACTTGTCGACCACCATATCGCGGCTGCCGTCAGGCACGCCCAGGCCCAGGCGCAGAAGATCGTAGGTCGTGCGGTCCCCGGTCGTCAGGCCAAGTCCGCTCAGCGTGGCCTCGACGCTGTCCGCGGGCAGAATGGCACGGGCCCCCAGGGCCGTCAGGCGCGGGTCGACGAACAGCACGCCGCCGTCCTTCGCCTGTGCCGTCCCGGCGTCGGACCCCAGGATGTCTGCGCCCGCTCCGCCGGGCAGGGCGGCGACACGCCATTGCTCGCTTTGGTCCTCGATCGTGACCTTGGCGCGCAATTTGTACAGCTTCAGGCGCTTGGCCAGATCGTCCAGGCGCGCACGCTCACCGTCCAACAACAAGGTGCCGTCGGCCGTTTCGGCGATGAAGAAATCGTGCAGGTACTTGCCCTGGGGCGTCAGCAGCGCCGCATGAATGGCATGCGTGGGGGTGACCTTGTTGATATCGTTGGAAATCAGCCCCTGAAGGAAGCTCCGCGCGTCGTCGCCGGTAAGGGCGAGCACGCCGCGGTCTTCAAGGACGACATAGGTCTGTTCAGTCATGTTCTGATCCCGAAAATGGATGGGTGCCGGTGTCCTGAATATGGGAGCCCCCAGCGGCCTAGGCAACAGGGGATGGTGGCCCTATAAGACGGGGGATGTATAAAATCGGCTGCAACCAGGGGATGGGCGGAAACCCGCCCATGAAATCGCCCGGCTGAAACAGCCCGAGAAACGATAGGTTATGGCAAAAAGCATCCTGTTCGTCACGGCGACGCGGATCGGTGACGCGGTCCTGTCCATGGGGATTCTGGGCCGCTTGGTCCGGGATAACCCGGGGGCCCGTGTGACCGTCGCCTGCGGGCGGGCCGCAGCCCCCCTGTTCGATGCCGTGCCCGGCCTGGAGCGGGTCATTATCCTGGATAAAAAGCCCTATTCCCTGCATTGGCTGGGGTTGTGGGCGGAATGCGTCGGGCGGTGGTGGTCGATCCTGGTCGACCTGCGCAACGCGCCCCTGACCTATCTGATCCCGGCCGCCCGGAAATTCCGCATGGGGCGCAAGGGGGCGGGCCACCGGCTTGAACGTTATGCCCAGGTCATGGGGATCACCGACGAGGTGCCGACGCCGACGATCTGGATCACCGATACGCACCGCGCCGCGGCGGATCGCCTGATGCCCAAGGAACGCCCGATTTTGGCCATCGGCCCAACGGCCAACTGGCAGGGCAAGACCTGGCCCCAGGACCGCTTTGCGGATTTGGTGGCGCGCCTGACTGGCGACCAGGGCCTCCTGCCTGGGGCGGCCGTTGCCGTATTCGGCCATGAGACGGAGCGGGACTCCGTGCAGGATTTCCTGAACAGCATCCCGGAAGACCGGCGCATTGATCTGGTCGGGCGGATTTCCCTGCTCGAGGCCCATGCCTGCCTGGAGCGGGCGTCGCTTTACGTCGGAAATGATTCCGGGCTGATGCATCTGGCGGCGGCGGCGGGCGTGCCGACCCTGGGGCTGTTCGGCCCCACGCAGGACCAATTGTACGGCCCCTGGGGCGCCCATTGCCGCGTCGTGCGCGGGACGGCTTTCCTGGATATCTTCCCCGAGGACTACGACTGGGACAATTCGCCGTCGCTGATGAATACATTGTCCGTCGATGCTGTCGCCGACGCCGCCCGCGACCTTTGGACGGAATGCAAGGAGGCGGCGTCGTGAGCGGCCCCCGGTTGTCCATCGTCGTCTGCGCCCATAACGAGGCGGCGCATCTGGCGGATTGCCTGGCGACCCTTGGCTTCGGGGATGAACTGGTCGTGCTGGCCGACAAATGCACGGACGCGACGGCCGAGATTGCCCACCGTTTTACGGACCGCGTGATCGAAGGGGCCTGGGACCCGGAAGGAACCCGCCGCAACGCGGCCATCGACGCCTGCAGCGGCGATTGGGTGCTGGAGGTCGATGCCGACGAACGGGTGCCGGACGCCCTGGCCCAGGAAATCCGCACGGTCATCGCCACGACGGCCCACGATTGGCACGAAATCCTGGTCGACAATTACATCGGCGGTCGGCTGGTGCGCTGGGGCTGGGGAGCAAGCTTCGGCAAGGCCGCCTATCCGGGCCTGTTCAAGAAGGGCGTCAAACGCTGGGGTCCGCAGCGCGTTCATCCCGCCCTGACCTGGACCGGTGCCAAGGGGCCCATGCTGACCAATCGCCTGGATCATTACGTTGACCGCAACGTGTCCGACATGCTGAAGCGTCTCGACAGCTACACCACCGCGCGGGCGGCAGACTTGCGGGATACGGGCCAGATCGGGTCTTTCGCCAACAACCTGCGCCGGTTCTTCACCCGGTTCTTCAAATGCTACGTGCGGCGCAAAGGCTACCGCGAAGGCGGCTATGGGTTCCTGATCGCGCTTTGTGCCGGACTGTACCCGTTGATTTCCCACCTCAAAGCGCGGCTTGAGGACGACGCCGGCAACCCGAAAAGCGGGGAGGCCTGAATGGCGCGTATCGTCCTGGCCGACGACGGCATCGAATTCGACGGCCGCACGCCCGAGGAGCGGCCCCTGGGCGGTGCGGAAAGCTCGCTCGTGTTCCTGATGGAAACGTTGGCGGCGCGCGGGCACGAGGTTTCTGTCCATAACAACTGTCAGGCTTCCCTGGTGCACAAGGGTGTGACCTGGGCGCCGCTGAAGGCGGGAATGCCGGACAAGGCGGACCTGTTCATCGCCAATCGGGGGGACAAGGTCCTGCCGCTGATGCCCAAGGCGGGGCGCACCGTGTTCTGGCCCCATAATCCGGCGACCTACATGGTCAAATGGCGATACCTCTCGAAGCTGTGGAAATACGCCGACGCCATCGTGTTCATCGGCGATTATCACGCGACGACCTATCCCGGCTGGTGCCCGGTGAAAAACCGCGTGGTCATTCCCTACGGCCTGCCCGACGATTTCTGCAATGCTCAGCCGGCCGCGGCGCCGCCGGGACCCCGCGCGGTATTTTCCTCCAACCCGCTGCGCGGGCTCGACTGGCTGCTCGACCGCTGGGCCCAGGATATCCAGCCCCGGGTGCCGGGGGCGGAGTTGGTGTTGTTCACGGGTGCCGCCGTTTACGGCAGCGCCGGCGCGGCCAAGGCCGACCCCATGGCGAAAGTTCTCGACAAGGCTAAATCGTTGGAAGAAAAAGGGGTCCGATTGCCGGGGCCGGTGCCCAAGCAACGCCTCATCGACGAATTCCGACAGGCCAGATGCATGCTCTATCGTGGTGACATCAACGAGACCTTTTGCATGGCCGTGGGCGAGGCCCAGGCCATGGGCATGCCCGCAGTGGTGACCGACCTGGGCTCCATGTATGAGCGGGTGATCGATGGTGAAACGGGTTTCGTCGCCCGCGACGACCGGGCCTTCGCCGATGCCGCCGTGAAACTGCTGACCGATGACGCCCTGTGGTCGGCGCAACAGGCGGCGGCGCTTGAAAAACAACGGTCCTGGCGCTGGCCGGCAGCGGCCGAGGCCTGGGAAAGGTTGCTGCCGTGAAGGTCATGCAGGCCATGGCGGGGGCGGAATTCGGCGGCGCCGAAGCGTTCTTCGTCCGCCTGGTGCGCGCCCTCAACCGCGCCGGGCTGGAACAACGTGTGCTGATCCGCGAGAACAGGGCCCGCGCGGGTTCCCTGCGCGACGCCGGGATCGAGCCCTTGGAACTGCCGTTCGGCGGCATGCTCGACCGTCGCACGCCGCGCGCCTTCAAGCACGAAATCAAGGAATTCCAACCGCAGATCGTCATGACCTGGATGAACCGGGCCAGCAAGATGTGTCCCAAGGGCGATTTCGTCCAGGTCGGCCGGTTGGGCGGCTATTACGACCTGAAGTACTACCGCACCTGTGACCACCTGATCGGCAACACGGAAGACATCGTCAGCCATATCGTCGGCCAGGGCTGGGATAAAAGCCGGGCCCATTACCTGCCCAATTTCGTGTCCGAGGACCGGGCCGAGCCGCTCAGCCGCCGTTCCCTCTATACGCCCGAAAATGCCGTCCTGATCCTGGCTCTCGGCCGGTTGCACGAAAACAAGGGCTTCGACGTGCTGCTGCGCGCCATGGCGCGGGTGCCCAACACCTATCTGTGGCTGGCCGGTGACGGCCCCTTGCGCGAAAGCCTGGAAAAGCAGGCGGAAGACCTGGGC
>CAXAVJ010000031.1:0-40461 GCA_963972065.1 uncultured Rhodospirillaceae bacterium
AGAGTTCCTCCGCCGCCGAGGCCACGGTCTGCACGTTGATCGTCGCTTCTTCCGCTGCCGATGCCACGGTCGAGGCCTGGGTATGGGCCGACTGCGACAGGTCCGCCGCAGAGCGGGCCGAGTTCTCGACCGTCGATACCCGCTCCTTGACCAGATCGACGGCCTTGGCGACTTCTTCCTCCAACGCGGCATTGAGCGCCAAAACCTGGCTGCGCAACCGGCGGCGGTTGCGGCGGTCTTCGATCTCCCGCTCCGACGCCATGCGGTTCACTTCCTGGGCATTCTCCTTGAACACCTGGACCGTGCCGGCCATGGAGGCGATCTCGTCCGATCCGTGGGTATCGACCGCGATGGTCAGGTCACCATCGGCAAGCGCCACCATATTGCCCGACAGGGTCACCAAGCGAGCCACCAGCCGGCGCACGTACATCAGGTAGACGCCCGCGGCGATTAGCAGCGAGAACCCGGCAAGGAACATGAGAACCTTCTTGTTCGCCGCAGCGGAGGCTTCCGCAGCCGCCGCCTCTTCTGCCATCTGCGTTTCCGCCACATCAACCACGCCTGCGATGTCGTCGCTGAATTTTGCCGAAAGCTCACGGCTTTTGGCCATCAGGGCTTCGATGTCATCCTGCGTCTTCAGTTCGGCGATGCGGTTGTCGAAGACATTGCCTTCGTCGACGCCAAAGGCAAGCAACTTGCCGCCTTGATCAGCCAAATTTTGCGCCGCATCGGACTCACCAGTCAGCGACATCGCATCCAGGAATTGTGACTTTGATGTGAGGAAGCGTTCCCGCAGCGGCTGCAGGTTTTCGCTTTGGGTTTCCGTCGCCGCATTGCCCAGAAGACCGACGATCTGGTTGGCTTCCGCCTTCACGTTCATGGCCGCCGCCAGGGGTTCCACCCCGGACTCGACGAATTCCAGCAACGCGCCCGGTAGGGTTACATCAACAGCCTCGACACCAAGGGAGAGATTGAAGGTCACGTCGTCAATAATCCCGGCAGCGCCGACCGCGAATTCTTTGTGCAGGGCCCGCAATTTCTCCATTGACGCGGCGCGGGCGCCGGCCAGCCTATTGCGTTCGGTGACCTTTGCCTCGATCTCACCAAGCAGCGCCTTCAACTCGTCAGCACCGGACTGCAGATTGGTCATGACCTCGGTGCCGATCTTGGCACTGGCGACGATCCCGGCGAATTGCTCGAAGATGGATTGCACGCGCGCGGCGATATTCTCGCGTTCAGCGGTCGTCTTCGCGGCGACCAGGGCCGGCGCAATGGATGTGATGCGCGCAACCGTTTCCGACAGGCGAAGCGCATCCGCCACGGCCGGCGATTTCACATGGGAGATCTCATTCAAGGTGGTCGATGACGAGGTCATCGACACCCAACCGATGACAATGGCAACGACCGTCGTCGCGAAAATTGCCAGAACGGACAACAGCAGCCGCCCCCCGATGCCCATTCCGCTACGATTCATTCTACCCGGCTGCGGTGCGGCTTGTTCTTCGGGGGATGTTTCCTGTCCCAGGTTATCCGGCGTCGTGTCATCATCGACGACCACGTGATCCTCAACTTCCGTCACCTCAGACACAACCTCCGGCCCTTCCTCATCCACGGAAGGAGCCTCCACCGCATCCTCGGCGACGGGCTTTTCTTGGTCATTCATCGTCCCAAACCCTTTTCTTGGTTATTTGATCCTCCGTCCCGCATTGTTTCCTGCGGGTACGGGTAGTCCTCCCCCTCAAGGGCCATGCATCCTATGCGAAAATTCTAATCTCGTCAGTTTCGAAACGGACGAGCCTCTCATCTGGCTGAATGGCCATCAGGAACACCTCCCCCCCTGCCCCGATTACCGCCGCAGATGTAACGAGACCTTGTGTATCCATGAAATGAATGCGGCTCCCAGTTCCTCAACATGGCTGAAGGATACCCCTGAATCTTCAAAGAATTATAGCTATACAAAAGTACTAGATACAAAACATCCAGTAATTTTTAGGGATAAACGCACCCATTAAATACACAAATATTAAATATGGTTAATTTTATTATTGAGTAATTTTTAACATCAAATTACACAGGAAAAATAGATTGTGTATTTGCTTTAAATAATAATATTCTAATAATTAATTTGGGGGAAATTGAACAGCCAAGCCCCAACATCGCATTCAGTTCGGTTTTTCACTTCGACAAAACTGCAGCCAATTGTCGATTTCTCGACACCGCATCGCCGTTTTCCTCACCGTTTCACCAAAACCCAGGTCCGCCGCCTGCGCTTCGGCATCGGCATCCAAGCGCAGCATGGCCTCTGTCTCCCGGTCCATGGCCGCCTGATCGGGATAGATGCCCTGCGTCACCATGTCGGCACCGTAGCGTCGGATCAGCCGCGCCATGTGGGAAAACGAGAATTCGGGATGATACTGGACACCCCAGAACACGCCTTTTCCAAAGGAGAACGCCGCCGCCTGAACCGGGCTGTGAGCGTTGGCAGCAAGCACGGCGGCGCCGGACGGTAGACGGGTGACTTCATCGTAATGAATGGCGAGGGAGTCGAATGTCCCGGGCTTGCCCGCGAACATAGGGAAACCGGCCCCCGCGTCGCTCAGCGTGATGGCGCGGCAGATACCGACCTCGCGGCCGTTGGGGCTCGGCGACACGTCGCCCCCGGCGGCAACCACCGCGACCTGCAGCCCCCAGCAGCTTCCCAGCATCGGCACGCCGGCCCCGAACAGGGCCTGCACCAGATCGACCTGGCGCTGAACCTCGGGGGCATTTCCCCGGGCGCGCACGAACAGGCCCGAGCCGCCCAGGATTGCGCCGTCGAAATCACTTAAGGCCACCCCCGCCGGAAGGACATCGGTCCGGTCAGCGGGATGTGCGACATGGATGTCCGCGTCGGACGCCGTCCGCCGCACGGCATCCGCATACTGACCGGCATTGGTGCCGACGCCCGCGGCCGCCATGGCCGCATTGCCCGCCGCCGTGTTGCCTTCGATGATGAGAAGGCGAAGCTTCGGCGCGGTCACCTCAAATCCCCCATGTCCTGTTCCTCATTTTCCTGCCGTCATCTCACGGGCCCTACGCTCGGCCAAATTGATCTGGGTCCGGTTCAGCTTGACCATCAACTGCTCACGCTGCCCCCGGGGGTCGAACTGGGGGTTATGGGCTTGGATGCGGGCCGCCTGGGGAACAGCCAGAGTCAGCCACTTGTAAGCCTCGACCAGATCGCGTTTCACCCCCCAGCCTTCCTGGTACATGACGCCCATCAGGTATTGTGCGATCGGATGATCGCGGCGGTGGAGTTCCAGAAGGATGTGGCGAGCGGCGCGGGATTCGATCCGGCCGAGAAGGTGGGGCCGCGCATCGCGGCGGCGCGGTACAGGTCGATCGCCCGGCCGTAGTCGTTGGCCACGCCAAGGCCGCGGAAATAAAGCTCGCCCAGCGCGAACTGGGCATCGGCGTCGCCGCCTGCCGTCGCCGCCACACGGTACCATTCCGCCGCCTGGGCATAATCGACGGGCACGCCGCGCCCCTTGGCATAAGCCCAACCGAGGGCGTATTGCGCCCTGACGGCCCCCTTGCCGGCGGCCTCGCGAAACAAGGCGACGGCGCGGTCCGGATCAGGCAGCCGGGAATTTTTGCCGATCAATATCCATCCCAGGTCGATCCGGGCGTTCAGATCGCCCTCCTCCACGGATTGCTCAAGCTGCGCCACGCGATGCTTCAACGCGGTCAGTTCGGGGTCGTCGTCCTGGGCGGGCGCACCGAAAAAGAACCAGGCGGCCCAACCGGAACCCAGGAGCGTGGACAACAACAATGTATAAGCAAGGAATCGCATGGGGCGGCCATTGAACGACGGCAGGCCCTTCAGAACAAGCGTCCGTTACGGCGATCAGCGGGGTTTTTCGCCGCCCTGGCGGACCTGTTCCTGCTTACCCTCATACACTGGCCTGTCGTAGCAGGTGATCTCGCCCAGCGTGCGGTAGCAGAACACGTTCATCTGCGGGATCTTTTCGTCTTCCTCGCAGTAGGTCAGGCCCAGGTCCTTGCGGATGGTCGAACAGTTCTTGCCGCTCGACAACGAGATGACATGGTCAACGACCGTCTTGTCCGTCGCCATGACGGATACGCCCTCGGCGCCGACAATGCCGACGCAGCCGGTCATCAGCAAACAGACGGTGAAAATCGCAAGAAGTCGTTTCATTCCCTTGGGTCGCCCTTCGATACGGGTTACGGCGCATTTGACCGCCACCACCGAGCATTGTCGCCCATCATTGTTAAGGAGCCGTAAACCCCTCCATAACCGCCCCCCGCCACCGCCAGTTGCTATCGCGGGAAAAGGCCACTATTTTCCCCGCCAATTCCAACCGTTACCGACGGGAGCCAAAAGTGGCCGATCATACCGAAAACAGCCTGATCCGCGAAATCGACGAAGAGCTGCGCCAGGAACAGTTCCACAAGGTCTGGAGCCGCTACGGCAAGATCATTCTCGTCGCGGCGGGGCTGTGCGTTGCGGCCGTCGCGGGGTACCAGTTCTGGGTCAAATACGACCTGGAAACCCGCCAAGCCCTGGGTGACCGCTTCGCCGCCGCTCAGAAATTGGCCGAAACCGGCAGCGCGGACGCGGCCGCCGGTGCGTTCAAAAGCCTGTCCGGCGAAGGCGGCGGTTATGGCCTGCTTGCCCGCATTCAGGAAGCAGGTCTTCTCGCCAAGAACGGCGACACGGCCGGGGCCATCGCCGCCTATAACGCCATCGCGGCGGACACGGGGGCCGGAAAACTGTATCAGGATCTGGCTGTGATCCTGGCGGCGGGGCTGGAGGTCAATGATCCGGGCACCGATCCCAAAAAGGTTCAAGACCGTCTGGCGCCGCTTATGGCGGCCGGAAATCCGTGGCGGTTCAGCGCCCAGGAACTGGCGGCGTCGCTGGCGCTTCGCGCCGGGGACAAGGCCAAGGCAGTGGAAATCTACAGCACCCTGTCCAAGGACGCGGAAACGCCGGCCCGTATGCGCCAGCGCGCAACGGAATTGTTAACGATATTGCGTTAGAAGGGCCCCTGAATTAATCAGGATGGGTCACGGGGAACAGGGGAACAATCGGTATGGCTGCGCCGAATAGCGGAAATCGCCCGGAATGGGGCTTGCAGGCCTGCCGGCGCGGCACGGCCCGGGGCGTGGTTTTGTCCATCGCCCTTGCCCTGATGGCGCCCTTGGCCACCGGTGGCTGTTCCTATATGGAAAATCTATTCTCCAAGGAAGAAGTCCCCCTGCCGGGCACGCGCATCGCGATCCTCACCAATCAGCGGACCTTGGCGGCCGATGCCGAGTTGAAGGATCACCAGATCCTGCTGCCGGCCCCTTCGCCCAATCCGGAATGGCCGCAGCCGGGCGGCTACCCGAACCATGCCATGCACCACATCCTGGTGCCGGAGAACATCACCAAGGCCTGGAGTACCGGCGTCGGCAAAGGCGTCGATGACGAGCTCCGCATCCTCGGCTCCCCCGTCGCCGCGGGCGGGCGCATCTTCACCATGGATTCCGAATCCGAAGTCTATGCCGTCGACATGAAGTCCGGCGACACCATCTGGGACGTCGAACTGGCGCCCAAGGCCGAGGCCGACGACGGCCTGTTGTCCGGCGGCGTGACCACCGACGGCGGGCGGGTCTATGCCGCGACCGGGTTCGGTCATGTCATCGCCCTGGATGCCGCGACGGGCAAGGAAATTTGGCGCACGGTGCTGAGCGGCCCCATGCACGCCGCCCCCACGGTGCGCGGCGGGCGGGTCTTCGTCATTACCCTGGATAACCGCACCTTCGCCCTGGACGCCAACACGGGCCAGCAGCTTTGGGATCATTCGGGTATCACCGAGTCCGCTTCCCTTCTCGGCAGCGGCAGCCCGGCCGTCGACCAGGGCGTGGTCGTCGTCCCCTATTCGTCCGGTGAACTGGTGGCGCTCAGGGCCGAGAACGGCCGCCTGTTGTGGTCGGATTCCCTGGCGTCCCTGAAGCGTTCGGACATCGTCTCCGCCCTGTCGCATATCCGCGGCCGCCCGATCATCGACCGCGGCCGGGTCATCGCGATCAGCCATTCCGGGATCATGGCGGCTTATGACCTGCGCACGGGCCGGCGTATCTGGGAACGGGATATCGGCGGCATCGAAAGCCCCTGGATCGCTGGTGACTATATTTTCGTGTTGACCAACGACGCGGAAGTCGCCGCCGTCAGCCGCGATACCGGCGGCGTCTATTGGGTCCGCCCCCTGCCCCGTTTCGAAAACCCGGAAAAGCAGCGCGATCCCGTCGTCTGGACCGGCCCCATTCTGGCCTCCGACCGCCTGATCGTGGCCGGATCGCATGGTGTGGCCTGGGCTTTGTCGCCCTATTCGGGTAAGTTCATCGGCGAGGTCGAAATGCCCGACGGCATTTCCGTGCCGCCCATTGTCGCCGACGGCCGGGTCATCTTCCTGTCCGACGACGCGGAATTGATCGTTTATCAGTAACCCAGTACCCGTAACCCCGTTTAGGTAATCAGGATCGGACACGCGTCCGGCCAATGTCATGCCCTTCACCATCGCCATCATCGGCCGTCCCAACGTCGGCAAATCGACCCTGTTCAATCGTCTGGTTGGGCGCAAGCTGGCCATCGTCGACGATACGCCGGGGGTGACCCGCGACCGCCGCGAGGGCGAGGGCAAGCTCGCCGAGCTGAAATTCCGGCTGATCGACACCGCCGGGCTTGAGGACGTCACCGACGACAGCCTGGAAGCCCGCATGCGGCGCCAGACCGAACATGCCCTCGACGAAGCCGACGTGGCGCTGATGGTGATCGATGCGCGGGCCGGGGTGACACCGATGGATCAGCATTTCGTGTCCTGGCTGCGGGCCCGCGGCACGCCGTCGATCCTGGTCGCCAACAAGTGCGAGGGCCGGGCCGGCGAGTCCGGGCTGTTCGACGCCTATTCCCTGGGCCTGGATGAGCCCGTCGCCTTTTCGGCGGAACACGGGCTCGGCCTGTCGGACCTGTACGACCGGCTTATCCCCTTTGCCGAAGCTGCCGCCGCCGAAGGCACGCAAGCCTATGACGACGAAGATGAATTCGCCGACCTTGAGGAATTCAACGACGAAGGCGACGGCGATGACGTGGCCGAGCCCAAGGCCCTGCAGCTTGCCATCGTCGGTCGGCCCAACGTCGGCAAGTCGACCATGATCAACCGCCTGCTCGGCGAGGACCGCATGCTGACCGGGCCCGAGGCCGGGATCACCCGCGACTCGATTTCCATTTCCTGGCAGCACGGCGGGCGCGATTACCGGCTGATCGACACGGCCGGATTGCGCCGCAAGGCACGGATCACCGACAAGCTGGAATCCCTCAGCACCCGCGACACGCTGCGCGCCGTGCGTTTCGCCCATGTCGTGGTGCTGGTGCTGGACGCCGACGCCGTCCTGGAAAAGCAGGACCTGACCATCGCCCGCCAGGTCATCGAAGAAGGCCGCGCGTTGATCATTGCGGTCAACAAGTGGGACGCCGCCAAGGACCGGGGGGAGACGATCCAGCGCCTCGGCGACCGCCTGCAGACCAGCCTGCCGCAGGTCCGGGGCATTCCCGTCATTACCTGCTCAGCCCTGACCGGCCAGGGGCTGGACAAGCTTCTGCCCACGGTTACCGAAACCTACGACCTGTGGAACACGCGGGTCGGCACGGGCGACCTGAACCGCTGGCTGACCGACATGCAGGAAGCCCATCCCGCGCCCATGGGCAAGGGCGGCAAGCGCATCCGCCTGCGTTACGCGACCCAGGCCAAGGCCCGCCCGCCCACGTTCATCGTATTCTGCACGCGGGCGACCGAACTGCCGGACAGTTACACCCGCTTTCTGGTCAACGGCCTGCGCGACCACTTCGGGCTGGACGGCGTGCCGATCCGCCTGATCTACCGCAAAAGCGAGAACCCTTACGCGGACCGGAAGTAGTCAGCGTTCAACCGTTGAGCGGAACCTTCCTGCCCTTGGATTTCTCCGTCTTGCCCTGTTTCGGTAGCGTGACCGTCAGAACACCTTTGTCGAAGGCTGCCTTGGCCTTGTCGCCGACAACCCCTTCCGGCAGCTTGAAGGACCGGCGGAACGAGCCGAACCGGCGCTCGCGCCGGCAATAGTCGTTCTCCTTGTCCTCGGACGTTTCCGACTTGTGACCGGAAATGGTCAACACATCGCCGTCGACCGCGACCTCGACATCGTCTTCCGACAGCCCGGGCAGGTCCGCCTTCAACACGAACTTTCCGTCGCCGTCGCTGACATCGACTTCCGGGTTGAGGGCAACCCCGGCCGGGACACCGAACATCTCAAGCGGGCTGAGGCGGGCCAGATCGGCCCAGCGCCGGTTCATATCCTCGAAATAGCGGTCCGCCTGTGCCCGCCATTCCTCAAGACCGCTTGCCGGTGTCACGTCCCCTTTCGACAACCCCGCGAACGGTTGAAGGCGGCCAAGCCCGTTCCAGGCGCTGAACCAGTCGCCCATCAGGCGTTCCATGTCGGTGCGCCAAGCTTCCGCCGGGGTCGTGGCATCCTTCTTGACGGAAACTTCGCCACCCTCGGCGCGCTTTGCCTCCACCTTTTTTTCCGGTGTGGATTGTTGCGTAGTGCTCATCGATATCCTCCTTCCTTACGCGATGGTTCGATATATGCGAGAAGGGTGATTTATTGGGCCGGACCGCGCCATGACATAGGTCAACGAACATGCAAAACCCCGCGCGTCGATGACACGCGGGGGTCTGAAAGCTAGAGGAAACCGACGGTTTAGTGGTCGTCGCCGTGGTGGCCGGTGATGGGGCCGTCCTTGAACAGGTTTTCACGGAGTTCCTTGTCGAACTGCGGCATGCTGCGGCGCAGCCATTCCAGGACCATGGCGGCGTGCTCGATTTCCTCGTCCCGGTTATGGGCCAGGATCGCCTTCAATTCAGGATCCGAGGTGGCGTCGACGCGCTGCTGGTACCAGTCAACGGCCTCCAGTTCCTCCATCAAGGAAACAATGGCGCGATGACGGTCCATGGTCTGTTCGGACAATTTCTCCAGGGGTTCGTGGAAACCTTCACTCGACATGGGAACTCCTTAATACAAATCGTGTGTGGACATTAAAGATAATGGATACACCATCGGGATCAACGCTCAAAGTTAGAATGATTCTAAAATAATGCTCTAATCAACCCCCACCCCGCTGAAATGCCCGGTCAAACGCCATCAGCGCCGCGGCTCGATCCTCCCTAGTATAGCCATGGAACCCAAGCGTCACATCCATGACTTCGATCTCGATCAGCGCGATGCGGCGTATGCGTTCGGGCCCCAGGGCGATCTCCAGAAGTTTGCCGTCCTGCTCCAGCACAATGCCATCCGCCGTCTCGACGAAGGCATCGGTGCCCAGCGCCTTGGCGATGCCGCGAAAGAAACCGGCCCGCGTCAGGGCCATTTCCTTTGTGATGACGACCGGCGCGGTCAAGGTTCCTAGCCCCCCGCCACCGGCGGCCACATGGCCAGGGCATCGCCCGCGTCCATGGCCGTCGCGGCGCGCGCCGAGGGCTCGACATAGACGCCGTTCAGCAGCACCAGGTGGCACATCTTTTCCGGCAGGCCGAGCTGGGCGATGACCGTGGCCGGGGTCGCGTCGGCGGCAACCTCCAGGTCAGCCTCGTTGCCTTTGGTGCCCGCCGGCAGATGTTCGGCGAGGGAAGCATAGAGCTTGACCCGGATCTTCATGGGGCGCCCCCGCCGTCAGGCATAGGCATGGGCGACATAGGCTTCCATGATGCGGTGCGGATCATCCATCAGCCGCGCCTTCCAAATGCCCAGGGGCGTGCGGTTCTGAATCAGGCCGCGCAGCACGCCCATATGGTCCGTACGGCCCAGGGACAGGGCCCCGACCAGCACGTCGTCCTTGAAGTTGAGGCGCAGGTACTTGAAGCGGTCACGGTCCAGGGCCTCGGCACTTTCCGTGCCGTCGCCTCCTTCCCAGTCGCCGAACGAGGTCGAGATCAGCCCCGCCGTGTCCAGCACGTTCATCTGCAACGAGCCCCGATAGGGCGTGACCTTGCCGGCCATGTTGAGGGCGGCAAAGCGGCCGTGTTCGGTCGAGGTCGGCTGAATGGCATGGACGTTGAAGCCGCCGCCGAAATCCGGGCCCTGGGCGCAGTCACCGGCGGCATAGATGTTGTCGGCGGAGGTGCGCAGGAATTCGTCCACCAGAATGCCCTGTTCGGCCTTCATGCCGGTGCCGTCGATGAAACCGATGTTGGATTTCACCCCGGCGGCGACGACCACCAGGTCGGCGGACGCCGTTTCCCCATTGTCCATGGCGACGGCCAGACGGCCGTCCTGTTCGCCGACCTCCGTCACTTTGGTCGAGGTATGCACCGTGATGCCCTTGGCCTGACACCAATCCTTGATCAAGGTGCCCGCCGTCTCGTTCATCATGCGCGGCACCATACGGTCCAACGCCTCGACCACGGTCAGCTTGACGCCCCGTTCGACCAGGGCCTCCAGGATGATGCAGCCGATGAACCCGGCCCCCATGAGGACGACCTCTGATCCCTTTTGCGCCAGCTTCTCGATCTCGCGGCAATCGTCGAGGGTCCAGCAGTGGTGAACCCCGGGCCGGTCGAGCCCCGGCACCGGCGGCTTGATCGGGCTCGCCCCAGTCGCGATCAGCAGTTTGTCGTAGGGCTGTTCGCCACCGCCTTCCAGCAGGACCTTCCCGGCTTTGACGTCGATCCCGGCGGCGCGGCCCTGGCGATAGGTGATGCCGAGCGTGTCGTAATGCCCGGCCGTCTTGCGCAGGTGCGTGCCGCCGTGATCGATGATGCCGGTCAGGACATAGGGAATGGCCATGCGGGAATAAGGCGGATCGGCTTCCCCGCCCAGCAGCACGATGTCAGCCCCTGGGTCCGTCTTGGCGAGCGTTTCCGCCGCGACGACCCCTGCCGGGCCGGCGCCGATGATGACGTAGGTCATGCCCCTACAGCCCCAGCCTACTGACCGTCTCGTTGGTCGGCACGCCGTCCTTGGACCAGCCGCGCAGCTGATAATATTCCGGCAGCATCTTGTCCAAACCGCTGGTCAACCCCTTGGCCGGGCCGGTCTTGGCCGCATCCTTCATCAGGCGCGGGGGCAGGTTGTCGTCCTTGCCGGTGAAACCGGCCGCCAGGTTGAACTGGCGTTCCAGGTTCCAGATCCGTTCCCCCGTTGCCAACAGGGCCTCGACGCTCCAATCGCCCTCGCAGGCGGCATCGATCTGAGGGGCGATGTCCTCCAAGGTCCAGGCAAAGGTCGTGAACACGCAGATGCCCGCACTGTCGACCGCCGCCGTCGCGTCCTGGAACGCCTTGACCAGGCCCGCCTTGCCGTCGGTGACCAGCGGGTCGGTCTTTTCCGGGATGCCCAGGATTTCCGACGCCACGGTATAGCTGCGCAGATGGCAGGCCCCCCGGTTGGACGTGGCATAGGTCAGACCCATGCCCTGGATACCCCGGCCGTCATAGGCCGGGAATTCCTGGCCCTTCACGGACATGGACAGTTCCGGCTTGCCGTATTTCGCGCACAGCAGCTTGGACCCAAGACCGATCTCCGCCCCGAAGCCCTCGCCCCGGCCGCACAGTTCGGCCAGATCGGTCAGCGCCTTGGCCGATCCGAATTTGACTTCGATCCCGCCGGTCTCCTTGGTGGTGATGATGCCGTCCTCGAACATCTCCATGGCCGCACCCACCGTGGCGCCGAACGAGATGGGGTCGATCCCCTGTTCGTTGCAGATGAAGTTGGCGAACGTCAGGGCGTCCAAATCATCGACGCCGGTGGCCGCACCCAGCGCCCAGGCGGCTTCGTATTCCAGCCCGCCCGACGCCTTCTGATACTGCGGCCGGTCGACCACCGTGTAATGGGTCCGGTCGATGCTCGATATCCGCCCGCAGGCGATGGTGCAGCCGAAGCAGGCGGCATTTCGGATCAGGTTGGGCTTGCCGTCCGATTCCCGCGGCTCGGCCATGGCCTCGGCGGAAATCTTGGACGCCCCCTCGAACTGAATGTCGCGGTGGTTGCGGGTCGGCAGGGCGCCCGTTTCGTTGATCACGTTCATCAGAACCTGGGTGCCGTAGGCCGGCAGCCCCTGCCCGGTCACCGCATTTTCCGCTAACACCTTCTTACCCGCCGTCACGGCCTTCAGGAACGTGGGCATGTCGTCCACGGACACCCCCTTGGTGCCGCGAATGGCGACGGCCTTGAGGTTCTTCGAGCCCATCACCGTGCCGACACCGGAACGCCCAGCGGCGCGGTGCATATCATTGACGACACAGGCGAATTTGACGCCCTTTTCACCCGCCACGCCGATCGAAGCGACGCGGATCTGGGCGTCGCCGTGGGCTTCCTTGATACCTTCTTCCGTGTCCCACACGGAAGTGCCCCAATAGCCCGAGGCATCCAGCAGCCGGCAATCGTCGTTGTCGATGAACAGATAGACCGGCGCCTTGGCGCGGCCTTCGAAGATGATCATGTCCAGCCCGGCGTTCTTCATTTCGTTGCCGAAGAAGCCGCCCGAGTTGGAGCACGCGATGGCGCCCGTGAGCGCCCCCTTGGTGATCACCGAATAGCGCCCGGCCGTGGACGCGCAGGTGCCGGTCAGCGGCCCGGTCGCCATGATCAGCTTGTTTTCCGGCGCAAGGGGATCGACCTTGGGGTCGATCTCTTCCGTCAGGTATTTGGTCGCCAGGCCGCGCTGCCCCAGATAGCGCTTGGCCCAATCCATGTTGAGGGGTTCATGCGTGCAGGTGCCCTTGGTCAGGTCGACCCGCAGAATCCGCCGTGCCCATGCCATGACATCATCCTCCCCGTCAGTGCGCGGCTTGCTGGCCGGCGTCGGTCTTGGCCGCCCATTTGCGCATCTTGTCCAGGCCGGTCCAATCGGCGTCCACATAGGTGATGGCGTCGGTCGGGCAGGCCTTGGCGCATTCCGGATCGCCGCCGCACAGGTCGCATTTGATGACCTTGCCGGTGGCGGAATTGTAATTCACCGTGCCGAAGGGACAGGCGATGGTGCAGACCTTGCAGCCGACGCAGAGGTTGTCGTTGACCTCTTTGGCCCCGGTCAGCTTGTTCAGGGATATGGCGTCGACCGGACAGGCGTGCATGCACCAGGCCTCGTCGCATTGCGTGCAGGTATAAGGCACGAAGCGGCCCTGGTCGTGGAAATTGAAGACTTTGATCCGCGACTTGGACGGATTGAACACGCCCTCGTTTTCGAAAGAGCAGGCAAGTTCGCACTGCAGGCAGCCCGTGCACTTGCCAGGATCAATGTTCAAGGCTTTCAGCATGAAATCCTCCCGTTCGGTGATTGCTGGTGTGGGCGTTCCGGTCGTTTGTCCGCATTTTTGCGGCGCCGGACGCCATATTTATCCTGACACAAGCTTAGCACTCCACCCACGGGGGCTTGGAATTAATTTTTGCCGGTGGCGGCCCGATCAAAGCTCTTTACAAGCGAAACGGCGCAGGCCAAACCTTGGGCATGAGCTCTGAAGCATATCTCAACGATTTCGAGGCGTTCCGCCAACTCCCCCACGCGATCACGCTGCTGGGCATGTCCGGCGTGGGCAAAACCATGCTGTCCACCAGCCTGCGCCGCCGTGCCGACTGGTACCACTATTCGGCCGACTACCGCATCGGCACGCGCTATCTCGCCGAACACATCCTGGACAATATCAAGTACAAGATCATGCACATGCAGGACACTTTCGTGGCCAACCTGCTGCGCTCGGATTCCATCTACATCAACCACAACATCAGCGTCGACAACCTGGATCCGGTATCCACGTTCCTCGGCATGTACGGCGATCCGGCCGAGGGCGGCCTGGACAAGGCCACGTTCCTAAAGCGCCAAGGGCTCTATCGCTGGGGCGAACAGGAAGCCATGAAGGATACCGGTCACTTCATCGCCAAGGCCTGGGAAATCTATCGCTGTAAGGATTTTATCAACGACGCGTCGGGCAGCCTGTGCGAAATCGTCGACCTGGACGATCCCGACGACCCCGTGATCACCGCACTCCGCGCCGATACCCTTATCCTCTATATCCGTGCCGGTAAAACCGACGAGGATGCGCTGAAGGAACGGGCCGAAAGCGACCCCAAGCCCCTGTTCTATTACCCATCATTTATCGAAAAGCATCTGGCCGACCAACCCGCCGACGGCAAGGGCGTCGGACCCAAGGATTTCGCCCGCACCCTGTTCCCCGCCCTGGTCCAGGACCGCAAGCCGCGCTATGCCCGGATGGCGGAAAAATACGGCTTCACCATCGACGTCGCCGACCTGTTCGCCGACCCACCCCAGGGCCAACTGGTACCGGACGCCAACAAGGTATTGCGGCGGGTATTCGACACCATGCGCGCGCAATCCGCCGACAACAAGGTTGCCGCGGCCAATGCCACACACTATGTGAACGCATGCCTTGCCCGCGCCCAACGCCGGGCATTGGATTTCTAATACCGTCTCCGCCGCGCCCGCGGCACCGCACCAGACACGTGCTGACCCAACCTGAAACCAACGCCGGACAGGCCGCCATGCCGATCAAGATTCCGTCAGACCTTCCCGCCCGCGCTGTCCTGGAAAAAGAGGGCGTGCCGATCATCGGCGATGATCAGGCGATGCTTCAGGACATTCGCCCGCTGCGCATCGCGGTGCTGAACCTGATGCCCTTGAAGCAGAAGACGGAAACCCAGTTGGCCCGCGTGCTGGGCGCGACGCCCCTGCAGATCGAGATGCATCTGCTGGCGCTGACCACGCACAAGCCGAAGACCGTCGACGAACAGCACATGATCGATTTCTACCATCCGTGGACCCAGGTCACGGACCAGAAGTTCGACGGGCTGATCGTCACCGGTGCGCCCATCGAACAACTGCCGTTCGAAGCCGTCACCTATTGGGATGAACTGTGCCAGATCTTCGACTGGTCGCGGAGCAACGTGCACAGCCTGTTCAACCTGTGCTGGGGGGCGCAGGCGGCGCTCCATCATTTCTACGGCATTCCCAAATATCAGTTGCCGCACAAGGCGTTCGGTGTATTCGAACACCAGGTGCTCAACACCGCGTCGGAACTGTGCCGGGGCCTGAACGACAGCCTGAACATTCCCGTGTCGCGCCATACGGAAAACCATGCCGCCGACCTCAAGCCCTTCCCGCAGTTGGAAATCCTCATGGAAGGAGCCGCGACGGGCATCGCCCTGGTCCACGACCACAAGCTCAACCACGTCCACATGTTCAATCATCTGGAATACGATTCCGACACGTTGGACGCCGAATACCGCCGCGATGCCGAAAAGGGCGCGGACATTCAGGTCCCCGCCAACTACTACCCCGGCAACGATCCGGCCAAGACGCCGGTCAACCGTTGGCGCGCCTATGCCCATATCCTGTTCGGCAACTGGATCAACATGGTCTACCAGTCGACGCCGTTCGATCCGCACAGGATCGGCGAGGATTGACGCCGCCCCCTCCTTGATATTGTATACAATCAAGGGAGGCGCACGGGCCTGAAAGTCCGGCGGTAAAGGGATGAGGCAACCATGAATAATATTTCCGCAACGGACCAGCGCGCCCTTTTGACGCGTTTGGCGGAGCGTATCATCGGCTACGACCCCAAGGTGATTTCCGAAAAGGGTCTGTGGCTCGCCAAGCTGGGCATCACCGATACCGTCGGCGTGACCCTGGCCGGCCTGCCCGAAGATTGTACGCAGATTGCGCTCGGCACCCCCGGCATCGCCACGGCGCCCGGATCGGCGCTGGTGTTCGGCACGGGGCGACGGACCAGCGCGCTGGATGCCGCCTTCGTCAACGGCATTGCGTCGCATGCGTTGGATTTCGACGATTTCTCCTCCGTGTTCGGCGGCCATCAGTCGGTGCCGTTGGTTGCTCCTCTGTTCGCCTTGGCCGAGGACCGGGGCCTTTCCGGCCAGAACCTGATCACGGCCTATGCCGTGGGGCTGGAGGCGGAAATGCGCCTGGCCCGCGCCGTCCATCCCCATCATTATGACAAGGGCTGGCATCCGACCGCCACACTCGGCATTTTCGGCACCGTCGCGGGATCGGCGCGGCTGATCGGCCTGTCCGCCGAACAGACGGCCATGGCGCTGGCTATGGCGGCCTCCCTGGCCAGCGGCCTGAAAGCCAATTTCGGGACCATGACCAAGCCGCTGCATGTCGGTCATTCGGCACGGTCCGGCGTGCTGGCCGTGCTGCTGGCCGAACAAGGCCATGACGCCAACCCCGGGGCCATGGAGCACCATCAAGGCTTCTTCGAGGTCTTCAACGGCCCCGGCACCTATGCCGCCGAACGCCTGCTGGACGGCTGGGACAACGGCCCCTGGGAGATCGAGGCCGAAGACTTGGCGATCAAGCAGTTCCCCTGCTGCGGATCGACCCATCAGTGCATCACCGCCATGCAACGGCTGGCCGGCAAGCACGAGATTCCGGCCGAAGCCGTCGCAGGCATCGAGATCATGCCCCATCAGCGGCGCCTCAGACACACCAATACGCCCCTGCCCGACAGCGAGTTGGAGGCCAAATTCTCGGTCCAGTACACGGTCGCGCGCACGCTGTTGGACGGCACGGTGCGGTTGAAGGATTTCGAGGGCGACGCCTTCCGCGAGGAGCCCGTCAGGCGCCTGCTCGCGGTCACCACGGCACGGCCCCATCCCGACCTCGATGGCGACGACAAGGACAATTGGGGAGCGGAAGTGATCGTCACCCTGAAGGACGGGCGCAAGCTCACGGAAACGGTGTCGAACCTCATCGGACGCAGCGGCGACAACACCATGTCGCGGGACGAATTGTGGGACAAATTCGAAGATTGCGCCGGCCGGGCCCTGCCGGCGGAGCGCCTGCGTCCGCTGTTCGATGGCCTGATGTCCCTGGAGACCGCGGCCAGCATTCCCGAACTCGTCAAGCTCATGGAAACGAAAGCTTAACGTCCGTTTCGTTTGCCCTCGTCGGTCGTTTCGGGTGATTGAAAATTTGTGAATTCTGCCTCTTGTTCGCAGGTGCAAACTGGCGCAATCTCTGCGCCGTGGTGGCCAAAAGAGTCTGAAACTCTGGCAGCACCGCCTCATTGCCCCTTGCGCGGGGTACAGCGCGCCTTAAGTATCCGTCGTTCTGCCGTGCGGCCCGGAAGCGCCGCGTGAAGTGGTTCAATCGTGTTACCGCTCTTGGGTGCCTAAAATAAGATGAAAAACGTCCTCGCGGCGGCCTTGGTCGCCGCTGTCCTGCATGGGTTGGCCTGGGCCACGACCTTGGAAACGGCCGTGCTGCCTGACGTGACGGGCAAGGTGCATTCCATGTCCTTCAACATCGGTGCGCCCCGCGAAGTCTGGTTCGGGCGGTCGGCGACCTTGCGGGAACTGGCCCATGCCCTGGACGTCATCAAGCCCGTGTCCCGGTCCGTGCGCACCTATACGGTCAGCGGCATCCAGGCCCAGGTGCCCGCACTTGCCAAGGAACGCGGGATCGAGGTCATGCTCGGCATCTGGCTGGGCCGCGACGACGCCTCCAACCGGCGGGAGATCGAGACCGCGATCACCTTGGTCCGCAAGTATCCCAACATCCGCGCCGTGTTCGTGGGCAACGAAACGCTGCTGCGCGAAGACCTGACGCTGGAAGAGTTGATCGCCATCATCCGCGAGGTGCGCACCCGCGTGCCCGTACCGGTGACCACCGGGGAAACCTGGGACCGCTGGCTTTCCCATCCCGACCTGGTCGACGAGGTCGATTTCATGTCGATCCACGTGCTGCCCTACTGGGAAGCCGTCGGCGCGCAGAACGCCGTTTCCTATGCGTTCGAACGCTACCGCGAAGTGCTCGACACGTTCCCTGGGAAAGACGCGATCATCGCGGAATTCGGCTGGCCGTCACGCGGTTACCGCAACCGCGATGCCGGCCCCGACCCCATGACCCAGGCCACCATCATCCGCAAGTTCGTGTCCGAAGCATCGCGCCATGGCATCGGCTACAACCTGATGGAGGCCTTCGATCAGCCGTGGAAGACCATGGAAGGAAGCGTCGGCCCCTATTGGGGCGTGTTCGATCATGACGGCAACGCCAAGTTCTCCCTGGCCGGTGCGGTCGAGCAGCCCGAACAATGGCGGCGCGGCATCCTGGCCCTGGTCTTGGGACTGGTGATGACCGTGCTGTGGCTGATGATGCGGCGGCCGACCTTCGGTCATGCCCTGGCCATGGCGATCGCGGCCAATGCACTCGCCGCCGCCGTCGCGGTGGCACTGCTCTACCCCTTCGAGAACTATCTGAACGTGGGGTCGGCCATCGCCTGGGGCCTGGGCATGGTGCTGATGCTGCCGCTGACCCTGGTTACCCTGGGTAAGCTGGACGAGGTCGCCGAGGTGACCCTGGGCCCCCGGCCCAAACGGCTTTGGCGGGCCGAAGACGCGCCAACGGATGCCCCCCTGCCCAAGGTGTCGATCCAGATTCCCGCCTATCGGGAAAACCCGGAGATGCTGATCGAGACGCTGAATTCCTGCGCCGGCCTCGACTATCCGGATTTCGAAGTCGTGGTGATCATCAACAACACGGCCGACGAAAGCCTGTGGCGGCCGGTACAGGCCCATTGTGTGAAGCTGGGCCCGCGCTTCAAGTTCCTCAACTTCCCGAAGGTCGCCGGATTCAAGGCAGGCGCACTGACCGCCGCCATGCCCCATGTCGCCGAGGATGCGGAAGTCCTTGCCCTCATCGACGCCGACTACGTGGTCGACCCGAACTGGCTTAAGGATTTGGTGCCCGCGTTCACCGCCCCCAAGGTGGGCATGATACAGGCCCCCCAGGACCACCGCGACGGCGAACGTTCGCTGCTGGCGCGCTGCATGAACGCCGAATACACGGGCTTTTTCGACATCGGCATGGTTCAACGCAACGAGGCCGATGCGATCATCGCCCACGGCACCATGCTGCTGGTTCGCCGCGCCGCCTTCGACGCCGTCGGCGGCTGGTCGCCGGACACCATCACCGAGGACACGGAACTGGGCCTGCGCCTGTTCGAAGCGGGATACCACGCCCACTATACGCGCCGGCGCTATGGCTGGGGCCTTTTGCCGGACACCTACCGCGCGTTCAAGACCCAACGCCACCGCTGGGCCTACGGCGCCGTGCAGATTTTCTTCAAGCACTGGCGCCATATGCTGCCGGGCGCCAAGACCCTGACCCGGGGGCAGAAGGTCCATTACATCACCGGCTGGCTGCACTGGCTGTCCGACGCCGTGGGCGCACTCGCCGCTGTCGTCAACCTGGCCTGGGTGCCGTTCATTTTGTTCGTCGGCGTGATGCTGCCGCCGATCCCCTTCACCCTGCCGATCCTGGCCGCGTTCGGTGCCGGGTTGCTGCATTGCGTGCTGCTTTACATGGCGCGGGTCAAAATCGGCCCGGCGCGCATCGCCGGCGCCGCCCTGGCCGCCGCCAGCCTGCAATGGACCGTGGCGCGGGCCATCTATGACGGCATTAAGGTGCCGGACCTGCCGTTCAGCGTGACCCAGAAGGGCAAGGCCCAAAAGACCGGCAGCCCGACCGCCAAGGCCGCGCCGGCGTCACCTGTGCGCGCGGAGACCCGCATCGGCCTCGCCCTGATGGCCAGCGCAGCCGCCCTGTTTGCGGTCAACACCACGGGGATCGTCGAACTTTATCTGTTCACGGCAACCTTACTGGTGCAGAGCCTGCCGTTCCTGGCGGCGACCGCCATGTTCGTGTTGGAACGACGCGACACCGCCCGTCTGATCCGCGACAAGGCCGATGCCGGTGCCTGCGATCCGGCCATCGACGTCGGCAGAACGGCCGATCAAGCAGCGGCATAAAACGTTCACATACCCGCGCAAGGCCCATCAATCCGGGTCCTGCCACCTCCCCACCCCTTGCCCGGCGGGTATTTCCCCGGGGGCCCGGTTGATCCCGCCTGCCCTGGCTGTTACCCTTGCGCCATTGCCCGTGGGCGGCACACTGGCTTTTGCCTGAGAACGCGAAAGTCGGTTGGGCATGAAAACCTGCCGTCCAGGCGGTGGACGCGTCGGGGTCGCACTGATCCCGCTACCCCTTCGGGGTGGGTAACGACAATTAGGAAAACGCGTCTTTCGGATCACCCATCGTCATCGCGCGAACCGGGTTCTGGGTCCTTTCAACCGCCAAATAAAACCAGATCGCTTCGGCACGTCCGGGCCTTGTCGCCCCGAGTTGCGCCGTGCCGTTGACCACCCGAGCGGGCCTTTCCGGTCCGCCCGTTGTTTTGTGCCGCTTGTTTTCAAGTGGTCATAGACCAATCACGACGCCTTGGAGGGCCCCAATGGACGACATCAATCAACAACAACAGGATTTCGGCGACAATCCGCTGGAAACCCGTAAAACCGACCACTACCAGCGGGAATACGTCCAGACGTTCGTGGAAAAATGGGACGAACTGATCGACTGGGAGGCCCGCGCGGAAAGTGAAGGCCAGTTCTTCATCGACATCCTGAAGGCCCGCGGCAAACACCGTGTGCTCGACGCCGCCACGGGTACGGGGTTTCATTCCGTGCAGTTGTTGAAGGCCGGGTTCGACGTGACCAGCGCCGACGGCAACGCGGAGATGCTGACCAAGGCATTCGAAAATGCGCGCGGACGCAATCTCGTGCTGCACACGGCCCATGCCGACTGGCGTTGGCTGAACAAAGACGTGCACGGCAAGTTCGACGCCATCATCTGCCTGGGCAATTCGTTCACCCATCTGTTCGACGAGAACGACCGGCGCCGGGCACTGGCCGAATTCTATGCCGCCCTGAAATGGGACGGCATCCTGATCCTCGATCAACGAAATTACGACGGCATGCTCGATCACGGGTTCTCATCGAAGCACAAGTATTACTACTGCGGCGATCAGGTATCGGCCGAACCTGAGCATATCGACGATGGTCTGGCCCGGTTCTGCTACTCGTTCCCCGACGGCTCCCAGTTCCATCTCAACATGTTTCCTCTACGCAAGGCCTATACGCGCAAGCTTCTGACCGACGTCGGGTTCCAGAAGATCAAAACCTACGGCGATTTTCAGGAAACCTACCAGGACAACGACCCGGACTTTTACATCCACGTCGCGGAGAAAAATTATCATGAGTAGGCGTTCGCAAGCGGTCCAGAAGGCCGAGGAATATTACGACTCGTCGGAAGCCGACGCCTTCTACAAGAATGTTTGGGGCGGCGAGGACATCCATATCGGAATCTACAACGCCCCCGACGAAGACATCGCCCAGGCCAGCCGGCGGACCGTGGAAACCATGGCCTTGCAGATTCCGGGACTGGGCCGAAAGACGCGCATCCTCGACTTGGGAGCCGGATACGGCGGTTCCGCCCGCCACCTGGCGGGCACTTACGGATGCCGCGTGACCTGCCTGAATCTGAGCGAGACCCAGAACGACCTGAACCGGGACAAGAACGCGGAAACCGATTTGGATGCCTTGATCGATGTCGTCCACGGTTCGTTCGAAGACATCCCGGCCGAAGATGCCTCCGTTGACCTTGTGTGGTCGCAGGACGCCATCCTTCATTCCGGGGACCGTCCCCGCGTTCTGGACGAAATTTCCCGGGTCCTCGCCCCGGGCGGGCATGTCATATTCACCGACCCGATGCAGGCCGACGACGTGCCCGACGGCGTGCTGCAACCCATCCTGGACCGCATTCATCTGACGACCCTGGGCTCTTTCGCCTTCTATCGGGACGAATTCGCCAAACGCGGTTTTTCAGAAGTGCAGTTGTCGCCCATGCTGAACCAGTTGCGCACCCATTACTTCCGCGTCGGCGAGGACCTGAAACACCGGTATGACGAGATCGTCCGCCTGTCGGGCAAGACCTACGTCGACAACATGCTGCGCGGGCTGGATCATTGGGTCGACGGCGCCGACAAGGGTTATCTCGCCTGGGGTATCCTGCACTTCAAGAAGGGCTGAGCACGCACCACCCCCGCCCTATCCTGACGGCCTAACTGTTCGTCCTCGGGCGCTTTCTTCGTTCGATGACCTCCCGCTGTTCAGTCACGGCCGCAAGGATTTCCTCAAGCTTGAAAGGTTTCGGCAGATACCTGTCGAAACCCGCATCCAAGCCACGTTCGGCATCGCCGGACATGGCGTTGGCTGTCAGGGCGAGAACCGGCGTATGACGCAGGTCGGGGTCTGCCCTGATTTCCGCCAGAACGTCGTATCCGCTCATGTCCGGCAGATCGATATCCAGGAAGATAACGTCCGGGCGTCTCTCCCGCGCGATGGCGAGCCCCGTGGTACCGTCCTCCGCCTCCAGGTATTCGACGTCGTCGAGCATCTCCATGAAGTTTTCGAACAATGCCCGGTTTATGTCGTTGTCCTCGACATAAAGAACCTTCATGAGGCCGGCAATATGGCGCGTTTTGGGGCTGGCCACGTCGGTCGCCTCCTGGCGATCGACGACATCACCGACATCCGCCGAATGCAGGTCAACCCAGAACCGGCTACCCTGCCCCTCGACGCTTTCGAAATCGATGCGCCCGCCCATCAGTTCGACATAGTTCTTGACCAGGGCAAGGCCGATGCCGCTGCCTTCGATCTTGCCCTGTTCGGCGCCGAGACGATTGAACGGCTGAAAGGCCCCGCTTTGCCGGTCGGCCGGAATTCCGCGGCCGTTGTCGGTTACGGTGATGCGAAACGTTTCCTGGGAAAGCGCCCCGCAGGAAAACGCCACCCAACCGCCCGCGCGATTGTACTTGATGGCGTTGGACCCGAGATTGATCAGAACCTGCGTCAGGCGCGTCATATCAGCCGTCACGAAACTGTCGTCCTTGCCCAGATTTGGCGCGCGTATTTCAACCTCGAATTTCTCCGCGAGGGGCTCAAGGGTCGCCATGACGGATTTCACGACCGCGACGACGTTGACGGGCTCGATCGAAATCGAGATGCGACCAGCATCGATCTTGCTCAACTCCAGCACGCTGTCCATCAGGTTCAGGAGGTGCTGACCGCTTCTCTGGATCAGGCCCGCATGCTCAAGCTGCTTGTCGTTGAGCTTGCCGAAATGCTGCGAGATCAGAATGTCGGTAAACCCAAGGATGGAATTCATTGGCGTGCGCAGTTCATGGCTCATCGAGGTCAGGAACGCCGATTTCGCGCGGGTCGCCGCCTCGGCAGCCTCCCGCGCCTGCTTCTGCGCAATTTCCGATGCCTTGATCGCCGTGACATCGAAGCCGACGACATAGAACCCGAGAACCTCTCCATCGGTTTCATCCGGCAGGTAGTGCACCTGCAAGGAGCGCGCCGCCCCGTGGATATCGATGAGCTCTCGTTCAAAGGACTGGGGTTCTCCCCTCAACGCGCCTTCGACATAAGGCGTGCTTTCCCGATAGGCGTCCTCATCCAACAATTCGGACAGGAGGCGCCCTTTCACCCATTCGGGGGTTACACCGAACCATTCCTCATAAGCCTTGTTGGCGAAGCGGTTGCGTAGATTTCGGTCCCAATAGGCGATCATCGACGGCACGCTGTCCAACACGTTCCTTAGGTCACGCAGGGCAATGTTCAGCTCTGCCGTGCGCGTGGCGACACGGTCTTCCATTTCCCGCAACAAGGCGCGAACCTGCAGTTCCGCCTGGTGCCGGTCCTCGATATCGGTGTTCGAGCCGATCCACCGCAGGACGTTTCCGTCCTCGTCCACGACCGCATCCGCGCGGGAAAAAAACAGCCGGTAGGTCCCGTCATGCCCCCTGATGCGGAATTCGGTCGAGAACGGCACCTTGGTTTCAACCGATTTCCGCCAGACAGCCATCAAGGGTTCATGGTCGTCGGGATGGACCACTTCCAGCCAGCCAGAACCCAACAACGATGCCGTCGGAGCACCGGTATAATCGGCCCATTGCTGGCTGAGAAAGTCACAGACGCCGTCGGCGTCGCAGGTCCAGACAAGCTGCGGCAGGGAGTTGGCCATCTCCTGCCAGCGTTGTTCGCTGGCCGCCATCACCTTGACCGCTTCGCGCTGCGCCGAGATGTCGGTGACACCGGCCACGACTAGTTTTCTGTCACCGATCGACAGAGGGGCGAGGCGCGCGGTAATGGGAAACCGCGTGCCATCGGCCCTTATCGCTTCCAAATCCTGGCGGCTGCCCATATCGCGTGGCTTATAATCGTAGTTTTCACGCAACTCCTTGTGCGCCCCCCGCACGCCGGGTGGCACGAGATCGTCGACGGATTTCCCAAGAAGGTCGGACAAGGACCAGCCGAAAACACGTTCACAATAGGCATTCGCGCGGATGATGATCCCGGCCTGGTCGATGACGAGCAACGCCTGGGGCGTCGCGTCGATGATCTTGTAGGCCAGTTCCTCTTCTTCCTGCCGGGCCTGCATGGCTTGCGCCCGATTTCGCGAGAAATTGAACGCGGTCGCAGTTCCGAGAATTCCCAACAAGGCCAGGGTAAGACTAAGAATACCCGGAGTTATCCCGGCATACTGCCTGGCAAATGCGGGGCGCGGATGGAACCTTAGGCGCCAATGGCGTCCGAACACCTCCACCTCGTCCCCGATGACCGCGTCGACCCTGGGATCAAATCCCGGCGAACGATAGAATTCGATCTCGTCGCTAACGTCTGTAATTGAAAAGGCGATTTCTTCCCGGCGCGGCCCCAGGTCCTTCAGAACCTCGCTGACGACAAGGGGCGAATAGCTCCAACCGACGGTTTCCTTCACACGTTCTTCCGGGTCATCCGGAACATCGGCCCGCCAGTAAATGGGCATCAGGATGAGAAACCCGTGGTTGGTCTCACCCGACGCCTGAACCAGCGTGATCGGCGCCGTCAGCCGGGTTTCGCCACTTCGCGCCGCATTCAAGGCGGCGGTGCGCCGATTGCTTTCCGACGCAATATCAAGGCCCGTCGCCCCTTCGTTACCCTTGAGGGGATAGATGTACTTGATGATGAAGCGCTCGCCCGCGTTCGGGGCAAGTTCGCGCAGATTGAACGAAGGAAACTCGTCCACACGTGCCGCCTCGATGAAGCGCGCCGTTTGGTCGTTCGATATCTTGACGATGAACCCGAAACCGCGGGCGCCGGGAAACTCGTGGAACTGCTCACGCGTCTCGAAGTATTCCTTGAAGATGTTTCGGGGGATGTTTATCCGGCCGCCGGCGATGATCGCGCCGCGCGTCCCACGAAGGCCATATTGATACAGTTGAAAGCGTTCCTCGACGAGCGTCGTAAACTCCCGCGTAAGCGCGGCAAACCGATCGCGGGCGTCATTCTTGTTATGGACATACTGAAATATGCCCGCAGTCACCGCCACCACCGCCGTTAGGGCGATGCCGAATAAGGTAACAGCAGAAGGGCGGACGACGCGATCGACGGCCATATGGCTTGATCCCTTAGCGGTTCCCCCCACACAGGAAATCCGGGAAAGCTTCGCACGCCAAAGCCTTCCCGTGAACTGACTTAAGGTATCGCTCGATGGAACCGACATGCAACGGGGCAATCACCAAACCCAATAATGGTCAACCTGAGTGCCGCCAAGGCATTCGGATACACCGGAAAATCGTTACGGAAATCTCGGCGGACCTAGACGGCCGCCTTGCGCCATTCGTTGCCGGCATGGGGGCCGCAGGCCTGCCGTGCCTTTTCCAGCATTTTGCGTTCCGAGGCCGGCATGCGGGACGGGCTGGCCCTGTTCGGATCGTTGCCGTTGCCGCCGACTTTTTCATTCAACAGAGTCTTGATCTGCTTGTGCAGATCGTTGATTTCATTATTCAAAGCTGCCACCTCTCAAAACTTCATTGCGGCCTGTTGTAGGTCATCGCAGACCTACGGAACATCGCACGGAAGTATGCAGAACTGGGGCATCAGTATGGGGCAGGCCGGCCGTAACGGCAGGTTGGCCACGTCACGACGGGACGCGATGTGCCCCCGAACCCTTAACCCGAATGTCAATTCGCGACGCAAGCTGACACCATTTCGCCTCGGTAATATTGTCGAGGTCAATTGGCCCTTGTTCTTCCTCGGTTTTTTTCTCTGCTTCGGTCACCAGACGGCTAATTCTCTGGTGCAGGGTGCTGATTTCTCGATCCATGTTCGGCTCCGGCGTCGCGTGTTTCGGCCCGACAGCATCATTCTGACAATGACGCCCAATTCAGAACCGATAACGCAAGGTACGTGCCACACACGAAGATAGGGATGTCAGACGGCCTTGATGGTCCGTTCCGCCGGAAACCTGAGGATCACCGTCGTTCCCTTGCCGACCTCGCTTTGAATGGCGAGGTCGCCGTCGTGCAATTCGACGAGTTGCTTGGACAGGGTCAAGCCCAGGCCCGTGCCTTCATGGGTTACGGTATGGCTGGTGCGGACCTGACCGAACGCTTCGAGAACCAGGGGAACATCTTCGGCGGCGATGCCGATACCCGTATCGGCGACCTCGATCCGGATGCCGCCCCGGTAATCGACGCCGGTCGACATCGTCAGGGCGCCGCCTTCGGGCGTGAACTTGTTGGCGTTGGCAAACAGGTTCATCAAGACTTGGCGAATGATACGGCCGTCGCCCCGCAGTTTCGGCATGTTGTCGGGAATATTGATGGACAGGACCTGACTTTTCGCGCTGATGCGCGGCGACATCAGCCGCCGTACCGCGGCGGCCAGGTCGCGCAGGTCCAAATCCTCTTCTTCAAGTTTGGCTTCACCGGCCTCGACCTTTGAGATGTCCAGGATATCGTTGATCACATCCAGCAAGTGGCGCGCCGAATGCTGAATGTCCCCGGCATATTCCAGATATTGGGCATTGCCCATGCGGCCCATGATCTCGTCGACCATGAACTGCGAAAACCCGAGAATCGAATTCAGCGGCGTGCGCAATTCGTGGCTCATCATGGCAAGGAAACGCGACTTGGCGACGCTGGCTTCTTCGGCGCGGCGCCGCGCCCCGTCCAACTGCCGGGTTCGCTCGGCCACGGCGTCTTCAAGCTGCGCGCGCGCGCCGATCAATTCCTCTTCATAGGCGGCGCGCTCCGCGTGGGCGGATTCCAGGCGGTTGAGAAGACGGTTAAAGGCATCCTGCAGATGCTTGAGTTCGCCATCACCAGGCCCTACCGCCTGAATGTCCGAGTAGGGGCTGTAGCCCGGATCAATGCGATCGACCGCATCGGACAGACGGGACAGCGGGCGCACCAATTGGCGTTGGGCGAAATAGCTGAACAGAATCCAGATAAGCAAAAGCTTCACCATGGCGGCGGTCAGAATCAACATGATCGACAGCCACGATCGGGTCAGCGCCAGGTTCGCCGGCACCAGCAGACTGACACGCCCGAGATGCCGGGCCTTGTCCGAACCCTGGGCAACATAGTGGATATCGAACGAGTGAACCGCCATGCCCGAGCCATCACCGCTGTTGATGATGCCGTGCCCTCCCAGGCGACGGCCGCTGAACGGATCCTCGACAATCACTCCCTGGGCCACGGACAACCGCACCAGGGCCGTCAGCACCGCCCCCAGTTCCTTCTCGTCATAGGCCCAAAGCTGATCCGCGATGGGATCATGAAAGGCGCTTTTAACGATGCGGATTTCGCGCTCGATCTCTTCGTCCGCACGGCGCAGGACATCCCAGATCAAAACGGCGGTGATCAAAAGACCGATACCCAAAAACGCCAGGAAGATCGATGAGAACAGGCGCCCGGCAAGAGTACGACGGCCCGAGTTCGGCGTGCCGCCGGCCCTAACGGTATTTTCCAATGATCTCGCCGATAAGGGGCGAGCGGTTGATGTTGCGGATTTCGTTCCAGAAGGCATCAGCAAGTTTTGTGTTGTTCTTATGGAAGGGCTTTGAAAACAGAAGGTAGTAGGCCTTTTCTGAAATCGCGGGCCGCAGCATGGCGATTCCGGTGAAGGGCCCGCCATTGTCCGCCAGATAAGGCGCGATCATGTTATCAAGTTCCGCGTAGGCCGCAACGCGTCCGTTGTCCAATTTTGCAAGATTCAATGTTTGCGTGCGTTCTTCCTCAAAAGGAATACCAAGGGCTTTAAGTTCGCTGATGACGGAATACCCCCGCGTCACCGCCACCGCGCGGCCTTGCGTACCGCGCAGCCTACGCCCGTCAAAGGTCACACCGGCTTCGCGGCGCACATAAAAGGAATAGGATTGAAAGAAGACGGCCCGGGACTCATCCGGCGTCTTGCCGTCGGCAAGCATCGGATAAACGCCGAATTCCGCTCTTTCCGGCTTGTAGCTGGCGTGGAAAATGCCATCGACTTCGCCGGTTTCGACCATGAACAGCCCCCTGTTCCAGGGCACACGTTCGAAATCGAGTGAGGCATTCAGTCGGCGCGCGGCCTCGCGGAAGACTTCGATGGTGACGCCGGGCTTGTTTTTGGGAACCTGCGCCGTCGTGCCGTAGTAGCGCGGCGGGTTTTCCACGGGCTCGTAGACCAGCCGGATGGTTTCCGCCCACGCCGGACAGGCAAGCAGCAACGCCGCGACGGCTACATAGCAGAATCGAAGCATTTCTTCCTCTCGAACCGACGCAGGCAACGCGCACCGCAGGCGCCCCGCCCAACATGCGGAACAGAGGATATCGGTTGAACATTAAGCCTAAATGACAAAGGGCGGATCGAGCCGACCCGCTTAGAACTTCATCGCCTGGGCAACGACGACATGCTCCAATCCTTGGATTCTCGCCAAAAGTTCGGGGGGCGGGGCCTCGTCGATCTCCAACAGCGCGATGGCGTCGCCGCCGGCCTGGGCGCGGCCCAGGTTGAAGGTCGCGATGTTGATGCCCGCATCGCCCAACAATGACCCCAGGGCCCCGATCAGGCCCGGCTTGTCGTAGTTGGTGATGTAAAGCATGTGCCGACCCAGGGTCGCGTCGATGGGGATGCCCTTGATCTCGACCAGGCGCGGGCGGTCGTGGAACAAGGTGCCGGCCAGCGACCGGGTCTGGTTTTCCGTCGTCACCGTCACCTCGATACGGGAATGGAAGGCCCCGGCGTCGTCGGTCCGCACCTCGCGCACGATGATGTCGCGGTCCTTGGCGATGGTCGGCGCGTTGACCATGTTAATGCCTTCCATGGACGGGCCGAGAAGCCCCTGCAGAACCACGGCGGTCAGCGGCTTGCAGTTCAGCTCGCCGCACACCCCTTCGTAGGAAATCGTGACCTCGCGAATGGCCGAACGCGTCGCCTGCCCGGCGAAACTGCCGAGCTGCTGGGCCAGGATCATGTAGGGTTTCAGGCGGGGCGCTTCCTCCGCCGTCACCGACGGCATGTTGAGCGCATTGCTGACCGCACCGTCCAACAGGTAATCCGCCATCTGTTCGGCGATCTGCACGGCGACCTTTTCCTGGGCCTCGGTGGTGGCCGCCCCCAGGTGCGGCGTCGCGACGACGTTCTCCATGCCGAACAGGGGGCTCTCGGTCGCCGGTTCTTCCTCGAACACATCGATCGCCGCCCCCGCCACATGGCCGCTGTCGAGTGCGGCCTTAAGCGCCGCCTCGTCGACCAGACCACCCCGGGCACAGTTGATCAGGCGCACGCCACGGCGCGTCTTGTTAAGCGCGTCGGCGTCGATGATGTGCCGCGTGGCGTCGATCAAGGGCGTGTGCAGGCTGATGAAATCGGCGCGGGCCAGCAGCTCGTCGAGGGTCACCTTCTCGACCCCCAGTTCCTTGGCCCGGTCCTCGCCCAGATAGGGGTCGAAGGCGATGACCCGCATCTTCAGGCCCTGGGCCCGGTCGGCGACCACCGATCCGATGTTGCCGCAGCCGATGATGCCCAGCACCTTGCCCGTGATCTCGACCCCCATGAAGCGAGATTTTTCCCACTTCCCGGCATGGGTCGAGGCGTTGGCCAGGGGAATGTCGCGGGCCAGGGCCATCAGCATGGCGATGGCGTGCTCGGCCGTGGTGATGGAATTGCCGAACGGCGTGTTCATCACCACGATGCCCTTGGCCGTGGCCGCGTTCAGGTCGACGTTGTCGACGCCGATCCCGGCCCGGCCGATGACCTTCAGATTCTTAGCGGCCTCGATGACCGGACCGCGCACCTTGGTCGCGGAGCGCACGGCCAAGCCGTCATAGTCCCCGATGATGGCGGACAGGTCCTCGGGCGAAAGGCCCGTTTTCACGTCCACTTCGATCCCGCGGCGTTGGAAGACCTCCGCCGCAAGGCCCGACATTTTGTCGGAAATCAGCACTCTTGCCATGACGGTTTCCGCCCTTAGGCGGCTTCACCGGCAAGCTCGGCGCGGATCTGGTGGAACGACCATTCGATCCAGGGGAACAGGGCTTCCAGGTCCGAGGTCTCTACCGTGGCGCCGCACCAGATGCGGAAGCCCGGAGGCGCCGCGCGATGTTCGGAGAAGTCGTAGCCCGCCCCTTCGGCTTCGCACATCTTGGGGATGCGGCGCAGCGTCTTGCGCAGGTCGTCCTCGCTCAAACCATTGAAGGCCGGATCGACGATCTTCAGCGTCACCGAGGTGCACGAACGGACCGCCGGATCGGACGCCAGGAAGTCGATCCAGGACGTGCGCTCGACCCAACGGCTGAGAGCCTCGAAATTCGACTGCACGCGGCCCAAGAGGACCGGCAGACCGCCGATATCCTCGGCCCAGCGCAGGCCGTCGAGCGCGTCCTCGACGCACAGCAAGGACGGCGTGTTGAGGGTCGCCCCCTCGAACGGCTCGGGATTGATCTTGCCGTTCTTCTTCATGCGGAAGACCTTGGGAATGGCGCGATCCGGATGGAAGGTGTTAAGCCGCTCCACCGCGCGCGGGCTGAGCGCGATCATGCCGTGCGCGGCCTCGCCGCCCATGACCTTCTGCCAGGACCAGGACACGGCATCCAGCTTGTCCCAGGGCAGATCGACGCCGAAGATACAGGACGTCGCATCAACCAGGGTCAGGCCGCCGCGGTCTGCGGGAATCCACGCCCCCCGGTCAGGCACCATGACGCCCGACGAGGTCCCGTTCCAGGTGAACACCACGTCGTTGTTGAAATCGATCTGGGACAAATCCGGCAATTCGCCGAAGGGGGCGGTGAAGGTGCGCAGGTTGTCCAGCTTCAGTTCCTGAACGCCGTCCTTGGTCCATTCGTTGCCGAAGTTTTCCCAGGACAGGATATCGACGCCGCGTTCGCCCAGCAGGTTCCACATGGCGGCCTCGAAGGCGCCGGTGTCGGAACCGGGCAGAATGCCGACGTAGTAGTCGTCGGGAATGCCCAGGATTTTGCGGGATCGGGTGATGACCTCGTTCAGCTTCGCCTTGCCCGTGGCATGGCGGTGGGAACGGCCGAGAAAGGCATCTTTGAGGACATCTACGGTCCATCCGGGGCGCTTGGCGCAGGGGCCGGACGAAAAGCACGGATTGGCCGGGCGGGTGCTCGGCTTTTGAGGAACTGGCATCGAATTTTACTCCCTTCGCTTCCAGAAGGGTCCGGCCCCGTTGGGGGGACCTGGCCCACGGCGGGTATACGCCCGTTGTCCCGGTCCGGTCAATCGCCGCCGCAAGGGAGCGCGCGATTTGGCCGCCGCGCGGCATTGTCTCGCCCAAGTCCAACGACTATGGTCGAAAAAAACGAGGAAACGAGCATAGCCGCAATGGCGGACAGCATCACCAACGCTTCAGACGCCCCCCCCGGCCCGATACAGGCCATGGTCGTCGGCACGTCGGACATCGTCGCCGAGCCCGTCAAGGCCGTGCTCCGCCGTCTGAGCGGGGTCGACCTCGCCGCCGAGGCCACGGACGGCGTCGACGCCGTCAGCCATCTGCGCCGCCTCGCCGTCGACGTGATCTTCATCGACACCGGCGACCCCAAGGTCAAGCTGGCGACCGATCTGTCGCGTCTGCTGAAGGTCGACGGCGACGCCCAGATCGTGCTGGTCGCCACCCTGACCTTCGTCAACGTGAAGAACGCCATGGCCGGCCTGGTCGCCGGCGCCGCCGAATTCGTACAGGCACCGGCCCGCCACACGCCGCATGTCGCCGAACCCGAATTCACCCGCCAGATCGCCGATCTGGCTCAGGGCTTGGGCCGGGCGCGCCGCGAAAAGGGAGTCCGTGTGTTCGCTGCCCCGCCGGCCGCCAACCGCTTCGAACACCCGACCCCCAAGGAGCTTCGCCAGCGCCGTCCCCATATCCCGAAGGCCATCGCCATCGCCAGTTCAACCGGCGGCCCGCAGGCCCTGTTTTCCCTGTTCACGGCCCTGTCCCGTGAGGTGACCCAGCCGATCTTCCTGACCCAACACATGCCCCCCGGGTTCACCACGGCCCTGGCCGATCACATCACCCGGCGCACGGGATGGCCCTGTACCGAGGGCAAGGACGGTGAGACGGTCAAGAATGGACAGATCTACATGGCACCTGGCGGGTTTCACATGATCCCACGGCAGAGTGCCGGCGGGGTGACAATCAAGATCGACGACGGACCCGAGGAAAGTTTCTGCAAACCTTCGGCGGAGCCCATGATGCGCGGCCTGATCGCCGCCTATGGCGCGGAAAACATTCTGTTCGTCGTGATGACCGGCATGGGGTCGGACGGCAAGGTAGGCGCAAAGGCCGTCGCCGACGGCGGCGGCACCGTCATCGCCCAGGATAAGGAAACCAGCATCGTCTGGGGCATGCCGGGGGCCGTGGCCGCCGCCGGGGACTGCCACGCGGTCCTGCCCCTGGGCGACCTGCCCAAGTTCATCACCCAGGCGGCGGCAGGGAAGTAACGCCATGGATACCACCGACGCGGACGACTTCCTGACGGCGTTCCTGCGCCAAAGCGGCCTCGCCGCCCTGGATGAAACCCCCGCCTACACGGCCCTGGCCGGCGGTGTGTCGTCGGACATCTGGCGCGCGGACCTGGCGCGCGGGCCGGTCTGCGTCAAACGCGCCCTGGCCAAGCTGAAGGTCAAGGCCGACTGGTTCGCGCCGGTCGAGCGCAACGCCTTCGAAGTCGCCTGGATGGAAACCGCCAACGGCCTGCACCCCGGCATCGCCCCCCGCGTGCTGGCCCATGACGCGGACCAGGGCGTGTTCGCCATGGCCTATCTGGACCCAAAGGCTCACCCGACGTGGAAGGACGACCTGCACGCCGGGCGCGCCGACGCGGCCTTCGCGCGCCGGGTCGGCGAATGTCTGAAACGGGTCCATGCCGGAACGGCGGGCGACGACGGCGTGGCCCGGCGCTTCCGCACGGACGAGACGTTCCATTCCATCCGCCTGGAACCCTATCTGATCGCCACGGGCCGTGCGCATGCGGACCTCGCCCCCCGGATGGAAGCCCTGGCCAAGACCACGGCGTCACACCGCGAGGCCCTGGTGCATGGCGACGTCAGCCCCAAGAACATCCTGGTCGACGGCACCGAACCGGTGTTCCTGGATGCCGAATGCGCCTGGTACGGCGATCCCGCCTTCGACCTGGCCTTCTGCCTCAACCATCTGCTTTTGAAATGCCTGTGGACGCCCGCCGCGACGGACGGGTTCCTCGCCTGCTTCGATGCGCTGGCCGCCGGCTACGCGGCCGAGGCCACGATCGAGGCCCGGGCCGCCGCCCTGCTTCCGGCCTTGTTCCTGGCCCGCGTGGACGGTAAGTCTCCCGTCGAATACATCACCGCCGAAGCTGAGCGCGACCGCGTGCGGCGCACGGCCCGACCATTGATCATCACTCCGCCGCCAACCCTGGCGGATGTCCGCCACGCCTGGGAAAGGGAACTCCGCCAATGACGGCCTCCTCCTCCGCCACCACCATCACCGCCGTCAAGGCCCGCCGCGTTTGGGATTCCCGGGGACGCCCGACGGTCGAAGCCGACGTGACCCTGGCCGGCGGTGCGCTCGGCCGGGCCATCGCACCGGCGGGGGCGTCGCGCGGCAGCTTCGAGGCCATCGACCTGCGCGACGGCGGCCCCCGGTTCGGCGGCTGGGATGTGACGGATGCCCTGAAGCAGACCAACGGCGCCATCGCCAAGACGCTGATCGGCATGGATGCCGGCGATCAGGCGGCCGTGGACCAGGCGCTGATCGCGCTGGACGGCACGCCCAACAAAGCCAACCTGGGCGGCAACGCGACCATCGCCGTGTCCATGGCGGTGCTGCACGCCGCCGCCAATCAATCGGGTCTCCCCCTGTGGAAGTACCTATGGGATCAGGGCGGCACACCGGGCCTGCCGCTGCTGCCCCTGCCGGAAATCCAGATCTTCGGCGGCGGCGCCCATGCCGGGCGGCGCATCGACGTGCAGGACTTCATGGTCATCGCCACCGGTGCCGACGACTATGAACAGGCCCTGGCCTGGACCGCCGAGGTCTATATCGCCGCCGGCAAGATCATGGCCGAACGCGGCGTGCTGCAGGGCGTCGCCGACGAGGGCGGCTTCTGGCCCGCGTTCGACGCCAACGAGGACGCCGCCGAAACCCTGGTCCAGGCCATCGAGAAGGCCGGGCTCAAGCCGGGTGAACAGGTCGCCATCTCGCTCGACATCGCGGCGTCGGAATTCGGCAAGGGCGGGCGCTACCGCCTGGCCCGCGAGGACCGCGACATGTCGCGCGAGGAGTTGGCGGAAATGTTGCTGGGCTGGGTCGGCCGCTATCCCATCGTGTCCGTCGAGGACCCCATGAGCGAGGACGACGCGGAAGGCTTCCTGGCCTTTGCCCAGGCCGCCCCCAAGTCATTGCAGATCGTCGGCGACGACTTCCTGGTCACCAACGCCGGCCGGGTCCAGGCCGCGGCCCGTGACGGGGCCCTCAACTGCGCCCTGATCAAGCCGAACCAGGCCGGCACGGTGACGGAAACCAAGGCCGCCTTCGACGCCGCCCGGGATGCCGGGATCGGCGCCATCGTGTCCGCCCGATCAGGCGAAACCGAGGACGTGACCATCGTCCATCTGGCCGTCGGCTGGGGGGCGAAGCAGTTGAAGGTGGGATCGTTCACGCGGTCCGAACGCATGGTGAAGTGGAACGAAGGCCTGCGGGTCGCCGACGCCATCGGCTCCGCCGCCTTGCCGCCCCGTTCGGCCTTTCCCTGGGGTTAGGCCGAACGCCTATTCCGCCGAGCGGGCCATCCCGCGCAGACGGTTGACCAGCACACCCATCAGACGGTGCAGGACCTTGTCGGTCTGCTCCAGGCGCTGCAGGCGGGCCTTGAGGGATTCCTTGGACAGCACGATCAGCACCGAATCCTCGGCGGCGCGGGCCGAGGCGGCGCGCGGCTGATCGTCGATCAGCGACAGTTCCCCCAGAAGTTCGCCGGCGCCGAGCGTGGCCAGGCTCTGCTCGATGGCGCCGCGCCGGTAGATCTCAATCGCGCCCGTGGAAATCAGGAACGCCTCGGTCCCGGCATCGCCTTCCTCGAACAAGATCTGGCCCTTGACCAGCTTGCGCTGCTCCGGCCCCTTGCCCCCGCCGTTGGCCGGCGCCGGGGCGGGTTTGGGGGCTGCGGCCGGTGCCGGTTGTGCCGGCTGCGTCGGTTTCTGTGCACCTTCGTCCCAGCGCTTTTCCTGCGTCGCCGCGCCGTTCGGCGCCCCTCCCGCCGCGGCGCCGTTGGCAAGGGCCTTGTCCAGGGTCGCGGCGGCCGTGCGTTTCAGTTCTTCCGGCAAGCCCGCGGCGGCGATCTTTTCCTTCAGCACATCGGCCACGCGCTTGGCCATCTTCGCATCCTGGCCGCCGCCGGTCAGGGCATCGATGCCGGTCAGCCCACGCATGGCCTGGGCCAGATTACGGACCACGGCGGCCTGCTGCTTGGCGCCCGTGTCCGTGGCCGACAGATCGAGCACGAAGCCCGCCCGCGACGGCAGGGACGGCAGATAGGCGAGGATGCTGGCGACGGCGTCCTCGGCGCTGAGATCGCCGTCCTCGCGGCCCAGGGCCATCTTGGCACGCAGGGTCAGGGCCTCGGCCATCTGCGGGCCGCCAAGCAACCCGGCATAGCCTTCGAGATTGCGGATCAGGGTGACCAGGGCCGTGCGCTCGCCTTCCTTGCCTTCGCGGGTCATCGGCTTGACCCCGCCGATTCCGCGGGCGACCCGGCCCAGAATGGCGTCCCGCGCGTTCTCCAACTCGTAAGCCGCCATGGTCTTGTTCAGCTCGTTGATACAGCTGAGTGGATTCTTCACCTCCGGCAGACGTCCCTGGCACAGTTGAACCAACATGCGGTGGGCGGATGCCGCGTCGGCGACGCCGCCCAGCAGTTCGGTGATGGCGGCGGTGCCGTCGAGGATTTCCGCCAAGGCCTCATCGACATAGGCCTGGACGACGACGCCCGCCTGCCCGTCCAGCAGCGTGACCAGGGATTCGATCTTGCCGCTCCAATCGCCCTGCTCGCCCATATGGACCGCAAGGCCGGCCAGGATCAGCATATGGCGGTCCTCGGCCGGGGCCTCGGCATTGACCTTGTCGACCAGGGCCTGCAGGCCGCCCGCCTGAAGGGCCTCGTTCAGGTCCTCGCGCTTCATCATCTTTTGCGCGTTGGCCACGAGCTGGTTGTACAGGCGTTCCAGCTTGTTCTGGCGATCGACGGGCTTTTCGCCGGCGTCCTTGTCGACCTGCAGGCTGGCCAGGCGCGACAGGGCGCCGATATAAAGCTTGTCGTCGCGCTCCAGCATCTTCAGGCGGCCGAAATCGAAGGCCAATTCCATGGCCGTCATGCCGACGTCGTCCAGGTACTGACGCAGCAGGCGCCCGATCGTGCGGCGGGCCTCCAGCTGATAGCAATCGGCCGGGGTCTCGCACACCGGCGAGGAATCGATGGGCACGACGGTCAGGCCCTTGTCCGTGACCTCGGCCCGTTCGTTGAAGATGATCTCGTCGCCCTTGCGGTCGCTTTCGGCGATCACCTTGACGCCTGAATACTTGTGGGAATCCAACAGCGCCTGCGCCTGCTGGATGGCCTGCGATTTTACGTTATGGGACGCAAACAAGGTCCACTTACCGTCGGATTCGGTCTGGACCTCGTAGGTTTTCCCCGCAAGGTTCGTTTGCATGTTGGTTAGGTCCCCAAGTGCTGATTTGCACGCCGTCTCCTGCAGACGCCGCCACGTACCAACCGCACCCCCTCAAAAGCACGCCGCCGGTTGTTCCGGCGAGCGAGAATTGCCGTTAGGATGCCGCGTATGATTATCAGGCGCAAGTCTCTGGACAAATTCGTTATAAAAGGCTGCCATACGGGCGCGCGTAAAATTTTCGCGCAGGATTTATCCACGCGCACTATCGTGAAACGAGAACTCCCTCTAATTTCTAGACCTTTTTTTGCTCACGCTTACGATTGTAAAAGAATATACGGGTGGTGTTCCGTAAGGAATCCAGCGCATTAAAAGCAAAACCTTCGGGGGAGGGGGTCAGCATGGTGAACGCTCGAACTCAAGCAAGAGCGGAGTATACGAAATACCTCGAAAAGGTCCGTTGGGTGCAAAAATCCCGCGCGACCCAGAACGCCCTGTACCGCAATGCAGGAACCCAGAACCTGACCTGGGACGTACTTTTTCTGATCGCCGAGGCCCAGTACGCTGGGCAAAATCTCAATGTTTCCGACATCTGCGTGTCCGTGACGGCGTCCAAATCGACGACCCTGAAGCTGATCGCCCAATTGGCCACGGACAACGTGATCGACAAGCGGCAGAAGGAAAACGATTCCCGCACGCAGTTGGTCACCTTGAACGACGGCTTTCGCAAGAAGCTTGAACATTATCTGGACACCCTGAGCACGACCTTTCCCGTGCTCAATTAACGGCGCCGACTATCAGCGCCGGTTGACGGCGCCGCATCCCGCATTCATGAATGCCCATCCGGGCGGCAGCCCTCCCCAAATCATCGGGGACAGGTCGCCATGCCCGGATCGTCATATCCATATCACCCTGCCGAAACCATCATGAAAGCGCGGCCATGTCCTGGATTTACCTGTTTATCGCGGGCCTGTTCGAAATCGCCTGGGTCATCGGCCTGAAATACACCGACGGCTTCACCCGCCCCCTGCCCAGCATCGCCACGGCGGCGGCGCTGATCGCCAGCATGCTTCTGCTCGGCCTGGCCGTGCGCGACCTGCCGCTCGGCACCGCCTATGCGGTATGGACCGGGATCGGCACCCTGGGGGCCGCCGCCTTCGGCATTTTCCTGTTCAACGAACCGGCGACGGCGATGCGCCTCGCCTGCATCGGCCTGATCGCGGCCGGCATCGTGGGGTTGAAACTGTCGTCGTCGGCGTAAGCGGCTTCGGCCTATTCGGCGAGCAGGCCCGAGGCCCGCGCCATCTGCGCCAGGAACAGCATGACGAACGACCCGCCGGTCCAATAGAGCGCCCGCAGGAAGCGCGTGCGTTTCTTGTCGCGGATGTCCGACACCTTGATGATCTCGCAGGCCGTCTCGCGCACCCAGTCGGCGCCGGCCACGGTGCGCACATAGGCGTCCACATCGGGGCTGCGGCGCGGATCGAAATACATCGCCCCCGCGCAGGCCCCGAAATCGCGCTTCCGCGATACCTTGTTGGCGTGCGACGGGTACAGCACCAACGCGAACATGATGATCGGCAGCACCAGAATGGCCCAGCCCGCGAACACGTAGAGCCCCGCCTGATCGATCGGCACCGGGACCTGCGCGCCGCTGCGCAGCACCACCTGCAAAGCCAGGATGTAGCCCACGCCCATGATCTGGGCCTTGTTGTCGTAACTGCGCACCGTGTCCTGGGCCTCCGACAAAACCGACAGCAGGGCGTCGCCGCCCAACTGTTCATGAAAACGGGCGGTCAGGTTTTCGGTGGTCATGGATTGCGTCCCCTTTTTCGTTCGGCCGGCGCCGACGGCACCGGCAGGGCCGCATCCTAAGGACGAACGGGGCAATCCTGTGGCGGCGGGGTGACGACTTCGTGCCGGTGGGGCCAGCGCGGGTGGTCGGACATGAACGGACAAAGCCGTAAGGTCGAGAGATATAAACTTCGTTAGATTGGACAAGAAGACCTAGAAATCAGCATTTAATGTGATGAGATCAACATCTAGCCAGCACTTCAAACACAGGATTTCACCACTTAGTCAGAAGCGTTGATTTTAAAGGTCATCCTCATAGGAACGGTATCCGACTTCTGGACCAATGGCGTTTAATAGTTTCACTGCCACGTCTTGCAGAGCACCAAACGTCGGAACTGTTTTATAACCGGTCACGATATATCGGAGCTGGGCCGAGGCATGCAGCTTGCTGATGATCGCCAACGTTTGAATTTCTGATTCGCTGAGGACAACTAGCTCCTGCACCCCCCGTTTTGACGCAGCATTCCATGCCTTTTCCAGATCGTGCCCAAGGTTCCTTAATTGCTTGAGAGTAAGTCCGCAGTGTCTAAGATAGGACTTTAAGATCAGTTCAATCGCATGTGCGGTTAAGAAAAAGACCGGCACCGAGGGCATACTTAAGAACTCAGGTCTGTCCTCCAAAGCTTCATCTGCAGCAACAGCTGCTTCATAGAACTCAAACGCATATCGAGCGAGCCCACGAGCGGTTGTACGGTTAGAATCTGTCATTCCTTACCTCAAGGAATTTTGGTGCAGACGGTTAGCCTAGTATCCGCAAGGAAAAAACCCGAGAAATTCTCATACCAACTACGGCTTTCGCCGCTCCCGCCTGCGCTGCGCTTCGGCGCGGCTACAGCGCGGCACCCGTTTCTCTAACGCTCCAACGCGTAACCGCGCTGTAGCGTAAGCGAAAGCGGGTGGTGCGGGCGGTCGGACTTGAACCGACAAGGCCGTAAGGCCGAGGGATTTTAAGTCCCTTGTGTCTACCAATTTCACCACGCCCGCGCGCGGCCGCCGTTGCGGCATGCCTCTGGTAATCCTACGGGCTTTCCATCGCAAGGGCCAAGGACGGGTTGCCCGCTTTCGCGCCAGGGGCTACACCTCGACCCCATGAACGACCGCCCCGACCCAGGCCCCGGCACGCAACCGCCGGATTTCGACGCGGCCTTCCGCGACAAGCTGCGCGACCTGTTGCTGTGGCGGCGCGACGTGCGGCGGTTCCTGGCCACCCCCCTGCCCGACGGCCTGTTGGAAGGCCTGCTGGCCCAGGCGGCGCTGGCGCCCAGCGTCGGCAATTCCCAGCCCTGGCGGTTCGTCGTGGTCGAGGATACGGCCCGCCGCAAGGCGGTGCGCGACGATTTCGAGGCCGCCAACCAGAACGCCCTTGCCGGCTATTCCGGGGAGCGCGCCCAGACCTATGCGGGGCTGAAACTGGCGGGGCTGGACAAGGCGCCCGTGCAGTTGGCCGTGTTCGCCGACCGGGCGACGGAGCGCGGCCACGGCCTGGGCCAGAACACCATGCCGGAAATGCTGCCTTATTCCGTGGTCGCGGCCGTCAACACCCTGTGGCTGGCCGCGCGGGCGGCGGGGGTCGGCGTGGGCTGGGTGTCGATCCTGCATCCCGGCCGTGTGTCGCAAATCCTCGACGTCCCCAAAGACTGGCACCTGGTCGCCTATCTGTGCCTGGGCCTGCCCGAGGAAGAA
>CAXAVJ010000032.1:0-39932 GCA_963972065.1 uncultured Rhodospirillaceae bacterium
CGACACCCGCAGCGCGCACGCCAACCTGGACGAGGCCATAGCACTCGCCGGGGCCATCGACCTGAACGTCGTCCATGCCGAAACGTTTGAGCTGCCCCGGCCCCGGCCCTCGACCCTTCTGGGCAAGGGCACGGTGGAGCGCATCGGCGAGACCCTGCATGCCCTGCCGGACTGCGAGCTGGTTGTCGTCAACGCCAACCTGACGCCGGTTCAGCAGCGCAACCTGGAAACCGCCTGGGAAGCCAAGGTCATCGACCGCACGGGCCTGATCCTGGAAATCTTCGGCGCCCGGGCACGGACCAAGGAAGGCCGCCTTCAGGTCGACCTGGCCGCGCTCAGCTATCAGCTCGGCCGCCTGGTTCGCAGTTGGACCCACCTGGAACGCCAACGCGGCGGGGCGGGGTTCATGGGTGGCCCCGGAGAGCGGCAGATCGAACTCGACCGGCGCATGATCCGCCAGCGCATCGCGCGGCTGAAGCGCGAATTGGCCGAGGTCAAGCGCACGCGCTCCCTGCAACGCCGCGCACGCCAGCGGGTTCCCTATCCGGTGGTGGCATTGGTCGGCTACACCAACGCCGGCAAGTCGACCCTATTCAACCGCCTGACCGGGGCCGAGGTGGTTGCCCGCGACCAGTTGTTCGCGACCCTCGACCCGACCATGCGCAAACTCGACCTGCCCGAAGGCGGGCCGGTCATCCTGTCCGACACCGTGGGCTTCATTTCCGACCTGCCGCACCAATTGGTCAACGCCTTCCACGCGACCCTGGAAGAGGTCGTGGAGGCCGACATGATCCTGCATGTGCGCGACATCGCCGACCCGGACACGGAGATTCAGCGCCGCGACGTACTGGAGGTTCTGGGCGGCCTGGGATTGGGTGACGACTCGGCGACCCCGATCACCGAAGCCCTCAACAAGATCGATTTGTTACCACCGGAAGCCCTCAGTGCCCTGGAGGAACGCATCGCCCGCCAGGACAACAACCCGCCGGTCGCCATTTCCGCCGTGACCGGGCAGGGGTTGGGCTCCCTGATTCAGCGCATCCAGGACGTGCTCGGCGATAAGCTCGGAGAATTAGAATTGGACCTGGGCTTCGACGAAGGGGCGACCCTGGCCTGGATCTACGAACACGGCGAGGTTCTGGACCGGGCCGACGGCGAAGCCGGCATCCATCTGCGCGTCCGCATGGACCCGCGCAGCCAGTCGCAGCTTCTGACCCGTATCGACAGCGCCCGCCAGAGCCGTCTACACTAGCCCGCGAGGGGTCCAGGGGCGGAGTCCCTACACCGGTTGGTAACCATTTGCCGCTAAACCGGGTTCATCGCATTCCGGCGACAGCAGACATCCGGTACGGACGGGCACCCATGGCGACAAACCGCAGCCAAAACAAATGGCGTTCCAAGAACAAGCTGGTCAAACGCCAGTTGAACGTCATGGCCAAAAGCCATGTGCACGACCATCTGCAGCGCCTGGCCGACGATTTCCGCCTGCGCGGCAAGGGCGAGGCCGTGTCCTTCGCGACCTTCATCACCCGGGCCCTGATGCAACGCGCCGATTACAGTGACGATGTCGCGCAGATGCTGGAAGACCTGGCCGAAGCCTTCCACCGCGACCGCGACATTCACTCCAACTGACCCGCCGCGTTCCGGCGGCAAGGCCTGATACCTTGTCCATCTCCCATAACACCGATCCCGACCGCATCGCCGCCATCCTGCGCGAAGCGGCGGAAACAGAAATTTTGCCGCGTTTTCGCACCCTGGCCAGCCACGAAATTTCGGAAAAGAACCCGGGCGATCTCGTGACCGTCGCCGACCAGGCCTCGGAAGCCATGCTGACCCGCCGTCTCGCGGATCTGATCCCGGGGGCCCTGATCGTCGGCGAGGAAGCCCATGAAGTCAGCCCGGAGGCCCTTGGCGAGATCAATGACGCCCCCTGGGCCTGGATCATCGATCCCCTGGACGGCACCCATAATTTCGCCCACGGCACGCCGCGCTTCGCGATGATCCTGGCCCTCGCCCGGCGCGGCGAGACCGCCATGGGCTGGATTCTCGACCCCATGGGCGATCATCTTGCCTATGCCGAAGCGGGGGCAGGTGCCGCCATCGACGGTATGCCCATTCGCCTGGGCACGGCCAGCCCGATCACTGACATGACCGGCTCCCTCGGCAACAAGTTCGCCGACCGCCTGCGCGCCCGCGCCGGAACGCCTGGGGGGCCCGCGATCCCCAAGGCGTTTCTACGCTATCGCTGCGTCGGCCTGGAATACATGGATCTGGCGCGGGGCAAGCTTGATTTCGCGCGCTATGCCGGAAAGCTGATGCCCTGGGACCACGCGGCGGGGGTGCTGCTGCATGGCGAAGCCGGGGGACAAGCGGCCATGACCGGCGACGGGCGGTCCTATGCCCTCGGCATGGCGCGGCCCGGCGACGCGTTGCTGCTGGCCCCCGACATGCCGGCTTGGACAACGCTCGACCGTCTAATGTCCTAAGACATATCCCGCCTTGCCCCGACGCCCCGGGGGCGTTACCAAACGGGACGGTATTTACATCTGAAACGACTTCGAAGGAGGCGGCATGGCACGCTGTGCATTCATCGGCCTGGGCGTCATGGGTTATCCCATGGCCGGGCATCTGGCGAAAAATGGCCATCAGGTCACCGTCTACAACCGGACCACGGCGAAGGCCGAGAAATGGGCGGCCGACCACGGCGGCGCATTCGGCAAGACACCCGCGGAAGCCGCCAAAGGGGCGGAATTCGTGTTCTGCTGCGTCGGCAACGACGACGACCTGCGCGCCGTCACGTTTGGCGACGACGGCATGCTGGCGGGCATGGAATCCGGCACGGTGCTGGTCGACCACACCACGGCGTCCGCCGCCGTCGCCCGCGAGATCGCCGCCAAGGCTGCGGAAAAGGGCATCGGCTTCATCGACGGCCCCGTGTCGGGCGGCCAGGCGGGGGCGGAGAACGGCGTGCTGACCGTCATGTGCGGTGGCGGGGACGAGGACTTCGCCCGCGCCGAGCCTGTGATCCAGGCCTACGCCCGCGCGGTCACCCTGCTGGGACCCGTGGGTTCGGGTCAGCTATGCAAGATGGTCAACCAGATCTGCATCGCCGGGCTGCTGCAAGGCCTGTCCGAAGGCTTAGACTTCGGCATGCGCGCCGGGCTCGACGTCAAGCAGGTGCTGGACGTGATCTCCAAGGGTGCGGCACAAAGCTGGCAGATGGAAAACCGCGGCAAGACCATGGCCGACGACCAGTTCGACTTCGGCTTCGCCGTCGACTGGATGCGCAAGGACCTGGGCATCTGCTTCGCCGAGGCCGAGGCCAACGGTGCCGAACTGGCGGTTACCCGTGTCGTCGACGGCTATTACAAGGACGTCCAGGACATGGGCGGGGCGCGCTGGGATACCTCGTCACTGATCCGCAGGCTGCGCCGCAAATAGAATGCAGTAATCGGGCAGGAGGTGGCCATGACCTACGACGAATTCAACGCCTTCTGCGCCACGCTGCCGGCCACCACCCATGTCGTGCAATGGGGTGGGGCGGACGTGTGGAAGGTCGGCGGCAAGGTGTTCGCCATCGGCGGCTGGAACGCCGGCGATCTGGCTGGCATCACCTTCAAGGTTTCGGAATTCGCCTATGACGTCCTGCGCGACATGCCGGGCCTGCGCCCGGCCCCCTATCTGGCGTCGCGCGGCATGAAGTGGATTCAGCAATTCGACGAACCGGGGCTGAGCGACGCCGACCTCAAGGACCATCTGGCGGAATCACACCGCCTCGTCTCACTGGGCCTGACCAAGAAGCTGCAAAAAGAACTGGGGCTGAACCAGGAAGGTTGATCGTCGCGTGGGCGTCGGCGCGCCCCCAAACGTCACCCCCGGGCTTGACCCGGGGGTCCAGAATTTGGGGAAGGCGGGGATGCCCGTGTCGAGCACGGGCATGACGAGGAATGATACGGCCTAACGCAGGCTGATCTGCATCTGCGGCGTGGCGCGGTAAATGTTGGGGATGCGGTAGACATAGACCTTGGTGCGCGGGCCGCGGGCGGGGAAGTCTTTCACCTCGTCGGCGTTGTGGCTGATCACCTTGGTGTCGGTGATGACGCGCAATTCCCCCGACGTGTTCATCCCGGCCTCGACGATCTGGTCCTTCTGGCTTTTCGACAGGGACCGGCCCAGCATGTTCACGATGCGGGTTTCCTTGTTGTAGGCGATGCCGAAGATATGCTCGTTGCGGCGCAGGAAGGTGACCGACTTGGCCTTCAGCAGGTCGCCCTCGCGATGCCAGTGAATCTTGAAATAGCCCTGCTTGATATAGCCGAAGTCGGAGGCGTCGGGGTCGCGCTCGATATCCGCCTTCAGCTTCTTGACCTCGTCGACTTCCTGGGCCCCCTGAACCTTGCCGTCCTTGAGCGCGCCGTACAGCCGCGTATCGACCATGTAGCCGGAGAACGTGAGCTTGTAATAGCCGCGCCGGTCCAGCTCGATCTCAGCGTCGAAGCGCGCCGGCAGGTAGCAGCCGGAGAGCGCGACCGCGGCAACGAGGAGGATCAGCAGGGGGCGGAGGAGGCGGCGCATGTGGAAATTCGGGCTCTCAATCGGTTTAAGTCCTTCAACCTTCTAACCTGTTCGGGCCTGCCGGTCAGCGGTTTTCGACTATTCGGCGGCCTTGTCGTGGGCCTTCTCGGCCTGCCAGGCGGCTTCCATCTCATCAAGGCTTGCCTCGGCCGGATCGCGGCCGTCGGCCCGCAGGCGCTTTTCCATGCGGCGGAAGCGGTCTTCGAACTTGTGGTTGCCCCGGCGCAGCGCCGTTTCCGGGTCGATCTTAAGGTGCCGGGCCAAGTTGGCGACGGCGAACAACAGATCGCCCATTTCCTCCTCGACCCGCGCTTTCGGCGCGCCGGCAGCCATCTCGGCCCGCAGTTCGGCCAGTTCTTCCTCGATCTTGGCGATGACCGGTTCCGCCTCCGGCCAATCGAAGCCGATGCGGGCGGCCCGTTTCTGCAGCTTTTCCGCGCGGGTCAGGGCGGGCAGGGGGATCGCCACGCCGTCCAATGCGCTGGCGTCTTCCGCCGGCGTCTCGCCCTTTTCCGCCCGCTCCTTGGCCTTCAGGTCCTCCCAATGGACCGTCTGGGCCTCGGCCGAATTGATCTCGGTATCGCCGAACACATGGGGATGGCGGCGGACCATCTTGTCGGCGATGGCCCGGGCCACGTCGTCGTAATCGAAATGCCCGGCTTCCTCGGCCATGCGGGCGTGGAAGAAGACCTGCAGCAGCAGGTCGCCTAATTCGTCCCGCAATCCCGCCATGTCGCCCCGCTGGATGGCGTCGGCAACCTCGTAGGCTTCCTCGATGGTGTAGGGGGCGATGGTCTTGAAGGTCTGCTCCACATCCCACGGACAGCCGCCGTCGGGATCGCGCAATTTGGCCATCACCGCGCGCAGGCGGTCGGTCGGGGTTTGAGAAACGTCGTCCTTGGGCACAGGGAGGGGCACCTTCCGATCCGGGGCGTTCATGACCCGCCGAAGGTAGCCGACAGAGCCGCCCGCCGCCAAGAGATCAGGACGCGCCAACTCCCGTTTCAAGGAACCTTCGGAATACGTTTTCCAAAATCCTCGATACGTTGTTGTCGAAATCATTGACCGGCAACGCGCCGCAAAACGTGATCGAACCCGTGGAAAACACGGCACCGCCGCCGGGAACCTCGAAATACACCATATCGGCCCTGATCAGCTCGTCCGCCGGGGCATGGGCCCAGGTCTTTACGTGGGTCAGCCATTCCTCCGGCGGAAGCTGGAAACTGGCCGGATGATCTTCGGAGGTCGCCAAGACATGCACGTTCGGCGGGGTCCCCAGCCGGCTGTCGATACGGTCCAGCTCATAACCCGCAGCCCCGCCGCCGCAAAGCCCGAAATCGCCGATCACCTGATCCTCGACGCCGTCGAAGATCCAGGCCGCGTCGGGGTGATGGGAGCCTTCCTGCCGGCGGTAATGGGTGCCCTCGAAATCTCCCTGCGTGGTATAGCCGACACCGACCAGTTGCTGCGGCGGCCGGGCATTGCGCCGCCAGGTACCGCCGTATTCACGATTGAAGGCGTGGTAATACTCGCCCGGCTCGGACGCCCAGGCGCGCAGCCCGCCTTCGGCCCGGCGAACTTCGATCAATCCGTCCATTTCCGGATGCAGGGCGACCCGCCAGTAAAACCCGTTGCCGCCGAGATACGCCAGCTTGCCGCCGCTGTCCCGGTAATCCCTGAACGCATTCAAGGTCTGGGTCGTGTGGTATTCCGGATGGCTGCAGGTCGATACGGCGGCATAACCGGCCAAAAGATCGTCTCCTTCGTGGTGCAGTTCCCAATCGGTCACGATATCGAACGGGATATCCTTGGCATCCAGCCAGGCGAACAGATGCGTGTCGGCCGGAAAGTGTCGCAGACCCGAGCCAGAGGCCTTGTTGCCGAACGCGTGATAGCCCGGCCGAAGGTTGAAGATCGGGCGATGCCAGGTGGTATGGCCAATCCCGGAACCGTCGGTATGGTCGTTGTAGGTCGACAGCCCGAATTGCGGATGTTCCGCCGCGTTATAGGGATAGGATCCCCATTCCGCCGCCCGTGCCTTCCATTCCGGCCCGAATTCGGCCCGCGCCTGGTTGGCGTAAATGACATAGGTAAATGTCGGGACGACGACGCATAGATCGGCGGTCCGCGTGCCTTTCGCCGGGCACACGAACAGCGGGATCATGTCCCAATGGGCGCCCTGGGTCAGCTTTACCGCATAGACGCCGCTGCGCAGGTCTGTCGGGATCTCGAATTCGAAATCGGTTTGCCATCCCGCGTCGGCGATATCGTCGTCGTGGAAATGAATGGCGCCGTACTGATCCGTCGCGTGATGCCAGCACATCTGCGAGGCATCCCAATTTGACCCGGTCATCGCCCGCACCGGCGCGCCGACCAGAACCCCATCGCCCGCCAGGGGGCCGTCGCCGGAGACGGTCAAGGACGCCATGTCGCGGCTGAAATCCCAGGCAGCCAATGGCACATCGCCATCGCCCGCCAGGATTACCGGAGCTTCGACCTTGCCGTTGAAATGCGACGTGCTGTCCGTTTCCGTCACCGCCGCGACGATCACTGTGTGTGCGCGCGTCACTGCGGCAGCGGCTGCCGCATCGGCGGGAAGGGTGGTTTCCGCGTCCCCGGTATCATCGACGACGCCCGCTCCGTGAACCGGCGCCTGCGTCACGCGCAACGTCCCCGCGCCCAGATCGATGACCGCCTGCACCTGATACCATGTGCGGGGCAGAAGCGCCGTGCCGACCGCGACGGCAACGCCGCCCAGCGTCAGCACCGCGCCGTCCGGCCCGATGGACAGCCCCGCCACGGCGCTGCCGCTGCCATCGACGAGGGACATGACCCCTTGTCGGCCCTTGTCCGGTGTGGTCGGCCAGATCGTCGCCCTTAGGGTGAACCGCGGGGGCAGGGGGCTGCGCAACGCGGCCGTCATGTGCGACCCCAGGTGGGCGCGCTGCGGACGCGCCGGATACTCGCCTTCGAAGGTGGCGGCGACGGGCGCCGTGTGAACCCCGGGCCCGGCCGGGTTGGGGTCGCCGGAGATCACCCGGACCAGTTCCGCGCGATAGGTTCCCCCCAGTTCCGAGGAAACCTTGATCGCCACTCTCTCGCCGGGCCGGCCGGACAGTTTGTCCGCATAGCCAATCAATGGAATCATGGCGGGGCCTACAGCTTTTTGGCCGCGTACGCGATGGCATCCACGGTCTTGGCAATATCCTCGTCCGTCAACGCAAGGGACGGGTAGAACTTACTGGGGGATTTGAAAATTCCCTGTTCGCGCAGCAATGCGTTGAAGCGCGCAAGCTTGCCCGCATCGCCCTTCATCACATCGCGGTAATTTCTGACCGGGCCGTCGGCGAACACGATATCAAACAACATCGGCACACCCGCCACGTGATGGGCATGGCCCGCCCGCCCAAGGTGTTCGTTGATGGCGTCGATAATGGTCTGGCCGGCCTGGCGCAGGCGATCGTACTGCCCCGGTCGGCGCAGGATCTCCATGGTCTTCAGACCTGCGACGGAGGCGACCGGATTGCCGCTCAACGTACCGATCTGCATCAGGGACTTGTCCTTGCCGACCTTGGCCGCGTCGAAATGCGCCATGATGTCGGCCTTTCCCGCAATGACGGACAACGGAAAGCCGCCGCCGATGATCTTGCCCAGCGTGCAGACATCGGGCGTCACGCCATAAACCTCCTGCGCGCCGCCATAGGCGAAGCGAAAGCCGGTAACGACCTCGTCGAAGATCAGAACCGCGCCATGCTTCGTGCATTCCTCGCGCAGCACCTCCAGGAAACCGGAAACGGGCGGGATAATCCGCTGCATGGGCTCGACAATGACCGCGGCGATCTCATCGCCACGCTCCGCCATCAGGGAGCGGAAGAACTCGATGTCGTTGTAGGGGGCGATCAGCATCTCGTCGCGCACGGAGTCCGGAATCCCGGCGGAGTCGGGAACGGCGATCGGGAAATTCATCATCTTGGTCGGCGACAGGCTCATCTGACCTTCCGACGACATGCCGTGATAGCCGCCTTCGAACTTGAGGATCTTGTCCCGGCCCGTATGGGCGCGTGCCAATCGCATGGCGTACATATCGGCCTCGGTGCCCGTGCTGGCGAACCGAATCTGGTCGGCGCAGGCCACCGCATTGCAAATCTCTTCCGCCAGTTCGATGCCGCGGGCGTTATTGGTGAAGAACGTGAAGCCCTTGGCCACCTGTTCCTGGACCGCCTCCAACACCTCCGGATGGCAATGGCCCAGGATCATGGGGCCGGATCCGATGAGATAATCGATATATTCGGTGCCGTCCTCGTCCCAAATGCGCGACCCTTTGCCCTCGCGAATGATCACATTGGCGTCGAAGTTGCCGAAGGAAGCCGCGGGCAGAACGCTGCTTGCCCGAGATACGATTTCTTGCTGGGACATGATGGTGTTTCCTGGATGGGTGGGTGAGTGCTTTGACTTGACAGCTAATGGTACAAATGTATCACTGTCAATAATGAATCAAACAAATGTACAAAATCCGGATACGTCTTCGCCGCGCGCCGTCCTCGATGCCGTTGCCGACATCCTGCCGACCCTGCCGGGCGAGGTCCGCAAGGCCGCTGCTTACGTGTTGGAAAACCCCAACGAGATCGGCATTTGTTCAATCCGCGAAATGGCGGTGGCCGCGGGGGTGAAACCCAACACCTTCGTCCGCATGGCCCGGTCCGCCGGGTTCGGCGGGTATGATGACTTTCGCACGGTTTTCCGCGAGGAACTGCGCCACCGTCAGGCCGACTTTCCCGACCGGGCGCGCTGGCTGCAATCCTTGCCGCAAAAGGGAGAGCTCTCGGGCCTTTACGCGGACATGGCCGCCAGTTCCCTGGCCAATATCGAGCAGATGTTTTCTTCCTGCGATGCGGCGAACATGCAATCGGCGGCGCAGGACATCGTGCAGGCCCGCATGACCTACGTTCTGGGTGTGGGTGTGGGCAGCGCGCTGGCGCGAAATTTCGCCTACCTCGCCAGCATGGCGCTGGACACGGTCCGGGCGATTCCCAGTGACGCCGCCTTGCCGGTCGATGGCCTGGTTCAGGCGGAGGAGGGCGATCTCCTGATCGCCATGACCATCAAGCCGTTCCGCCGCGAAGTGATCGAAGCCGTCGACCTCGCCGACCGGATGGGCATGACGGTCATGGCGATCTCCGATACGCCCGCGGCTCCCATCTTCCAGACCGCCAAGCACCGTTTCGTGCTGCCGACGGAAACCCCACAGTTCTTTTCCTCGACCCTGGCCATCCACGCCTTTTTCGAGACGCTGATGGCCTTCGTCATCGCGCAGGCGCCGGCATCCGCGGTCGAGAGCATCGAACGCTTCCATGAACGGCGGCAGATGCTCGGCATCTATGTTGATGGCGGGTAGGAGAGGGGCTTGCCATGATCGACCATATCTCCATCCCCGTCTCGGACCTTGCCGCCGGCGCGGCGTTCTACGAAGCCGTTCTCGGGCCGCTCGGCCTAACGCGGCTGGTCGAGCGGCCGCATACGGTCGGCTTCGGCAAGCGCTATCCGGAGTTCTGGCTGAATGCGCGGCCGGGCATGGCGGCGGCGGGCGGTGATTCGGGCATGCACGTCTGCCTGCGCGCCCGCACCCAGGACGCAGTCATCGCGTTCCACGCGGCGGCCTTGGCCAAAGGCGGCACGGACGACGGCGCGCCCGGCCTGCGGCAGGCCTCCACGGGGCCGTATTTCGCGGCCTTCATCCGCGATCCCGACGGCAACAAGATCGAGGCCGCGACGTTTCTTCCGGCCGAGGGCGGGTGAGGCGGCTATCCCGCAGAGAAGCCCCGCGCGGCCAACTGTTCCTCCGTCACCGGAATCTCGATCCCGTCGCTTTGCACGTTCCGTAGTTGCGCCAACGCCGCCGACACCAGGGTGCCGGCAGCCGGCGTGGGGGACCGCCCCGCGCGCGTGATCAAGGACACCGTGCGGTGGATGGGCGGGGTCAGACGGATCGCCGGAATGCCTTCCGACGCCATGGCCTGGGCCACCAGCCCCGGCACCGCGGCAATTCCCAGCCCGTCGCGCACCATGCGGATCAGCCCCCAAACCGACGACACCTCGTAAGCCAGCCCGCTGACCGCAAGCTGGCCCGCCGCATGTTCCTTGAGAATGCCCCGGATGCCGCTTTCGCCGGACATGCCCACGGCCGCATGATCGTTGAACACGTCCCAGGCGAGGGGGCCTTGGTGCGCTGCCAGGGGATGCCCCGGTGGACAGACGAGGTGAAAAGCGTCGCGCATCACCGGCGTGGCGTCGAAATCCGCATCGGGGAGGGCGATGGTCGTGAATGCCAGATCCATGTCGCCAGCGCGGACGCGCTCGACCGCCTCCGCCGTCAGGATCTCGATGATCCGCACGCGGATTCCCGGATACCGGGCGGCCATGTCCTTGATCGCTGGGATCAGGACCGAGGTAATCATCGTCGCCGTCGCACCGACCACGACCAGGCCCTGTTGGCGGTCCACATGGGCGCGAAGGTCGTCCATGCCGCGCTCCAGGTCTTCGGTGAAGCGGCGGGCGACGATGGCGAACTGCCGGCCGTGGGCGGTCGGCTCGACATGCCGGGTCGTGCGGTCGAACAGCCGCAGCCCCAGTTCCAGTTCCAGGTTCTTGATGGAATTGGTCAGCGCCGATTGCGTCATGTTGAGCACGGCCGCCGCCTTGGTGAAGCTGCCGTGTTCCACGACCGCGAGAAAGGCGCGCAGTTGGCGCAGGGTGATGTTATTATTCATATACAAAATATATCAATCAATTAAAAAAACAAAATAGACAAATAACTGATCTGACTTGATGGTGTTTCCGCCAACAACTTGCGGGAGTGGACCATGACGAACCTTGCCCTCAAAGACACCGTCGACACGGCGGCCGACATGACATCGCCTGACCTGACCCCCGGGCCGGTCGGCGGCCCCGGCGCCTGGCGGGGCCCGGACATGGCGGCATCCGGCGTCTGGATCGAACATCTGACCGAGGGCGAGATCGCCGAAATCGACGCGGCCATCCGCGCCCATCAGGCCAACGACCTGAGCATGGCGGATATCGGGCCCGAGACCTTCCATCTTCCGACCCTGGGGCCGCGCTTGAAGAAACTGCGCGACGAGGTCGTCAACGGGCGCGGTTTCGTGCTGCTGCGCGGGTTTCCGGTCGATCGTTACAGCGTCACGGAATCGGCCGTCGGCTACCTGGGGCTGGGCTCCTACATCGGCGGCTTCCGGCCCAGCAACGCCAAGGGGCATCTGCTGGGCCATGTGCGCGACATCGGCCTGAACATCAAGGACCCGACCACGCGGTACTATCAGACCAACCGCGGCCTCGAATTCCATACGGACAGCGTCGATATCGTCGGGTTGCTCTGCCTGAAAACGGCGAAATCCGGCGGCGCCAGCCGCATCGTCAGCTCCGTGACCCTGCACGACGTGATCCGCGAACGGCGGCCCGACCTGTGGCGGGCGCTGTTCAACGCCTTTCCCACCGACCGGCGCGGCGAAATCCCGCCGGGGATGAAGCCCTGGTTCGACGTGCCCGTGTTCAATTGGCACGCGGGCCATCTGACGACGATGTATGTCGGGCAGTACATCCGCTCGGCCCAGGACCTGTTCCCGGAGGCGCGCCGCCTGACGGACCTTGAGATTGAGGCCATGGATTACCTGGATACGCTCTGCAACGACCCGGAATTCTATCTGTCCATGGACTTCCTGCCGGGCGACATCCAGCTGCTGCACAACCAACAGATCCTGCATTCGCGCACGGATTACGAGGATTGGCCGGAGATCGAAAACCGGCGGCATCTGTTGCGCCTTTGGCTGGCGCCTGACAACGGCCGGCCGCTGCCGCCGGTGTTCGAGCCGCGCTACGGCGACCTGACGCCAGGCGACCGGGGAGGGATTTTCACCGAAAGCACCAAGCTGACGTTTTCTTTGTCTCCCACGTAACGCGTCGTTGGGCGCTCGCCATCGCTTGGCTGTGCCACACGGCGGCATCTGTGTAAGCGCCGTTTCTGACGATCAAGTGACACGTGGCATTCGGGGCGCGACTGATGAAGCCGCGCACCTCGACTGTCATCGACGGTGGTGACCGGCTGCCGGATTGCGACGGCGACATTTGATCTTTTGGGTGAGAGATAAGGGGGCACGGCATGACCCGTTGCCCCCATTCGCCCCTCATGATTTATCGCATAATGTATATTATGGAAAATATTGGATATGTGTTTTTATCCAGAGACTTAGATTCGCGGATGAATCCGTTACCGAATCACAAGCGACGCATCGTTCAGGCTTCCGGCACGTCCAATTCCATGCCGTCGTAAGCCACCTCCACCCCGTCCGGCACATAGGCCATGAGCGCGTCGTAGTCGATGCGCGGGCTCATATGGGTGATCACCATGCGCTGGGGCTGGATGCGTTCGCGCAGTTCGAGCGCGGCGTCGACATGCAGATGCGTGGGATGCGGCTGCCAGGCAAACACGCCGACGATCCAGGTATGGACCCCCTGCACCGCCGCCACGCCTTCGTCGGTCATGCGCACAAGGTCCGTCGTATAGGCCAGCGGCCCGAAACGCAGCCCGTGGGTGGTCGAGAATCCGTGGTCCTGTTCGAACGCCAGACCGTCGATGCCGGCCGCGGTGAACGGCGTGCCGGCGGCGTAGACATTGGCCGTCAGCGTCGGCTTGTAATAATGCTCCGTGCCGGCGCGCAGCGGCGCCAGGACATAGGCAAAGCGTTCCTGGACCGCCGCCAGGGTTTCCGCGTCGGTCCATAGCGGTATGGCGGCCCCCATGGCGCGGTTGATGCTGCGGATATCGTCAATGCCGTGGAGATGGTCCGCATGGCCATGGGTCAGCACCAGACCGTCCAGATGCCGCACGCCGGTGCGCAGCATCTGTTCGCGGAAATCGGGCGCGGTGTCGATCAACAGCCGTTTGCCGGCTTTTTCGATCAGGATCGACGGCCTTGTGCGGCGGTTCTTGGGGTTTTTCGGATCGCAATCCCCCCATCCGGCCTCGATCGAGGGAACGCCGCTGGAGGCGCCCGAGCCCAGGATCGTGACCTTCATGTCGGGCCCCTTACCCCTCGCCCCGCACCGCGGCCGCAGCCTTGGTGAACAGGGTGAAGAAGTTGTCGGTCGTGCGCAGGGCAAGATCGTCCGGGGAAATCCCCTTCAATTCCGCCACCTTGGCGGCGGTCAGGGCGGTGAAGGCGGGCTCGTTGCGCTTGCCGCGCTTCGGCACCGGGGCCAGGAAGGGCGAGTCCGTTTCGACCAAGAGCCTGTCGAGGGGCACGTCCTTCACCGTGTCGCGCAAATCGTCCGCCGTCTTGAAGGTGACGATCCCGGAAATGGAGATATAAAGCCCCATGGCCACGGCCTTTTCCGCCACCTCGCGGCCTGCGGAAAAGCAATGGATCAGGCCCGGAAACGGCCCGCCGGCGCGGTATTCCTCGTCCATCACGCGGAGCGTGTCGTCGTCGGCGTCGCGGGTATGAACGATCAGCGGCAGGCCGGTCTTGCGCGCCGCATTGATATGGGCGCGGAACTGGGTTTCCTGAATGTCCCGGGGGCTGCGTTCGTAATAGAAATCCAGGCCCGTTTCACCGATCCCGACGACCTTGGGATGGGCCGCCAGTTCCGTCAGTTCCCGGGCGCTGGTGACCTTTTCCGTCGCCGCCTGATGCGGATGGATGCCGACGGTGCAGAAGATGTTGGGGAAGCGTTCGGCCACGGCCTTGACCTGGTCGAACTTGGACAGATGGGTCGAGATCGTCACCATATAGGCGACCCCGGCCTCCCCCGCCCGCGCGACCACCGCATCAAGTTCTTCCTCGAACTCCGGGAAATCGAGATGACAGTGGCTGTCGACCAAAAAAGGTTGCCGGGTACCGTCCATGGCTTCAGGCCGCTCCCTGGGTCTCGTCGTCCTGAAAACGGGGAAACACCCCTTCCGGCTTGGGCAGGGCCGTGCCGGGCGTCAGGGCTACGCCGGGGACCAATTGATCGAGCGCGCGGGCATCCGCCGCCACGGCCAACTGGTCCAGCAGCTTGGCCGAGGTATCGGGCATGAAGGGCTGAGTCAGGATGGCCAGCCGCCGGATGGTTTCGGCCAGCACGTACAGCACCGTCGCCATGCGGTCCGGGTCTTCCTTGCGCAGTTTCCAGGGCGCCTGGTGGTCGACATAGCCGTTGGCGGCGCGGATCACGGCCCAGATGGCCTCCAGCGCCTCGTGGAACGCCTGACGGTCCAAAGCACCCCGCACCACGTCCAGCAGCGCCGCCGCCGGATCAAGCAGTGCCTTGTCATCGTCGGTGAACTCGCCCGGCGTCGGCACCGTGCCGCCGCAATTCTTGGTGACCATGGACAGCACACGCTGCGCCAGGTTGCCGTAATCGTTGGCCAACTCACCGTTCATGCGCCCGACCATGGCGCTGTGGGAGAAATCACCGTCGTTGCCGAACGGAACCTCGCGCAGCAGGAAATAGCGCACCTGGTCGAGGCCGTATTTTCCAACCAGATCAATGGGATCGATGACGTTGCCGACGGATTTTGAAATCTTCTGGCCTTCGTTGGTCCACCAGCCGTGGGCGAACACGCGTTTCGGCGGCTCCAGCCCCGCGGCCATCAGGAAGGCCGGCCAGTAAACCGCGTGAAAGCGCAGGATGTCCTTGCCGACCATATGCAGGTCGCAGGGCCAATAGGTGGCGTATTCCCCTGCCTCGTCCGGATAACCCAGGGCCGAGATGTAGTTGGTCAGGGCGTCGAGCCAGACGTAGAAGATGTGCGCCTCGTCGCCCGGCACCGGCACGCCCCAGTTGAAGGTGGTGCGCGACACGGACAGATCCTGCAGGCCGCCCTTGACGAAGCTGGTGACCTCGTTGCGCCGGCTCGGCGGGGCGATGAAATCTGGGTTGGCGTCATAGAACGCCAACAACCTGTCTTCCCAGGCGGACAGGCGGAAGAAGTAGCTGGGCTCCTCCACCCATTCGACCTCGGCGCCCGAGGGCGCGATGCGCGTACCGTCGGGCCGCTTGGTCAACTCGCCCTCGCCGTAGAACGCCTCGTCGCGCACGGCGTACCAGCCGGAATAGCTGCCGAGGTAGATTTCCCCGGCGTCGATCATGCGCTGCCAGATCGCCTGGCAGGCCTTGATGTGGCGCGGCTCCGTGGTGCGGATGAAGTCGTCGTGGCTGAAATTCATGAAATCGGCCAGGGTGCGGAAATTCTGCGACACCTGATCGGCGAAGGTCTGCGGATCGATGCCCTTGGCCTGGGCCGATTTTTCCACCTTCTGGCCGTGTTCGTCCGTGCCCGTCAGGAACTTCACGTCGTAACCGTCCAGGCGCTTGAACCGCGCCAGCACGTCACAGGCCAGCGTCGTATACGCATGGCCGATGTGCGGCGCGTCGTTCACGTAATAGATGGGCGTGGTCAGGTAGTAGGGCGTGGCCGGCATGTGTGGATCCAATGGCACAGGGCGTTTCAGGGTGGTGCGTCGTCCGCGTTATCGCCGGACCGCCGCTTCGGCCGTGATGAACGCGTTGAGAACCACCTGCTTGCGGTCCAGGTTGGCGGCGGTCGTCGCGGCAAGCAGGCGCGACACCTTTTCCCATACCTCCAGCCAGCGATCAAGGCCGGCCATGGCGTTGAGCCTGGCCACGGCCTCAGCGTCGATGATGTCCGGCAACGGCCCGCCGCCGGCGGCGATAATCAGGCGTTCCAGCCACCAACGCAGCGTCTTGGCGAAAGCCGCGAATTCGGCTTCCTTCCCGGCACCGCCCAGACGCCCTGCGAAATCATGTAAATCCTTGGCCGGAATGCCGTCCGGCAAGCGCGCGAGCAGGCCCGAGACCTCGTCCAGCATGGCCAATCCCCCCTGCTCCGCCAGATCGAGGGCGTACCCGATGCTGCCTTCGGCGACTTCGGCCAGACGCGCCGCCTCGGCCGCCCCCAGATCGGGACAGCGCTGGGCGATCAGGGCCGCCACGGCATCCGCCGGCGGCGGCCGCAGGGTCAGACGCCGGCAGCGCGAACGGATGGTCGGCAGCAAACTGCCGGGGGTATGGGACACCAGGATAACCAAGGCCTGGGGCGGTGGTTCTTCAAGTACTTTGAGAAGCGCATTGGCAGCATTTCGGTTCATGTCGTCGGCGCTATCGATGACGACCACGCGCCACGCCCCCTCGCCCGCCGTCAGACTGAGAAAGCCTTTCACGGCGCGGATGGCGTCGACCGGGATCTGGCCCTTGCGGCGGCCGGTCTTCTCGTCAACCGCGCATTCGATCACCATCAAGTCGGCATGGCTGCCGGCCAGCGTGCGGTGGAACACGGGATGGGCGGGGTCCAGGTAAAGCCCCGGCCCGTCTCCCCCGGCCCCGGCAGGCGCAGGGGCCGGTTCCGGCGGGGCGTCGCCAAACAGGCCCGGGCCATCGTTCGTGGGGGCGGCCTTGGCCAGGACCGCGCCATGGCTCAGGACATAGCGCGCAAACCGGTGCGCCAGGGTCGCCTTGCCGATGCCCTTGGGCCCGGTGATCAGCCAGGCATGGGCCAGGCGACCGGCCTCAAGCGCCGTGCGCAGGCTCTCCTCGGCCTCCAGATGCCCGATCAAGTCCGGATTGGCGCGCGGGTCCAGGTCCGGGGCATCGTCGTCACTCATCGGCCCGCGGCTTTCAGGTCGGCGCCCAGGCGATGCGACACGGCGGCGCAGATTTCCCGCTGCACATCATCGACGGTGCCGGTGGCATCAACCACGGCGCAGCGTCCGGGTTCCGCCTCGGCGATCGCCAGGAAGGTATCTCGGATGCGGGTGTGAAAGCCCAGGTCCATGCGCTCATATCGGTCCTCGGCCCCGGCGCGGCCGAAGGCGCGGGCCAGACCTTCCTCCACCGGTATATCCAGGATCAGGGTCAAATCCGGCTGAAAGTCGCCCAGAATGTCTTCCTTGAGGGCCTGAATGCGCTGCAGCCCCAGGCCGTGCCCGCCGCCCTGATAGGCCAGCGTGGAATCGGTGAAGCGATCGCATAGCACCCAGGCGCCGCTTTCCAGCGCCGGCAGGATCGATTTCTCGACATGGTCAACCCGGGCCGCGAAATGCAGGAGCACCTCAGCCACCGGCGGCCAGCGGTCAATCGTGCCACGAACCAGCAGATTACGGATGTCCTCCGCCCCCGGCGTGCCGCCGGGCTCCCGCGTGGTCAGAACCTCGACACCCGCGTCCTCCAGCACCTTGGCCAACAGGCCGAGTTGGGTCGACTTGCCGCCGCCCTCGCCGCCTTCGAATGTAATGAACTTGCCCGTCGTCACCGGCCGGCACCCCGAATATCCTGGTTATCGCGCGTTCCGTGCATGTCCGCCGTCAGCCGCCGCGTCCCTGATCGGGCGGCGCTAACCGGAAACACCCAGGATGATAGACCGGAGAGCACTCATCACCCTACCGAAAAGGCCCAGGCGTTCGGCGCCGTCACCAGCCAAAAGCGGGACTTTGATCGCTTCGCGCTCAGGGAAGGTCAGGGTCAGGGTGCCGAGCTTGTCCCCCGCCTGTACCGGGGCCGGCACGGGCGTCTGATATTCGACGGTTACCTTCATGCCCGCGCGTTCCTTGCGCGGCAGGGTCAGCAGCATCTCGTCGGTGACGATCAGCGGCACCTGTGGCTTATTGCCGAGCCAGATATCGATCTTGGCGACTTCCTCGCCGGCCTTGAACAGGGCGTAGTTCTTGAACTCGCGGAAGCCCCATTCGAGAAGCCGTTGCGGCTCCTCGCGCCGGGCACGCTTGTTGGGCAGGCCGTTGACGACCAGGATCAGCCGCCGGTCGAGGCGCTCCGCCGAGGCGGTCAACCCGTATCCGGCATTTTCCGTATGCCCCGTCTTCAGGCCGTCGACACCGATGCCTTTGCCCAACAGTTCGTTACGGTTGTGCTGGGTGTGGTTGTTGTAGGTGAACTTGCGCTCCGAGTAATAGTGGTAGAACTCGGGAAAATCCTTGATCGTCCGCTTGGCCAGGGTCGCCAGATCACGCGCCGTCATGCGGTGTTCCGGATGGGGCCAGCCCGACGCGTTGCGGAAGGTGCTGTTCTTGAGCCCGATTTCGCGGGCCTTTTCGGTCATCATCTCGGCAAAGGCATCCTCGCTGCCGGCCAAGGCCTCGGCGACGACAACGCAGGCGTCGTTGCCCGACTGCACGATGATGCCCTGCAACAGATCCTCGACGCGGACCCGCTGGCGCGGTTCCAGGAACATGGTCGACCCGCCCGAGGCCCAATTGCCCTTGCGCCAGGCATTCTCGCTGACCACGAACTCCTCGTCGAGGGACAGGCTGCCCTCCTTCAGGCGTTCGAACACCATGTAGACCGTCATCAGCTTGCTCATGGATGCCGGCGGCATCAGGGCGTCCGCGTCCTTTTCGAACAGCACGGCGCCGGTCTGACTGTCGATCAGGACCGCCTCGCGGGCGACGGTGTCCATGGCCGCGGCCGGCGGGACGCCGGCCGTCATGGCGGCGATCATCACGGCCGCCGCCGCAAGGCGGCGCAGATGCGGAACGGATTGGGATACGGAATTCAATATCGTCATCATGCTTCGCGCCCGCTGCTTAAAGGCACGTCCTTCTGGTTCCTTGCAATACCCGGGACCGGGCGTCCGGGCCAATCTTTGCGCCGACCACGCCATGGAAATGGGGCGAAAATGGGGTCAGGACCCCGCCCCCTTGCCGTCGACGATGATCCGCGCCCCTGGATAACCGATGGCCTGAAGTTGCTCAAGGGCCCGGTCGGCATCCTCGACCGTGGCCAGAGGACCGACCCGGACACGGTAAAAATCCTTGTTGTCGATCAGGACATGGGAAATCGTCGCCGGCGACACCCGGTTGACCATGATCTGGGTCCGCATGGCGTTCTGGTAATTGGTGAAAGCCCCCGCCTGAACAAAGATCTTGGTCGGCCCGACGGCGACTGTGGTGACTTCCGGTTCGGCCGGCGGGGCGGGGCGAATGTCATCAGCAGCGGCGGCTTGGCTGCTCGGCGCCGATGCGGGTGGCGGGCTGGACGGCTGGGGGGCGGCCTGCGCCCCCGGCGGCGGCGGCAGGGATTCGGCGCTGACCGAGGCTTTCGGCATCTTGTCCACCTGTATGGGACTGCCGTGTTCAGCAATTGAGTCTTGGCCGAGAATCTGCGCCTTCAGGGCCTGCGAGCGTTCGGCCAGAATCTGCACCCGGACCCGCGCCGTGCCCTGGTCCTTGAACCCCAGCAATTGCGCGCCGCGGCGAGAGACATCGATAATGCGCCCCTTGGCGAAGGGCCCCCGGTCGTTGACCCGAAGCACGATGGAGCGCCCGTTTTCCAGGTTGATGACCCGTACGAAGGACGGCAGCGGCAACGTGCGGTGCGCCGCCGTCAGGTCATTCATGTCGTAGGTCTCGCCGTTGGCCGTGTCCTTGCCGTGGAAATCACTGCCGTACCAGGAGGCGATCCCGGTTTCGTCGTAGTCCCATTCCTCGGCCGGATAATACCAGGTGCCGGAAATCTGATAGGGATTGCCGATCTTGTAATGGCCCGTGGTTCCCGCCGCCCCTTGCAGGCGCTTGGTGCCGGAAATCAGGAACTGAGTTTCGGCGCAACCACTGACCAGGATGGCCAACCCCAACAAGATCAGCCAGTTAACCTTAATACGCCCAGCCATGGCGCCGCCCCCTGAATACGAAAATGTAGTGGAAAATCTACGGAAACCAGCCTTTATCTAGTGTAGTCGAGTCTGGCCCGCCCGGCAACTGTGGGCGTTACCCGCCGCTGCCGCGCAGATGATCGAGCAATCGGGAATCCGGATAACCGTCCGGCGCCAGGCCTTCACGTCCCTGATAGGCTTTGATGGCACGCCGGGTCTTGGCCCCGGCGATGCCGTCCTGCCCCCCGGTGTCGAACCCTTTTTCCGCCAGAAGACGCTGAATTTCACGCATGTCGGATCTGGATAAGGCTTTGTCGTTACTTGGCTTTTTGGCAACGAGGGAACCTTTTTCGACCAAACGGTCGGCAAGATGCCCAACCGCCAAGGCATAGAGAATCGAGCGGTTCCACACGAGAATGGTTTCATAATTGCCGTAGACCAGGAAGGCTGGGCCATCCGCTCCCGCGGGCAACACCAGGGCTGCATTGATGTCCGCCGCCGGCAGGTCACGGCCATCGGAACGGCGCACGCCTTTTGCCTGCCATTCCTTTAATTTCAATTTCTTATCAAGTCCGCTTAAAGCAAAATCGAAGCCTTTGGGCAGACGCACCTCGCGTCCCCAGGTCTCGTCCTTGCGCCAACCGGACTTGGACAGGAAATGCGCCGACGAGGCGAACACGTCCGGCAGGGATCGCCATAAATCACGGCGCCCGTCGCCATCGAAGTCGATCGCATAGGCGCGGTAGGTCGAGGGAATGAACTGGGTATTGCCCATGGCCCCGGCCCAGGATGCCTTCACATCCGCCGGGATGTCGCCACGGTCGATGATCTCCAGCGCCGCCAGAAGCTGTTCTGAAAAGAACTTGGAACGCCGGGGATCGAACGCCAGGGTCGCCAGGGAGCCGATCAGCGGAAAGGTTCCCGTGTAGTCGCCGAAGTTACTTTCCAGCCCCCAAAAGGCAACCAGGAACCGGGGCGGCACACCGTATTTAGCCTCGACCTTGTTCAGCAGTTCGGCATGGGTCTTCAGCAGTTCGCGGCCGCGGGTGATCCGTTTGTCGGAAATCGTCTTTTCGTAATACTGCCAGAAGGTCATGGTGAATTCGGGCTGGCGGCGGTCCAGCTCGATGACCCGGGTGATGTAGGACGCGCCCGCCAGGGCCCGGTCCAGGGTCGCGGCGGAAATACCCCGCGCGGCGGCGGTTGTTTTGAAAGAATCGAGCCAAGCCTGGAATTCGGCGGCGCTCGGTGGGGTTACCGGTTCAACCGAGGCAGAAGCCGGCCGAATGCCAAGGCTTCCAAGCCAAAGAGCGCACAACACCGACGCCGCGAGCCATATTGAACGTCTCTGCATGATCCTCGATACCCTGCCCGACCGATAGCGGTTGCCTCGCCTGGGCCATGAAGGCCTTGTGCCATAGGGATTTGACCGCCGCAAGGGGGCCGGCTGCCCGGTCGTGCGGTTGATTATATCAGGGAGCCGGGTACAGGCTGTCGCTACGGCCCAGAATATAGGCGACAGCCATGCCCAGGAATTCATGCACGGCGGCGTCCAGCATGGACTGCCCCCCCAGGTTCTCCAGGCTCAGCGTCCAACCCCTGGCCGGCAGCGTGATGTAATCGACGGGATAGGGAATGACCGGCCAGTCTTGCTTGCGGAACAGGCCGACGGCGCGCGGCATATGGCGGGCGGAGGTAATCATCACCCAAGGCCGGCCGTCCTCGACCGTCACCAATTTCTTGCTGAACACCACGTTTTCCATGGTGTTGCGCGACTCCGCCTCGACAACCACCCGCGACATATCAAGATTGAGCAGCTCTGCCAGATCCTTGAAGTAATGCCCTTCCTTGGCATCCTGGGCGAACAGACTGCCCGCTCCGCCGGTGAACACCAACGGCACGCCCGGGCGGGTGTCCCCCAACATGGCAAAGAACAACAGCCGTTCCATGCTGCTGTCGACGGCGATCTGCCCCCGCTCGCGGGAGAGCACAGGATTGATGGAGCCCCCGAGCACGATGATTCCGCCGATCTTTTCCGGCAGCTCCGTCTGTTTGGGAAAGCGCTCCTCCAGATCTCGGATCATCATCTCTCCGACCGGGATCACGGTGACCGCCCAAAGGGTCAGGATACTGACACCGAACAGCATCAGACCGGCCCGGCGAAACCGGGTCAGGACGAGCACAAAACCGACCGTCATGCCAAGAAACATGACCATCGACGGCTTCAACAGAAACCACATAACTTTGGACAGGATGAAATACATGGCCCGGCTTGTACCCCAAGGCCCGATCAAGCGCACGCAAATCCGCCTAACACGGATACCGTCGCGTCACCTTCAGACGATCCTACAGGGCGCGCGGCATGGGCCAGGCATTAAAAAAAGCCCTGAAGGGCCCGACACCACAACACGGAAGGCGTTCGAACCTCAGACCTGGATGTCGACCGTCTTGCCGCTATTAGCGGGGAAATCAGGGGATTTGAATTCGTTGCCGGCACCGCTGTTGGACGCGCGGTCGTCTTCTGAGGAATGGTGGGAATTCTTGTCTTCGAGGATAGCCCCGACGGCGGCATTGCGGTTGCGGTTTTCTTCAGCCGTCTGAACGACAGCTGCGGTCGCATCCTCGCGCCGATCAGAAATCTGCTCTGCCGCTCGCTCGAAAACGACTTGCCGCACCACTGCCAGATTGAGGGCAGTGAGGGCTGCGTTTACTCCCGGCGCTTTCTGTGCCGAACCGATCATTGTCAGGCGGTCCCTTCTGAACCTGCACGTCGCGTGATCAAATCATCACACACGGATTACATTCGTATATTACCAAGACCAGGCACGCATAACAACCCTATCTTGACAATTTTTTCATTTTATGGATTAGGGCTGATTTCCGCCGTTTTTGCGCAGTGCGACGCGTGAAAATTGCCGTGAAATCAAACCCTGACAGTAACCTGACGTCATCTTTTTGGTCTTTTTTTTGGGGTTTGTGACTCCGGTCACTGCCGCACCGAGGTGCATTAGCAAGACTGCATTCAGCAAAACGTCGGACGAACGGACATGCCGGGGCAGGAGGCTTCACAATGACGAACCGATCCACCAGACTCATCGGCAACACACTTGGCGTGGTAACCGGGGGCACCCTCGCCGCCATCGGCGTCATCCACATCATCCAGTTAAGCCTTCTCCGGCTTTTCTAGGCGAGTTCGACCGACATTCGCTTAGTCTTGACAGCCGCCCGCGAACACGAGAGACATCCTCCCTATATCCGGGCTCCGTGAGTCTGGACCGGATGGGTGGCCGAGCGGTTGAAGGCACTGGTCTTGAAAACCAGCGTGCGTGAAAGCGTACCGTGGGTTCGAATCCCACCCCATCCGCCATTCTTTGGAGTGCACGCCCGATGAGCCGCTCCGGGCCTGACCGTCAGATCGCCAGGTACTGTTGACGCATGTCGGCATTCTCAAGGACTTCCTGAGCAAGGCCGTCGAACACCACCTTCCCCATGTCGAGAATGATGGCCCGGTCCGCCAGGTGCAGGGCGGCGATGGCGTTCTGCTCGACGATAATCGTCGTCATGCCGTGCGACTTGATCTCTTCCAAGGTCCGCTCGATCTCCTGCACGATCACCGGCGCAAGGCCTTCATAGGGCTCGTCCAACAGAAGCAGCTTCACGTCGCGCGCGAGCGCCCGGCTGATCGCGAGCATCTGCTGCTCGCCGCCGGACAGCGTGGTGCCTTCCTGATTGCGGCGTTCACCCAAGCGGGGAAACAGCTCGTAAATGCGCTCGATGGACCAGCCGATCGGCGGCGCGATCTGGGCCAGGGTCAGGTTCTCTTCCACCGTCAGGCCCTGGATGATGCGCCGGTCTTCGGGCACCAGGCCGATGCCGTTCCGCGACGCCTCGTGGGCCCGCATGCTGTGCAGCGGTTTATGATCGAGCCAAATCTCGCCATGCTTGAGCCCCGGATCGTCGAGCCGCGCGATGGCCCGAAGCGTCGACGTCTTGCCCGCACCGTTGCGTCCCAGAAGGGCGACGATCTCCCCTTCACGGATGTCAAACGAAACGCCCTGAACGATATAGCTTTCGCCGTAATAGGCGTGAATGTCCCAACATGAGAAATAGGCGGGCTGTCCGCCTTTCCCCGTCACCGGCTTCACGCCCGGCGCCGTGCCGTCTTTAAACCCACCGTTTTCAAGCAGCGTCTGTTCCTCGGCGCTCTTGTCCATACGAGACTCCCGTTCGTCTATCTGGTTCATAGATGCGCTCCACCAAGGTAGGCTTCCTGAACTTTCGGATTCCCCTTGATGTTCTCGGGCGTATCCTCGGCGATGACCGTTCCCTGGGCCAATACGGAAATTCTTTCGGCCAGGGAGAACACCACATGCATGTCGTGTTCGATGACCACCATGGTCACCCCGCGCTGGGCAATCCGCTTCATCAAATCAATCGTGTTGTTGGTGTCCGCCCGCGCCATGCCGGCCGTCGGCTCGTCAAGCAACAGCAGCTTCGGATCCTGGACCAGACACATGGCCAGTTCAAGCCGCCGCTTGTCGCCACGCGACAGATGGGCCGCCGTCTCGTCGGCCTTGGCCGCCAGACCGACGTCCTCAAGCATGGACATCGCCTTCTCGGCCATCGGCCCGTTGCGTCGGACCGGGGTCCAGGCGTTGATTTTAAAGGCCCCGTCGCGGCGCGCGAAGCTCGGGATCATGACGTTGTCGATCAGGCTCAGGTCGCCGAAGATTTCCGGCGTCTGAAAAACCCGGCTGACGCCCGCCTGGTTGATCTCGTGTGGCGCCATGCCGAGCAACGACCGGCCGTCGAAGGTGACGGTTCCGGAATCGGGTTCAAGCCGGCCGATGAAGCAGTTCAGCAGGGTCGATTTACCCGCGCCGTTGGGGCCGATGATGGCATGAACCGTGCTGGCCTCGATCTCCAGGTTGACGTTGTCCAGGGCCTTCAGGCCGCCGAACCGTTTGTTGACGTTCTTGACGGATAGAGCGCTCATGTCCTGATCCTCCCTATTCCGCCGGTGCCGGTTGCCGCATGCCGCCGGCCCCGTTGTCCGGCGGTTGTCGCCGGATCAGGTTGCCGATACGGCTGACGCCTTCCATCAGGCCGCCCGGCAGGAAGATAACGATAACCATGAACAGGGCACCCAGCGTCAGGTGCCACCCCTCGCCCACGAACATGGAGCTGACGGATACGGCGATGTGCTGCAGCACCTCGGGCAGGAAGCTGAAGATCTTCATCAGGATGCCTTCGTTGAAGGCCGAGAAGATGTTTTCGAAATACTTGATCGCGCCGGCGCCGATCACCGGCCCAAGCAGCGTGCCGGCGCCGCCCAGGATGGTCATCAGCACGACCTCGCCCGAGGCGGTCCATTGCATGCGTTCCGCCCCGGCCAACGGGTCGGTGACCGCCAGCAAGCCCCCCGCCAACCCGGCATACATGCCCGAAATGACGAAGGCCGTAAGCGCATAGGGCCGCGTGTGGACACCGGTGAAGTTCAGGCGATTCTGGTTCGATTTCACCGCGCGCAGCATCATCCCGAAAGGCGAGCGGTAGATGCGCATGGAGATGAAGAAGCAGATGATGAGCATGACGGCACAGAAATAGAAGCCCGGATAGCCCGTCATTTGGATGCCGAACAGATCCGACGACGGCAACACGGCGCCGTAATCCCGCCCGAAGGCGACGTCGAGGGCGCGGGGGTCGGACTGGGCCAGTTGAAGGCCCGTCTCACCGTTGGTGATCGGGGTCAGAACCGAATAGGCGAGGTTGTAGCACATCTGCGCAAAGGCCAGCGTGAGGATGGAAAAGTAGATGCCCGAACGGCGCAGTGAAATAAACCCGATCAACGCCGAGAACAGGCCCCCCATCAGCGTCGCGAAGATGATCGCCGGCACCGGGTTCATGCTCAATAATTTGAAGGTCCAGACCGCCGTGTAGGAGCCCACGCCGAGGAAGGCGGCATGGCCGAACGACAGGTAACCGGTCAGCCCAAACAGGATGTTGAACCCGAGGGCGAAGATCCCGTAGATCGCAAATTTTTGCAGAAGGTCCGGATAACCGGCGCCGATCGGTTTCAGAATGATGGGCCCTGCCAGCACCGCCGCCGTGAAGACGGCAAGCAGCAGTAGGTCTTTTTTGCTGATTGAATTGGCAAACATTTTTTATTGCTCCATCACGCCGCGCCGGCCCATCAGGCCGCGCGGGCGAACCAGAAGGACGACGACCGCGATCAGATAGATGATGATCTGGTCGATGCCGGGCAGGATCGCCTTGACCTCGTTCATGGAGGCGAAACTTTGCAGAATGCCGAGCAGAAATCCTGCGGACACGGCGCCGCCCAGCGACCCCATGCCGCCAACGACCACGACCACGAAGCTGAGGACCAGGAAGTCCATACCCATGTGGTAATCGGGGCTCAGGATCGGTGTGTACATGGTGCCTGCCAGGCCGGCGACGACCGCCGCCATGCCGAACACGATGGTGAACCGGCGATCGATGTCGATCCCCAGAAGCCCCACGGTTTCCCGGTCCGCCATCCCGGCCCGCACCACCATGCCGAACGTGGTGAACTGCAGAAACGCGAACACGGCGGCGATGACCGCGGTGGAAAACATGAAATAGATGAAGCGCCAGGCCGGGTAGACCACGTTGCCCGCATCGAAGCCGACCAGGATGCCGAAGTCGATCATGCCGTTGGCCATATCGGGGGCCGGCTGCGGAATGGGATTGGCGCCGAAATAGCTTTTGACGATCTCCTGCAGCACGATGGCGAGGCCGAAAGTCACCAGGATCTGTTCCGCATGGGGGCGCTTATAGAAATACCGGATCAGGCCGCGCTCCATGGCGATCCCGATGATCAGCATGATGGGAATCGCGAGAAGAATGGAAACGGGCACCGAGAAATCGAGAAGCGTCGTGCCGAAATCGCCGAACCAGACTTCAACATAAGGCTGCCTGATTTCCATCGGCGCGCCCCATGGCGTCATTTTGGTCGGATCGATCGTCACCATCTGAATGTTCAGAACGGCCTTGACCGCCACCGCGCAGAAAGCACCCAGCATGAACAAGGCACCGTGCGCGAAGTTCACCACGCCGAGCGTGCCAAAGATAATGGTCAAGCCAAGCGCGATCAGGGCATAGGCCCCGCCCTTATCGAGACCGTTTAAAATCTGGAGAAGAATTGCATCCATGAATCGTCACCCCTACGGAAATAGTTGGCCGCCCCCGGGGAATTCCCCCCGGGAGCGACCGTTGAGCCAGTCGGGAGGACTGATTACTTACCGTCGTTGTACGGTCCCAGTTCACCACCCAGCAGGCTGGCCGGGTACTCGACCTGCGCGCGGGGCGTGACTTCGACGACTTCGAGAACGTCGAACTTGGACGTCGGGTTTTCTTTACCCTTCACGACCAAGACGTCCTTGAAGCACTGATGATCCTCGGCCCGGTATTCCGTCGGGCCATTGCCCAGGCCGTCGAACTTGAAGCCTTCGAGGGCCTTGCCGACGCCGGACGGACGGAAGGTGCCGGCGCGCTGGCAGGCATCCGCATAGAGGATCGCCTGGCAGTAGGTGGTATGCGCCGCCTGCGACGGCGGGAAGCCATACTTCTTGCCGAATGATTTGACGAACGCCTGCGAGCCTTCGTCCTGCAGGGACCAATGCCAGTTGGTCGAGCCGAAGATGCCTTTGACGTTTTCGCCCGCACCCTGGGCCATCAGACGGCTGTAGAGCGGCACGACGATGGCAAAGTCCTTGCCGTTGACCTGCTTGTCGCGCAGACCGAACTGCACCGCCTGGGTCAGCGAGTTGACCATGTCGCGGCCATAGTGGTTGAGCACCAGAACGTCGGCGCCCGAATTGAGCACCGGCGTGATGTACTGCGAGAAGTCACCGGCGCCGAGCGGCGTGCGAACGGCAGCGGCCGTGTTCCAGCCGAGTTGTTCGGTGTACTTCTTGATCGAGCCTTCCTGCGACCAACCCCAGGTGTAATCGGCGGTCAGGTGATAGGCCGTGCGGTCGGCGCCGAAGTTCTTCTTCAGCACCGGCGCCAGGGCGGAGCCGGTCATTTCCGTGTTGAAGAAGTGACGGAAACCGTTGGCACGCTTGTCCTTGCCGGTGGTGTCGTTGGAGTGGGTCAGGCCGGCCATGAAGATGACGCCGGCGTCCTGGCACAGACCCTGGACGGCGATCGCGACACCGGAGGACGAACCGCCGGTGATCATGATGGCGCCGTCTTTTTCGATCATGCGCTTGGCGCTGGCGCGGGCGGCATCGGACTTGGTCTGCGTGTCGCCGGTGACGAACACGACCTTCTTGCCGTTGACGCCGTTACCCTTGAGCGCCTTGGACGAGAAGGTATTCAGCATACCGCCGTCGCCTTCGCCGTTGATATGCTCGACGGCCAGCTGATAAGCGCGCAGTTCATCCGCGCCTTCGTCGGCGTAGGCCCCCGTCTGCGGCACGTTGAAGCCGAACGTGACGGTCTTGCCCTTGGGTTCATTCAGATACCCGGCGGCAAACGCCTTTGAAGAGAAAATGGTCGGGGCCGCCAGAACGGCACCGGCCGCGGCGGTGCTTTGCAGCAGCCCACGGCGCGTAATCTTGAACTCACTCATGTTTGGAGTCTCCCAATTTGAATTGTTGTCGGCGGGCCAGATCGATATCTGCGGCTATTTGCGAAGCCTTAACCCACGATGAATTGATCCATCGCGGACGAACATGACGGGAGGCTTGTAAATGAATCAATATTTAATTGATTTATATAGATAATTTGGTAAATAATTTCATCTTAGAATATTTAATCTGTAAATCATTGACACGGAGCGCCCTCCGGCGCGCGACAGATACGAGGCGGTCGAATGGTCAACGCAATCCTGGGCACGCGAATTCAGCAATACCGCCGGGAAGTGGGCATCACACAGGCCGCACTTGCCCGCGAAGTCGGCATTTCCCCCAGCTACCTGAACCTGATCGAATGGAATAAACGGCCCATCGCCGGCGCCCTGCTGCGCAAAATCGCCAGCGCCCTCAACCTGTCCCCCGACGATCTGGGCAGCATGGCTGAAGAGCGATTGAACGCCACCCTTTCAGAGATCGCCCATCTGCCTAGCCTGAAGGACGCGAATGTCGAGAGAGAGCGCACCAGTGAATTCATCGGAAGATTCCCTGGCTGGGCCCGGGCCATGGCAACCCTGGCCCAGTCCGAGCACGAGGCGACGGTTCGCGCACAAGTCCTCTCTGATCGACTGTCGAATGATCCTTATCTCGGCGCGGAGATCCACAAGATGCTGAACCGCATGACGGCCATTCGCTCGGTCGCAGATATTCTCGTCGATTATTCCGACCTGCCCCCGGAACGCCGCGACAGGTTCATCGAGATCATCCATGAAGAAATTCGTGTGCTTTCAGACAACGGCGAAACGCTGGCCACATACTTGGACAAATCGGTACACGCGGAAAAGTTTCTCACCCCGGCAGACGAGGTTGAGGCCCTGTTTGACGAGCATGGGGGCCGTTTCGATGTCATCGAAACCATTGCCGGCGAGATATCACATATGCTGACCGACCTGCGCCCCCTGCCCCGAAGGGTCAAGGCACGGGCATTGGTGGACGAACATTTGAAAGGCCCCATTCAACGGATCATCGCCGACAGCAACCAAATTGAAACAACCGCAGCCGCCGACCGCGCCCGCCAGTTGCTTACCGATTATGCGGCCGGCGCCATCCTGATGCCGATGGCCGCGTTCACACAAGAAGCCAAAAATCTCCGCTATGACATCGAAGCGTTGGCGGAAGCCTACTCGACCGAGGTCGATACCATTTGTCATCGGTTGATCTCGATCCCCAGAGGCGACGGCTTTCCCCGCTTCGGATACCTGCAGGCCAACGCATCGGGAATGATCATCGAAAAACTCGGGTTTGAGAAACTCATCATTCCCCGGTACGCCGCCGCCTGCCCGTTGTGGGTATTGTTCCGGGCCCAGCAATCTCCGGAGGCGGTGATCAGACAGCGCGCGCTTTTCCCTTCCGGCGACCGCTTTGTTTTTATCGCCCGGGCGCGAAACACCGGAATGACCGGTTTCGGTCGACCACGGCATTACGTAACCGACATGCTGGTCACGACTGAAGTTGATGCCGGAATGACGATCTATGCACCGGACACGGCATCCGTTGTCGAGGAAGTCGGGCCAGGCTGCCGATTATGTTCGCGGCAATCCTGCCCACATCGGGTCGATGCTCCCCTGACTCAGTAACATGTGAATTTCCGCATGGGCATTGCAGACCCGTGTCATCTGGGGTCTAATCCTCCACCGGGAGACATAACAACAACAGAAATCTGGGAGATTTCGTCGAAACATGGCGAAACGTGTGCTGCTTGCCGAAGACGAGCCGAACATCGTCGAATCACTGACTTTCATCTTGGAACGGTCCGGGTTCGAAGTGGCGACCACAACCAATGGGCGCCAAGCCCTTGAAGTCGCGCAATCCGACACGCCGGATATTCTTATTCTCGATGTCATGCTGCCGGAACTGGACGGTTACGAGGTTCTGCGGCGGTTACGGGCGGATGCCCGGACCAAAACCCTTCCCGTGCTGATGGTGACGGCGAAAGGACAGCGCGAAGACCGGGAAACCGCGATGAAATGCGGGGCCGACATGTTTATCACCAAACCGTTCGTCAATTCCGAACTGATCGCCGCTGTCGAAAAACTCGCGGTCGGCCGGCCCGATTAGGGACTCGCTGGGGACTGCGTCTTGCCTGATCAAAAAATAACGCAACTGTCGGGACGCCGGGCGCGGGATCGATCGATGGCGATCCTGCTGGTCGGCATTGCCATGGTCATGCCGCCATTCGCACAAGTCGTTCTGGTCGACGCCGATCTTTTCGGCCTGCCGATTCCGCTGCTGTACATCTTTACGGTTTGGGCCGCACTGATATTGGGGGCCGCGGTCATGGCCGGCCCGCTCAGCGCTACCGGTACACCGGCAGCATCACAGCCCCAAGGCGACGGCGAGCCCGCCCCCCCAACAAATACCGATCCTGCGAACTGATGATTTCCGTCAATGTCCTGTTGACGGTCTGTCTTGGCTATGTGGTTCTGTTATTTGCCGTCGCCTTCTTCGTTGACCGGCGGGCCCAGCGAAGCCGCACAAGCTGGCTACATTCGCCCATCGTCTACACCCTTTCGATCTCCGTCTATTGCACGTCCTGGACGTTTTACGGCGCCGTGGGCTCGGCCGCCCGAAACGGGCTCGAATTCGTCACCATCTACCTGGGGCCTACATTGGTTTTTATCGGGTGGTGGTGGATACTGCGCAAACTGGTCCGGATCGGGCGCGCCCACCGGATCACCTCCATCGCCGACTTGATCTCATCGCGCTACGGCAAAAGCTCCAGTCTTGCCGTGCTGGTAACCCTGATCGCGGTGATCGCAACGACGCCTTACATCGCGCTGCAACTTCAATCCGTGGTCCGAAGTTATCAGATCATTTCCAGCGACGCCGATGCCATCACCACCGCGTTCTGGGTGGCCGCCGGCATGGCGCTTTTCACGATCTTGTTCGGAACGCGAAACCTTGATGCCAATGAACGCCATCACGGGGTGGTCGCCGCCATCGCCCTTGAGGCCATCATCAAATTGCTCGCGCTGATCGCCGTCGGGTTCTTTGTCACCTACGGCATTTCCGGTGGCTTTACCGATGTATTTGAAAACGTGCATCCCGATGTCATCCGCGGGTCCAGCGACATTTTCGGCCCAAGATGGATCACCCTGACGTTTCTGTCGGCAACCGCGATCATCTGCCTGCCGCGGCAGTTCCAGGTAACGGTGGTCGAAAACGTGGAAGAAAGTCATTTGACGACGGCGTCCTGGCTGTTCCCGCTTTATCTGTTCGGCATGACCATCTTCATCATGCCCATCGCGCTGGTCGGCCTACAGGTCATGCCGACAACGTCGAACCCGGATCTTTATGTCCTGACGATACCGCTTGCCTATGACCGGCACGAACTGGCGCTGTTTGCTTTCTTGGGCGGGTTTTCTTCGGCGACCTCCATGGTGATCGTTGCCGCGATTGCGGTATCGACCATGGTGTCCAACCATATCGTGATGCCGGTGGCGTTGCGCCTGTTGCACGGAACGCGCGCCGTCAGCGGCGATGTCCGAAATCTTCTTCTGGTATCCAGGCGGATCAGCATTGCCTTTATCCTCGGCCTTGGGTTTCTGTATTTCCAAGCCAGCGGCGGGTCCGATGCCTTGGCCGCAATCGGCTTGATCGCCTTCGTCGGCGTCGCCCAATTCCTGCCCAGCCTGCTCGGCGGGATTTTCTGGCGCGGCGCAACCGGGACGGGCGCCTTTGCCGGGCTGATCGTGGGCTTCATTTTTTGGGCCTACACGCTGTTCCTGCCCAGCTTCGGAGGCGACTTCGTACTCAGCGCGGCAACGCTGGCCAACGGGCCATGGGGCATCGACATGCTGCGCCCCCAGGCGCTGTTCGGATTCAAGGGAATGGATTCCCTGGTTCACGCCGTCATCTGGAGCGTCGGTACCAACGCCCTGACCTTCCTCATCGTGTCGAACCTGACCAATGCGGGCACGCTTGAGCGGTTTCAGGCAGCGATGTTCGTTGACGTCTTCCGCTCGTCTGGTGGCGTTCCTTCGAACGTCGCGACCAGCACCGCCGACTCGGAAGATTTGTTCATCCTGGCTCAGCGTATCCTTGGCACCGACGCCGCCCGCCGTCTATTCGATGAAATGGCGATCGAGCAAGGCACCACCGGATTGCCCCAAGCCAGCGACGCCGTCATCGCCAGACTTGAACGGGAATTGGCCGGCTCCATCGGTGCGGCGTCGGCCCACGCCATGGTGTCACGCATCGCCGGGCATGAGACCGTCGGCATGACCGATCTGATCGACATCGCTGACGAGGCGCTGCAGCTCGTCGAAACATCCCGGCAATTGTCCGAGAAATCCGCCCAGTTGGAACGCACCGCCCACCAGCTTCGCGAAGTGAACGAACGCCTTCGGGTCCTGGATGCGCAGAAAGACGAATTTCTAAGTCAGATCAGTCACGAGCTGCGCACACCGATGACCTCGATCCAATCCTTCTCGGAAACCCTGGCGGCCGATGACCCGATATCCCTCGCCGATCAAAGGCGCTTCGTCGCCATCATTCATGACGAAAGCCGCCGGCTGACGCGTCTGCTGGATGAACTTCTGGATATCAGCCGGTTCGAGTCCGGCACCGTGAAGCTGCAAATCGGACTCATCGAAATAAAGACCGCCATCACGGCGGCCCTGGACGCCATGTCGGGCGTCACAAGGAACGCCAACGTCCTGGTCAACATTGAATATGAACAGGATACGTTATGGGTCAAAGCGAACGAGGATCGTCTGCATCAGGTTCTGCTGAACATTCTGTCGAACGCCGTAAAATACAATGACTCCGACCAGCCGGAGGTTCGCATCAACGCCTACAGGAACGGCGAACACGTGCTGATCGACATCATGGACAACGGCGGAGGCGTGTCCCAGGAAGACGCCGCGACAATCTTCGAAAAATTTTCCCGGGGCAGCAAATCCGCGCGCGGCAAAGGCGCCGGATTGGGGTTACCGATCAGCCGGTCGATCATGCGGGCCATGGGGGGGGACCTGACCGCGGAATTCAGCGAAGGCGGCACCAGCTACTTTCGGCTCCGCCTGCTTAACTCCGCACCACCCGTTTAAAACCCTACCCTTCCCGATGCCTTACGCCGCTTGCTCGGTGATGTGCTTGCGGATGACGGCCTTAATTTCCCGCCAAACGCTCAGGGTATAATTGTCGCCCGCGCGTTGCGCATCGATAGCACCTTCGATGGCGACCGAAAGGGCGTCGTCCAATCCATGTTCCTGGATCAAGTTTTTTGCGATTTCTTTGGGATCGTTCTGCATGCGTGACTTTCGCGAACCGTGTTGTTGGGGAAGATCGTGATCCAACGGGTTTTGCCCGGCAATCATGGCCGCCGTATGGCGAGTCTGCGCCATCATTGCAACGCCGTTCCGCATTCGCCTTGCAACTTCCTTGCCTGCCGTCGGCGATCCAGCTTACGGTCCCCCATCTACGAACCGCCGCCGGATGCCCCTAACATGTCCCCTCGCCGATGACCGACCAACCGCAGTCCACAGCGCCGACGAAACCCGCGTCGTTCCTGGGTGCTCTCGCCTGGGCCATGTACGACTGGGCCAATTCGGCCTATGCGGCGGTCATCTCGACCTTCGTGTTCAGCGCCTATTTCACCAAGGCCGTTGCCGCCGACCCCATCGCCGGCACGGAAATGTGGGGCTACGCCATTTCCGCCTCGTCGTTCTGCGTCGCCATTTCGGCACCGGTCCTGGGCGCCATCGCCGACCGGGGCGGGCGGCGCAAACCCTGGATATTCGTGTTCACCCTGGGCCTCGTCATCGCGACGGCGCTGATGTGGTACGTGGAGCCCTCCCCGTCATCGGTCGTACTGGCCCTCGTCCTGGCCGCCGCCGCCAACTTCACCTTCGAAACGGCAACCGTGTTCTACAACGCCATGCTGCCCGACGTCGCCGGGCGCGACCGCATCGGGCGGCTGTCGGGCTGGGCCTGGGGGTTCGGCTATGCGGGCGGGATCGTCTGCCTGGTCGTGCTGCTGGTCGGCTTCGTGCAGCCCGAGGTGCCGTGGCTGGGCCTGGATAAGGAAACGGCCGAACACGTGCGCATTTCCGGGCCCTTCGTCGCGATCTGGCTGGCTCTGTTCTCCTTGCCCCTGTTCCTGTTTACCCCGGACACGCCGTCCCGCGGCCTGCCGGCCCTGACGGCGGTGCGCGACGGCATCGCCACGCTTCGCGGCACCCTGCGGCGGGCGCGGGATTATGACGGCATCATCGTCTTTCTGATCGGCTACATGATCTACATGGACGGTCTCGGCACCATGTTCACCTTCGGCGGCATCTACGCCGCCGGCACCTTCGGCATGGAACAGGCCGAGGTCATTCAGCTTGGTATCGGCATGAGCGTCACCGCCGGGATCGGTGCCTTTGCCATGGCCTGGGTCGACGATTGGATGGGGCCTAAGCGCACGATCCTGATTTCCTTGTTGGGCCTCATCGTGTTCGGGCTCGCCATCGTCTCCGTCACCGACAAGGCCCTGTTCTGGGCCTTCGCGCTTGGGATCGGCCTGTTCGTCGGCCCGGGCCAGGCGGCGGGACGGTCCCTGATGGCGCACCTCGCCCCCGACCACCTGCGCACGGAGATGTTCGGCTTCATGGCGCTTGCCGGCAAGGCCACGGCCTTCGTCGGCCCCGCCGCCGTCGCCTGGGCCACCAGCATGGCCGAAAGCCAGCGCCACGGCATGGCGACGGTGATCGCCTTCTTTGTCGTCGGGTTCATCCTGATCCTGCGGGTGCCGGACGCGCGGCGCTGATTTCCGGCGCACCTGCCCCGTTCCGGCGCTGGACTAAGGTCATATAGACAAAAGTTTTTTCCGGATCACCTCGGCGCGTCTAAGTGCTTGCGTTTAAGCAAAACATGCCCGAAAAAATGTATAGACCATTTGGTTTTCCACGCCTATGAAGCGCACATTGTGCGCATATTTAATGGATTTTTCCGCACAATGTGCGTATATTGATGTCTAGCGATTCTCCACCCTGAAAGGAGACCACGACATGCTCTCGCACATTATTCTGTTTCGCGGCTTCATCTTCAACCGGCCCAAAAAGACGCCGGCCGCCACGGCCTACCCTTATTCGCCGCCGGAATGGGCCGCGTTCAACCGGGCGCTCTATCAGCCCCGGCCGCGCTTCAGCCACTGAGGCACCGGCCAGCCGGTCCTCCCCTCCCCGCCGGCAGCCCGGGTATCAAGGGGGTGTGCACGTCCGTGCCGCCCCCTTATACTTTGCCCTGATTAGGGATTAAGGGCCCGCCGCGTGGACATCGAAATCATCTACGACACCGTCTGCCCCTGGTGCTACATCGGCAAGCGCCGGTTGGATCAGGCCCTGGCCCTGCGCCCCAACCTGAACGTCACCACCCATTGGCGGCCGTTCCTGTTGAATCCCGAACTGCCGCCCGACGGCGTCGACCGCACGGCCTATCTGGTCAAGAAATTCGGATCGGAAACGCGGGTGCGGCGCATCTACGGCGCGATCGGTGAGGCCGGTCAGTCGGTCGAGATCGATTTCGCCTTCGAGCGCATCCAGAAGACGCCCAATTCCGTCGATTCCCACCGCTTGGTCAAATACGCTGCCCGCCACGGCGCCGCCGCCGACGCCGTGGTCGAAGCCCTGTTCGTCGCCTATTTCGTTCATGGCCTCGACATCGGCGAGGAACAGGTGCTGCTCGACATCGGCGACCGCCACGGCCTCGGCCGTGCCGACCTGCGGGCCTATCTGGCCGGCGACACGGACCTGGAGGCCGTGACCCAGGACAACGCCCGCGCCCACCGCCTCGGCGTCAACGGTGTGCCGTCCTTCGTGTTCACCGGCCCCATGGTGATTTCCGGCGCCCAGGAACCGCAGATCCTGGCGCGCATGCTCGACGCCGCCGCCTCGGCCGCCTGAGCCGGAGGCCGCGATCCGACCGTGACAAAACGCCTGCATCAGATGACGGTGACCTACGTGCCCACCGAGGACCGCATGATGCTGCGCATCGCGACCAGCGAAAAAACCGAATACCGCCTATGGCTGACCCGCCGCTTCGTCGCGGCGATGTGGCCGGCGCTGGGCGGCCAGTTGGCGCAGACGGCGGACCTCAGCGGCCTGCGCCCGCAAGCCAAAGACGAGAACGCCCCCGCTGGTGCCTCCGAGGCCCCACCCCCGGCCCCCGACGTGCCCGTCAAGGTGCGCGACGCGGTCTTGGGCATGGAACATCAGGCCGCCGTGCAGGACTCCGACTTTTCCCGCAAGCACGACGAGGACACGGTTGATCTGACCGCCAATACGGGCCCGATGATCGTTGTCGGCGCCAAGGTCAAACCCTGGGACGGCAAGAAACTGGTGTTGGGGTTCCAGACCTCCAACGACATGAACGTCACCGTGACCCTGGACAAGAAACTGCTGCATGGGTTCTGCCACATGGTGGCGACCACGGTGCAGAAGGCGGAATGGGGGTTGGCGCTGACCGTGGGCGAGCCCGTCGTCGCCCCCCAGGCGGGCACGAAGGTCATTCACTGATTTCCTACTAGTAGAAAGCGCCTAGGCCGCCGCCTTGCCCGCGATGGCCGCCAGCTGCGACACCAGGAAGCGCACGCCCTTGGTCCGCGCCTGCTTGTCGGGCCAGTCGCTGACGTAGATCAGCCGATGGTCGGGGCGCAGCTTGGCCTTGCCCTTCTGCTGGGTGATCCATTGAACGAGACCCGCCGGGTCGGCGAAATCGTCGCCGCGGAACTGCACGGTGGCGCCGCGCGGCCCGGCATCGACCTTGGCGACCCCGGCGCGGCGGCACGATCCCTTGAGGCGCACCAGGTCCAGCAGGTTCTGCACACTTTCCGGCATCGGCCCGAAACGGTCGATCAGTTCGACCGCCAGGTCCTCCATCTCGTCGTCGCCGGACAGGCGTGAAATCCTGCGGTACAGATCCAGACGCAGGCTCAGGTCAGCGACGTAGTGGTCGGGGATTAACACTTCAGTGCCAAGGGAGATTTGCGGGCTCCAATCCTCGTCCGCGGCACTCTCGCCACCCCCGCTCTTGGCCTCGGCCACGGCTTCTTCCAGCATGCGCTGATACAGCTCGACCCCGACCTCGCGGATATGGCCGGACTGTTCCTCGCCCAGCAGGTTGCCCGCCCCCCGGATGTCCATGTCGTGGCTGGCCAGGGTGAAGCCCGCGCCCAGGGTGTCGAGGGTCTGCATGACCTCCAGGCGCTTTTCCGCCGTCGGCGTCAGCTTGCCGCGCGCCGGCACCGTCAGATAAGCATAGGCGCGGATCTTCGACCGCCCGACCCGCCCGCGCAGCTGATAGAGCTGGCCCAGGCCGAAGCGGTCGGCGCGGTGCATGATGATGGTGTTGACCCGCGGCAGGTCGAGGCCGGATTCGATGATGTTGGTCGACACCAGCACGTCATAGGCGCCGTCGGCGAAGGCCTGGAACACGTCTTCCAGGTCGCGCGGCTTCATCTGCCCGTGGGCCAGGGCGATGCGCGCGTCGGGCATCATTTCCGTGATCTGGTTGGCGACGCCGTCCAGGTCCGACACGCGCGGGCAGACGTAATAGACCTGCCCGCCCCGGTGCAGTTCGCGCACCATGGCCTCGCGGATGATGACCGGATCGAACGGCAGCACGAAGGTGCGCACGGCCAGCCGGTCCACGGGCGGGGTGGCGATCAGGCTCATCTCGCGCAGGCCCGACAGGGCCATCTGCAAGGTGCGCGGGATCGGCGTCGCGGTCAGCACCAGGACGTGGACGTTGGTCTTCAGTTGCTTGAGCTGTTCCTTATGGGCGACGCCGAAGTGCTGTTCCTCGTCGATGATCAGCAGGCCCAGGTCGCGGAAGCGCACGTCCTTGGCCAGCAGCGCGTGGGTCCCGACGACGATGTCGATGTCGCCCTTGGCCATGCCGTCCTTGACCTTGGCCGTGTCCTTGGCGGTGACCAGACGCGACAGCTGCCCGATCTTCACGGGAAAGCCGGCGAAGCGCTCCTGAAAGGTCTTGAAGTGCTGACGGGCCAGCAGCGTGGTCGGCACCACGACGGCGACCTGCTTGCCGGTGAGCGCCGCCGTAAAGGCGGCGCGCAGCGCGACCTCGGTCTTGCCGAAGCCGACGTCGCCGCAGACCAGCCGGTCCGTCGGCAGGCCCTTGGCCAGGTCTTCCAGGGTGTCGGAAATGGCCCGCAGCTGATCTTCCGTCTCGTCATAGGGGAAGCGCGCGCAGAATTCGTCGTAAGCCCCCGGGTGCCCTTCCAGGCGCGGCGCGTCCTTCATCAGGCGTTCCGCCGCGACCTGCATCAGCTTTTCCGCCATGTCGCGGATGCGCGCCTTCATCTTGGCCTTGCGCGCCTGCCAGGCGGCCCCGCCCAGGCGGTCCAACTGCCCCGGCCCGCCTTCGGAGCCGTAGCGCGTAACGATCTCAATATTCTCGACCGGAATGAACAGCTTGTCGTCGCCGGCATAGACCAGCATCAGGCAATCATGCGCCGCCCCGCCGACGTCGATGGTCTGCAGCCCGTCGTAACGCCCGATGCCGTGTTCCGCATGGACGACCAAGTCGCCTTCGTTGATGTCCGACACGCTGGCGATCAGGTTTTCCGGGCGCACCTTGACCCGGTGGCGGCGCACCACGCGCTCGCCCAAAATGTCTTGTTCCGAAACAACGGTGACCCGGCCCGGCAGCACGAAGCCGCGCGGCAGGCCCAGCACGATCGCCGACGCTCCCGGCCCCGTCAGCGCCCCCTGCCAATCGGCGGCGGACGTGAGCGTCACGCCGCGTTCCGCCAGCACGGTGATCAGTCGCGTGCGGGCCCCTTCGGAATAGGTATCGACCACGACGGTGTGGCCGTCGGCCAACAGCGCCTTTACATGCGCCGCCGTTTCCTGAAACACGTCGGCGTCGGGCCGGGCGCGCACGTCGCCGAATTCACGGCCCGGCCGCCCGCCCAGATCGATGGCGTCGGGCCAGTCGCCGGCGGCGGCGCGGTCGGCGGCATCGGTCCAGGCCTGCGACCAGTCGCCCAGCGAATA
>CAXAVJ010000033.1:0-32907 GCA_963972065.1 uncultured Rhodospirillaceae bacterium
GATACCAGGGGCCGCCGTGCATGAACCAGATGCTGCCGCAGGCCGTTATCAGGGCCGCCACCGATCCCACGAGGGGCCACTTCGAGGGCTCCACCATGTGGAAGGGATGATTACCGCCACTCGCCATTCTTTTTACTCCCTTTGGTCGTTCGTATGGGGAACCGGGGTTCCCGTAAGCCTGTCAGATGGAACCGGTCAACCGCCCGGACGCGCGTCGCCCGTGGCGACGGCGCTGGTCTTTTGAACCGCGGGGGCGGCGTCGGCCGCCCGGTGAAACGTGTAGGACAGAACGATTTCGCGCACGTCCTTGGTGTTCGGATCCGTGAAGAACTCCGGATCGACATAGAACTGCACCGGCATGTCGACCTGCTGGCCGGCCTGCAGGGTCTGTTCGGTAAAGCAGAAACAGTCGATCTTGGTGAAATAGATGCCGGCCTTATACGGCGTCACATTGAAGCTGGCCGTGCCGGTGACCGGCGTTCTCTCGTCGTTTTTCGCGGAATAGAAGGCAAGCGCCTGTTCCCCGGCATGGAGTGTCACCCGGCGTTGTTCCGGGCGGAAGTCCCAGTTCAGGTCGCGCGCCACGTTGGCGTCGAAGGCGATGGTGACCGTCTTGCCCTGCATGGCCGCCGGAACGGCCTTGGTCGTGGCGTCAGACACCTGGGTCGTGCCGCCATATCCGGTGACCTGACAGAACAGCTGATACAACGGGACTGACGCATAGGAAAGACCGACCATGCCGCCGACAACGGCGAACAGCGCAAGCGCCGTTCGCCGATTGTTGGAATTGCGGGGTTGCCGTGACACAGGCGGGATCCTCGTTGCCAGTTCCAGCGCCGGGCCTTAGTGGGCCTCGGCCTTGCCGGTCATGTCGGGCACGTCCTCGAAGGTGTGGAACGGTGCCGGGCTCGGCACGGTCCACTCCAAGGTCGTGGCACCGACGCCCCACGGATTGGCTTCCGCCGGCTTCCCCGAGGACAGGGTGCGCCACAAGACGACGAAGAACAGCAGCGTGCCGGCAATGGTCACCAGGGCGCCGATGGACGACACCATGTTCCAGCCCGAATAGACGTCCGGGTAATCCTGGATACGGCGCGGCATGCCCGCCATCCCCAGGAAGTGCTGCGGGAAGAACAGGATGTTGACGCCGATGAAGGTCACCCAGAAGTGCAGACGGCCCAGGCCTTCCGGGTACTGACGGCCCGACATTTTGCCGATCCAGTAGTACCAGCCGGCGAAGATCGCGAACACAGCGCCGAGCGACAGCACGTAATGGAAGTGAGCGACCACGTAATAGGTGTCGTGGAAGGCCAGATCGACGCCCGAGTTGGCGAGAACCACGCCGGTCACGCCGCCGACCACGAACAGGAAGATGAAGCCGATGGCCCACAGCATGGGCGTGTCAAAGCGGATCGACCCGCCCCACATGGTCGCGATCCACGAAAAGATCTTAACCCCCGTGGGCACGGCGATGACCATCGTGGCGGCCACGAAGTAGGCCCGCGTTTCCACGTTCAGGCCGACGGTATACATGTGGTGCGCCCACACGATGAAGCCGACCACGCCGATCGCGACCATGGCGTAGGCCATGCCGAGATAGCCGAACACCGGCTTCTTGGAGAAGGTCGAGACGATCTGCGAGACGATGCCGAAGGCCGGCACGATCATGATGTAGACCTCGGGATGACCGAAGAACCAGAACAGGTGCTGCCACAGGATCGGGTCGCCGCCGCCGGACGGCACGAAGAAGGTGGTGCCGAAGTTGCGGTCCGTCAGCAGCATGGTCAGGCAACCCGCCAACACCGGCAAAGCCAGCAGCAGCAGGAACGCCGTGATCAGGATCGACCACACGAACAGCGGCATGCGGTGGATCGTCATGCCGGGGGCCCGCATGTTCAGGATCGTGACGATGAAGTTGATGGCGCCCAGGATCGACGAAGCCCCCGCCACGTGCAGCGACAGGATGGCGAAGTCGACGGCCATGGTCGGATGGAAATCGATGCTCGACAGAGGCGGATAAACCGTCCAGCCCGTGCCGGCGCCGCCGCCGATGATGCCCGAGAAGATCAGCAGCACCGTGGAGGCGACCAAAAGCCAGAACGAAATGTTGTTCATGCGCGGGAAGGCCATGTCGGGCGCGCCGATCATCATCGGCACGAACCAGTTGCCGAATCCGCCGATCAGTGCCGGCATGACCACGAAAAACACCATGAGGAAGCCGTGCGCCGTGACCAGGACGTTATAGAAGTGCGCGTCGGCGATGTACTGAATGCCCGGTTCGGCCAGTTCCAACCGGATCAGCCAGGACGCCACCCCGCCCAAGATGGCGGCGAAAATCGCGACCACCATGTACAGGGTCCCGATGTCCTTGTGGTTGGTGGAATAAAGCCACCGCCCAATGCCCTTGGGAGCGTGGTTGTGATCGTCGTGCCCGCCGTGTCCGTCGTGGGCGCTCACTTCACTGGCCATGGGTCAACCTCTTCTCGTTCCGTTATATTGCGGCCGCCGCGGCGTGCCGTGAATTCTTGAAATGCCGAACAAACCGCCCGGTCAGTCCTTAACCTGGGCAACCTTAACCTGGGCCTCTCCGGCTGCCGGGGCCGGCATGGAGTCGGCATATTTCGCCTTCGCCGTCGCCACCCAGGCCGCGAATTCTTCCTTCGAGACCGCCTTCACGTGGATCGGCATATAAGCATGGCCGACACCGCAGAGTTCCGAACACTGGCCGTAATAATCGCCCGGCTTGGTGATGCGCACCCAGTTTTCGTTGGTCCGTCCGGGCACGGCGTCAAGCTTCAGACCGAACGCCGGCATGGCCCAGTTGTGGATCACGTCGTCGGCGGTCTGCAGCACACGGATATTCGTGTCGACCGGCAGGACCACCGTGTTGTCCACGGTCAACAAGCGCGGCTGGCCGGGCTTGAGATCCTCGGCCTGGACCATCTGGCTGTCGAATCCGAAGTCGCCCTGGTCGGGATACTTATAAGACCAGTACCACTGGTGCCCCACGACCTTCAGGGTCATGTCCGGGTTTTCGTATTTATCCTGGAAGAACAGCAGCTTGAACGACGGCACCGCGATCACCACCAGAATGATGATCGGCACCACGGTCCACACCACTTCGATGAAGGTGTTGTGGGTCGTCTTCGACGGCACCGGGTTGGCCTTTTCGTTGAACTTGACGATCACGTAGATCAGCAGAAACAGCACGAACAGCGTGATGATCGTGATGATCCAGAACAGCAGATTATGGAAATCCTCAATTCGCTCCATGACCGGGGACGCGGCTTCCTGGAAGTTCATCTGCCAGGGCGTCGCGATGCCGTCCGCCAGGGCGCTGCCGCCGAAGGAAAGAAGGAAAAGTGCGGCACCTGTGATCAGGGCGTGCAATCTCAAGGTCATGGTCCTCATCCGAAATTACCGGGCATTGGGATTTACACTCAAAAGACGTTAATCCGTTAGGCCCTTGTTTCTTAACCCATTCTGCCTACGCCCGGCCGCGCGCGATGGCGCCTCGCCGCCGGGGAGACGAGAGGTCTTAGCTACCATCCCCCGGCGGCATTGCAAAGGCTTTTTTACCCTGGACAAACGGCCTAATAGCCTTGATTTTCCGCCATCAAGGTCCAACCTGGGGCAGGCGGCCCCTCGCCGCCGCCGACATGGCGACGTTCTTGCCCGACAGGCGGGCGGCACGAATTGAGCAAGGAACTCAAGATGATGAAGAACTGGCAGTTGGGCGCCATCCTGGGCGTCGTGGCGGTGACGATGTACCTGCTTTTCTGGCTTAACATGACGACCCGCTAGACCGCCCGCCGTCATGACCATTCAAGACCTGCCCCACCTGATCGCCGGCTTCAACGCCCTGTCCGTGGTGTTCATGACCATCGGCTACGTGTTCATCCGGCAGGGTGCGAAGGACAAGCACCGCGCCATGATGCTCTGCGCGGCCGCCGCCTCGGTCGCATTTCTCGTGGTCTATGTGATCTACAAGCTCAATTCCGGGTTCGCCAAGTTCGGCGGCGAAGGCATGGTCCGGCCCGTCTACTTCACCATCCTGATCGTCCATGTAATCGGCGCCATCGCCATCACGCCGCTGGTGCCCATGACCTTCTGGCGGGCCCTGACCGGCCAGTTCGCGCGCCACAAGGCGCTGGCGCGCTGGGTCTGGCCGCTGTGGATGTATGTCGGGATTTCCGGGGTCGTGGTTTATGTCATGGCTGTTCACCTTTATCCTTATGCGGGCCAATGACGGACAACATGGAAACGCCTGACGGCACCCTGGGCACCGCCGCCAACAGCGAGGACGCGCGCTGGGAAATCCGCGCCTGGCTGCTGTTGGGTCTGGCCGCCCTCGCCATCGCCGGCGTGTTCGCCCTGATGCTGGCCGTCTCCCGCGTGCCCGGGGCGGAACGGGTGATTCCCTGGCCGCTCCATTTCTTTGAAAAAGGCCTGGTCATCCACGTCGTCTACTCCTTCGTCGTGTGGTTCCTGTGCCTGCTCGGCGCGCTTGTCGCGGCGACCACCTATCACCTGGACGGCGGCCGGTCGCGCGGCCGCTCGACGGGGCGTTCAGCCGTGTGGATGGTGGCAGCCGGGGAAATCCTGCTGATGATCCCGGCCCTGAAGCACGACACCCAGCCGTCCCTCAATAACTACGTGCCGACGGTGATCGATCCGCTCTACTACCTGGGCCTGGTGTTCATGTTCATGGGGGTGCTGTTCGTCGTCCTGCGCCTTGCGGCGGCATTCCTGCGCCGCGTCAATCAGCCGGGCCCGGGCGGCCTGGGCATTCTGCTGACGGGCCTTATCTACGTTGCCGCCTTCGCCTGCTTCGCCGTGACGTTCCAAGCCGCCTCGGGTGAACCGGCCACGGTGGAGTTGAACGAGCGCCTGTTCTGGGGCGGCGGCCATGTCCTGCAGTTCGTCAACACGAGCCTGATGCTCTGTGCCTGGTGGGCCCTGGCCGGAGCCGCCGGTCGGCCCCTTCCGGGCGGCCTGTTCTTCGCCGCCATTGCGGCCCTGGCCGCCTTTGCCTCAATCGGCCCGGCTCTTTACTGGGCATACCCGATGTTCAGCCCCGCACAGACCCAGGCCTTCACCGACCTGCAGTACCTGTTGGGCCCGGCCCCCCTGGTCCTGGCCGCCGTATTCCTGTTCGCCGGCGGCGGCACGCCGCCCGCCGACGACCGCGCGCGTCTGGCGCGATCCGCCCTTTATCTGTCCATGGCCGTGTTTTTCCTGGGCGGGCTGCTCGGTCTGTTCGTCGACGGCGCCGATACCCGCACCCCGGCCCATTACCACGGCGTCATCGGCGGCGTGAATCTGGCCCTGATGGGGATGGTGTTCTGCGCCCTGCTGCCGTCCTTGGACCGTGCGCCCAAGCTGGGCCGCGCCGTGTTCGCCCTGTTCTGGCTTTACGGCCTAGGGCAGGCACTGCATTCGGCAGGCCTGTTCCTGGCCGGCGGGTACGGCGCGCCGCGCAAGGTGGCGGGCGACATCGCCGGGCTGGAAGCGCTCGGCGCCAAGGTCGGGCTATACGGCATGGGGGTCGGTGCGGTGATCGCCGTGGCCGGCGGCGTCATGTTCATCTGGATTGTCGGGCGGGCACTTTTACGCCGACCTGGACCAACGGACACTGGCCCTCGGCGCGAACTTAAAATATAAAGCGCCCTGGCTACGCACACAGATCTAACGTCATGAGGACGCCCGTGAGCGACACCGTCGCCCCGAATATCAGCGCACCGGTCGAGGCCGCGCCCCGCCCGGAACCTCAGTTCCGGCTGGCCGACTATGCCCTGCTGCTGAAGCCCCGGGTGATGTCCCTGGTGGTGTTCACGGCCATGGTCGGCCTGGTCATGGCGCCGGGCACCATCGGCGCGCTCGAAGCCTTCGTCGCGATCCTGTGCATATCCATCGGCGCCGGGGCCTCGGGCGCCATCAACATGTGGTACGACCGCGACATCGACCTGCACATGCAGCGCACCATGAACCGGCCGATCCCGGCCGGCCGCATGGACCCCGGCAACGCGCTGGTGTTCGGCACGGTGCTGGCGATCACCTCGGTCATCGCCATGGGGATCTGGGTCAACCTGATTTCCGCCGGGCTGCTGGCCTTCACGATCCTCTATTACGTGTTCATCTATACGGTCTGGCTGAAGCGCCGCACGCCGCAGAACATCGTCATCGGCGGCGCCTCGGGCGCTTTGCCGCCGGTCATCGGCTGGGCCGCCGTGACCGGCAACGCCGGATTCCTGGCCGACCCCTGGGGTGCCATCGCACTCTTCTTGATCATCTTCCTGTGGACGCCGCCCCATACCTGGGCGCTGGCCCTGTTCCGCCGCCAGGACTATCAGACCGTGGGCGTGCCCATGCTGCCCGTGGTCGTTGGCGAACACCGCACCAAGATCCAGATGGCCGTCTACACGGCGCTGCTGATTCCGGCGACCTTCGCGCCCATGCTGCTCGGCCTGTCCGGCTGGCTGTACACCGTCGCCGTCGCCGGCCTGAACGTCGGGCTGGTCGTGCACATGGCGCGGGTGTGGCGGGCGGAAAACGTCGCCGACGCCAAACAGGGCCCCTGCCGGCCCATGTTTTTCTATACGATCCTCTACCTGTTCGGGATTTTTCTGGCCCTGCTGGCCGACCGCACCCTGTTCGTCGCGGTCTTTTGACCCCATATAGGCGACATGCCGGACAGCCAATCCCCTGAACCCCCCGCCTACGCCCGCCTGGAAAGCCGTTTCCGGCGCCTGAACGCCCTGGGCGAGGCCCAGGAAGTCCTGCATTGGGACATGTCCACGGTGATGCCGAGGGGCGGCCACGAATCCCGGGCCGAACAACTGGCCGAACTGGCCGCCGTCTATCACGGCATGCTGACCGGGGCTGAGACCGGCGACCTCATCGCCGCCGCCGAAGCCGACGCGGTGGACCTCACCGACTGGCAGCAGGCCAACCTGCGCGAGATCAAACGCAATTACGTCAAGGCCACGGCCCTGTCGGAAGACCTGGTGACGCGGTTCAGCCGCGCGTCCTCGGCCTGCGAGGCCGTGTGGCGCGATGCCCGCGCCGACAACGACTTCAAGGCCGTGCAGCCCCTGGTGACCGAGCTTCTGGCCCTGGTCCGCGAAAAGGCCGCCGCCAAGGCCGAGGTTTTGGGTGTTGGCCTGTACGACGCGCTTCTGGCCGATTACGAGCCGGGCGGCAGTTCCGCCGAGATCGACGCCGTGTTCGACGAACTGGAAGGCTTCCTGCCCGGGTTCCTGGGCGAGGTTCTGGAGCATCAGGCCAAGACGCCCAAGGTCATCCTGCCCGACGGCCCGTTTCCCGAGGAAAAGCAAAAGGCGCTGGGCCAGCGGTTCATGGAGATGCTGGGCTTCGACTTCCATCACGGGCGGCTCGACGTCAGCCTGCATCCCTTCTGCGGCGGCACGCCGGACGACGTGCGCATCACCACGCGCTATGACGAAAACGATTTCACCTCGGCCCTCATGGGCGTGCTGCACGAAACCGGCCACGCCATGTACGAACGCGGCCTGCCCAAGGATTGGCGCGGCCAGCCCGTGGGCCATGCGCTGGGCATGTCGGTCCATGAAAGCCAATCCCTGCTGATCGAAATGCAGGTCTGCCGGTCCAAGACCTTCCTGGATTTCGCGGCCCCGATCATGATTGAGACCTTCGGCGGCACGGGGCCGGCCTGGGACGCGGACAACCTGTTCCGCCTGTACACCCAGGTCGAACGCTCGTGCATCCGCGTCGACGCCGACGAAGTGACCTATCCGGCCCATGTGATCCTGCGCTACCGCCTGGAAAAGGCCCTGATCGAGGGCGACATGGAAATCCCCGACCTGCCCGGCGCCTGGAACGACGGCATGGAACGGCTGCTGGGCATTCGCCCGCCGACGGATACCCAGGGCTGCCTGCAGGACATCCATTGGTACGACGGGGCCTGGGGCTATTTCCCGACCTATACCCTGGGTGCGATGACGGCGGCGCAGCTTTACGCCGCCGCCCGCGACCAGAACCCGGAAATCGAGCCCGCCATCGGCCGCGGCGACTTCGCGCCGCTGATGACCTGGCTGCGCGCCAACGTGCACGGCAAGGGATCGCTCGTCAGCGCGAAAGAGCTTTTGATCAGCGCCACGGGCAAGCCGCTCGACCCGAAGGTGTTTGAGATGCACCTCAGAACGCGCTATCTAGCGCCCTGACATGACAAACCCCAGATACATCTCCACCCGGGGCCAGGCCCCGGCACTTGGTTTCGAGGACGTCCTGCTGGCCGGCCTCGCGCGCGACGGCGGCCTTTACGTGCCCGAAATCTGGCCGCAGTTTTCCGCCGACGACATCCGCGCCATGAAGGATCTGTCCTATCCCGCCCTGGCCCAGAAGATCATGGCGCCCTTCATCGGCGACGCCATTCCGTCGGCGGATCTGAAGGCCTTGGTCGAGGACGCCTATGCGACCTTCGACGCCCCCGACGTGCTGCCGTTGAAAAAGATCGGCCAAGGTGAAGGACAAGGGGGCGAATACCTGCTGGAACTGTTCCACGGGCCGACCCTGGCCTTCAAGGACGTGGCCATGCAGGTGCTGGGGCGGTTCTTCGACTACGTTCTGAAGAAACGCGGTCAGCGCATCACCATCGTGGGCGCGACCTCGGGCGATACGGGATCGGCCGCCATCGAGGCCTGCCGCGACAAGGCCGCCATCGACATCTTCATGCTGCATCCACAGGGCCGCGTGAGCCCCGTACAGGAAGCGCAGATGACGTCAGTGCAGGCCGCCAACGTGCACAACATCGCGATCGAAGGCACCTTCGACGACTGCCAGGACCGAGTTAAGGACCTGTTCAACGACGGGGATTTCCGCGACCGCTTCAACCTGTCCGCCGTGAATTCCATCAACTGGGCGCGAGTGATGGCGCAGATCGTCTATTACTTCTGGGCGGCGGTGAAGTTGGGCGCGCCCGACAAACCGGTCGCGTTTTCCGTGCCCACGGGCAATTTCGGCAACGTGTTCGCGGGCTATGGTGCGATGCAGATGGGCCTGCCGGTCGCGAAACTGATCGTCGGCGCCAACGCCAACGACATCCTGGCCCGCTTCTTCGCCTCCGGCGCCATGGAAATGGCGGGCGTGGTGCCGACCACCAGCCCGTCCATGGACATTCAGGTGTCCTCCAATTTCGAGCGCCTGCTGTTCGATCTGCTCGACCGCGATGGTGCTGCCTGCGCCCGGGTGCTGACCGATTTCCGCAAGACCGGCCGGTTCGAGGTTTCCGCCGCGCAACTGGCCCGGGCGCGCAAGGTGTTCGCGGGGGCGCGCTTCGACGACGACGCCACCAAGGCGGTCATCAAGCAGGTCCATGAACAGACGGGCGAGCTGATCGACCCACATTCGGCGATCGGCGTCGGCTCGGCGCGGGAATGCGCGGCCGAAACCGATGCGCCCATCGTGATTCTGGCGACGGCCCATCCGGCGAAATTCCCCGACGCGGTCGAGGACGCCACGGGCCAACGCCCGGCCCTGCCCGCCCGCCTCGCGGATTTATTGGACCGGCCCAAGCGTTGCCAAACCCTGGCCAACGATCTAGACCAGTTGAAACGCAGCATCGAAACAACCCTCGCGTAAGGGAATCCTGAGTGTCCGTACAGATCACCGACCTTGAAAACGGCCTTCGCGTCGTCACCGAACGCATGGACCGGGTCGAAACCGTGTCCGTCGGCGCCTGGGTCGGCGTCGGCGCCCGGCACGAGCCCGAGGCCGTCAACGGCGTGTCCCACCTGTTGGAACACATGGTGTTCAAAGGCACGAAAAAGCGCAGTGCCCGTGCCATCGCCGAGGAGATCGAGGCTGTCGGCGGGCATATGAACGCCTATACGGCGCGTGAGCACACGGCCTATTACGCCAAGATGCTGAAGGAAGACCTGGGCCTGGCCATGGACGTCATCGGCGACCTGGTCCAGCACGCGACCCTGGACGCGGACGAGCTGGAACGTGAACGGCATGTCGTGATCCAGGAAATCCATCAGCTTCACGACACGCCCGACGACATCGTGTTCGAGAATTTCCAGGCCGTCGCCTTTCCCGACCAGGCGCTGGGACGCTCGGTCCTGGGCTCGGAAGCCCTGATCGAAGGCATGTCCCGCGACGCGGTCCTGGACTATATGACCACCCATTATGCGGCCCCGGTCAGCGTCGTTTCGGCGGCGGGGGCCCTTGACCACGACCGCGTGGTCGACATGGTGCGGAATACCTTCGCGGACCTGCCCGCGGGCGCCCCGGCAGCCCGCGAGGCCGCGCGCTACGGCGGCGGCGACGTGCGGGTCAACCGTGACCTGGAACAGGTCCATATCACTCTGGGATTCGAAGGCCTGGCCTACGACGACGACGATTATTACGCGGCCTCCGTGCTGTCGGCGCTATTGGGCGGCGGCATGTCGTCACGCCTGTTCCAGGAAGTCCGCGAAAAGCGCGGCCTGGTCTATTCCATCTACAGTTACCAGTCGGCCTATGCGGACGGCGGCCTGTTCGGCGTCTATGCCGGCACCGGTTCGGGGGAAGTGACCGAACTGATGCCGCTGATCGCGGACGAGTTGAACAAGGTGCGTTTGTCCGTCGACGAGGACGAGGTCGCCCGCGCCCGTGCCCAGTTGAAGGCCTCGATCCTGATGTCTCTGGAAAGCACCTCGTCGCGCTGCGAACAACTGGCGCGCCAGATGCTGATCTACGGCCGCCCCGTTCCGGCCGAGGAAATCGTCGCCAAGGTCGATGCCGTCACGGCGGGTGACGTCGTGCGCGTGGCCGAACGCCTGTTCAGCACCAAGCCGACCCTGTCGGCGATCGGGCCGCTTGCAAACCTGGAAGCCGGTGACACTTTCGCCGCCCGGCTCAGCGCCTGATCCGACACGTCCCGCTCATTCCTCGTAACCGGGGGTGAAGCAATCGACCACCATGCCGCCCGTAATGGTTTCACCGTCCTCCGACAGAGGTCGGCGAAATAACGCTGTCCGGTCAGTTCCTGGCCGGTCGCCTGCCTAGATGTGGCCCGTCTGAAAATTGTTCGCCGTGACTCCCCCAGTGATGGTTTCGCCGTCTTCCGACAACGGCAGACGCACGGTGGTCGTTGTGATGTCCAACCCGCGGACGGAAACCCATTGCGTCCGCGAACAGATGGGCCGGCGTTGTTCAATCATTATCGGAAAAATCTCGGCATTGACGAAGCCATAGCCCGAGATATTGTCCGCGTGATAACGCCGCCCGGTCAATTCCTGACCGGCGACCTCGACCATGCGGGTGCCGAAAAAACGGTAATAAAAATCAAGCGGCGGACCGATGAAATCGACCACCGCCATGCAGGGAATAACCTCCGCCGGCAGCGCTTCCAGGCGGAACTCACGGCGCGGCGGGCCGACCCTGCCGGCCCGTACCTTGTCCCAGTATCCGTGGGCCTTGAGCAAGCCGGGAACATCCAGATCACCAATATCCATAAAATCGGATTTGACGATCCGGGCGACCTTGAAATCGCCATGCGGGATCAGCATGACTCCGGGTCCTTCCCTTGATTTTAAGTTTCCCCCCAAACGCCCGGCCCGCTTTTCGCAGGCCCCCTCGTCGTTCGGATTCCCCCCTTTATCGGAGAGAATACGCCACGGTGCGGCTTCGAGCCGCTGTTTTCAATAGAATTCGGACTACGGGCGTATGAGCCGGACCGGCGGCATCAAGCCTCGGTGCGGCTGTCCAGATAGCTTTCGATCAAGGCGTAGATTTCCTCGGCCGCGTCCTCATCGCCCGTGAACGTCAGGTTTGCCTGCTCGCCATAGATGTTCAGGACGTATCCGCGCGCGCCGCACACATCCTCCAACGCCTGGATGAACGGCAGGATAACCTGATTGTTCAGGGCCTCGGCGGTCTGGCAGGCTTCCATGCGTTCCAGGAGAAGTTGACGCAGGTCGTCCGCGGGCTTGCGTTTGGGGGGGCGGCTCATATTAACGGTTCCGGCGTGGTTGGCGGCGTTCAGGCGTGGCCGGCTTCGTCCGACAGCATGCGCGGATCGACACCGATCTTGAGCATCGCCTGTTCCCACTTGTCGTCCATGCCGCCGCCGAACACAAGGGCGGGATCGGCCGCGACATGCAACCAGCCGTTTGCTTTGATTTCGGAATCCAGTTGCCCCGGCCCCCAACCGGCATAACCGAGCGCCAACAGGGATTGCCGGGGGCCGATGCCGTCGGCGATGGCCTGCAGAATGTCGACCGTGGCGGTCAGGGCGATCTGCTCGTCAACGACCATGGTCGCTTCCTGGACATAGTCCGGGGTGTGCAGAACGAAGCCCCGGCCCGATTCAACCGGGCCACCGAAATGCACGTTGATGGGCTGCTTCAAGCCGGACGGCACGATATCGAGCTGCTCCAGAAGATCAGGAAAACTAAGCGTTTCCAATGGCTTGTTGACGACCAGGCCCATCGCGCCCTCGGCATTGTGGGCGCACATGTAGATCACTGTCTTGGAAAACCGCTCATCCGGCATGTTGGGCATGGCAATCAGCAGATGCCCGGCCAGATAAGCTTCGTCGTCTAGGGTCCGGGGCATGGGATGAGCCTCGAATATCCGTCCAGTTTCATCAATTAATAGCACAACCGCGCCTGATAATTATGGCGTCGTGGCGGCACCCCCGCAAGCGCGCGCCCGTGAAAAAGCATCGCACACTGCCCGGAAACCGCCGCAATCACGCGCCATTTATTGGCTGTGTCCACCGACACCGTGCCATAATATGGCCACGACAAAAACCGTAACCGCCCCGACGGAAAACAAGAATCGCTCCATGACCGCTGCACCCCTTTTTCGCGCCGCCCGCCCAACCGCCCTGATCGTGGCCCTCTTGCTGCTGGTTTCCGCGACCGCCGCGCAGGCCGCGGGTACCGCGCAATCCGCCTGGCATGAAACGGAACAGACCAAGGCCCGCCTGGTCGCCGCCGTGACCGGCACGGGGTCGGCCGCGATGCTACGCCTGGGCCTGGAATTCCACATGCAGCCGGGATGGAAGATTTACTGGCGGTCGCCCGGCGACGCGGGCATTCCGCCCCGGCCCAACTGGGATGGTTCGGACAACCTTGCGTCCGCGAAAATTCTCTGGCCGGCGCCGGAGCGGTTCAGCGTTCTGGGCCTGGAAACCCTCGGCTACAAGAAAGAGGTCGTGCTGCCCATCGACGCCGTGCCGGCAGAGCCGGGCAAGCCCGTCATGATCAAGGCAATGATCCCCTATCTCACCTGCGACGACATCTGTATTCCCTACACGGCGAACCTGGATCTGTCCCTGCCGGCGGGTGCGGCCAAGCCCAGCGAATTCGCCCACCTGATCAGCCGCTACGCCGCCACGGTGCCGGGCGACGGCGCCGGGCACGGGCTGATGCTGGCCGACACGGCGGCGCTGAGCCCCGGTGACGCCGCCAAGGGCGAAATGCTGATCAGCGTGCGGGCGAAATCGGAAACCCCGTTTTCGGCCCCGGACATCTATCTCGAGGGGCCCAACATCCTGGCCTTTTCCAAGCCGCATGTGACCTTTTCCGACAACGGGCGCGAGGCGCGCCTGGACGTCACCGTCTACGGGGTCAAGGACCTGGACGGCGGGCCGCAGCGGCTGGCCAAGGAGACCCTGACCGCGACCCTGGTCGACGGCGGGCGCAGCGCCGAACGGCAGTTGATGCTCACACCCGGCGATCTGGCGCCGCCCGCCGACGCGCCGGTCCTGAGCGCCGCTGAAACGACACCGGCGCCGCAACCCAAATTGTTGCTGTTCATCGCCCTGGCCGTGCTGGGCGGGCTGATCCTCAACCTGATGCCCTGCGTACTGCCCGTGCTGTCGATCAAGGTTCTGGGCGTCATGGGCCACGGCGGTGGCGACAAGGGCCAGGTCCGCCGCGGCTTCATCGCCTCGGCGTTGGGGATTTTCGCGGCCTTCATGGTGCTGGCCTCCGGGCTGGTGGCGCTGAAGGCCGCCGGCATGACCATCGGCTGGGGCATTCAGTTCCAACAACCCTGGTTCCTCGCCGCCATGGCGGTGATCGTCTTCGTATTCGCCTGCAACCTGTTCGGACTGTTCGAGATCGCCCTGCCTGAAACCATCGGCGACCTGGGCGCCCATGCCGCGGACCCCGGCCACCACACCGGCCCCATGGGCCATTTTCTGCAAGGCGCCTTGGCGACTCTGCTGGCAACGCCCTGTTCCGCACCCTTCCTGGGCACCGCCGTGGGTTTCGCCTTGGCCCGGGGGCCGTTGGAAATCTATGCCATCTTCGCCGGATTGGCGCTTGGCCTCGCCCTGCCTTACCTCGCCATCGCGGCTGTGCCCGCCACCGCCACCCGCCTGCCCCGCCCAGGGCCCTGGATGATCCACCTGCGCCAGATCATGGGCCTCGCCCTGCTGGCCACGGCGGGCTGGCTGCTTTGGGTCGTCATGGGTATCCTGGGAGTCACCGCCACGGCCGGGTTGGCTGCCGGGCTGGCCGTCCTGGGCCTTGTCTTGTGGCTTTCCGGGCGCGGCGTAAAGCCGGCCCGTGCCCTGGTGCCGGGGGCCCCCATTGCGCTTGGCGTCGCCATGGTGCTGGCTGCCGCCGTGCTGCCGACCGCGGGCGACGCACCGCCCCGGGCCGCTGGCGAGACCAACCCGCGCGGTGCCAAGAATGTGGACGCACGCCGCCATTGGCAGCCGTTCGACGAGGCACGGATCGCCCAACTGGTCACCGACGGCAAGACCGTGCTGGTCGACGTCACCGCCGACTGGTGCATCACCTGTCAGGTCAACAAGCGCCTGGTCCTCAACCAGGGGGCCGTGCACGCGGCCATCGCCGACGGGCGTATCGTCGCCATGATCGCCGACTGGACCCGCCCCAATCCGGTGATCGCCGCCTACCTGGCCAAATTCGGGCGCTACGGCATTCCGTTCAATGCGGTCTACGGACCGCAGGCCCCGGACGGCATCCCGCTGCCTGAACTGCTGACGGAAAACGCGGTGACCGAGGCCGTCGCCCGGGCCGGCAACGTGGTGATCGCGAAAAACTAGGCCGGGCCCCCGCCATGGGGCGGTTTTTCATGGACTCTTCGCCGGAATGCACTATTTCATGCTGGCATGAACGGCCCGTGCGGCGCGTCCTTAGCGCCGCCCGAAGCCATGTTTGAAAAATCAGATTCAGGGGAAAATCCAATGACGCTTGGTGTTGGTGATAAAATTCCGGCGGCGACGCTTTACCACATGACCGGCGAAGGCCCGGCCGCCATTTCGACGGACGACATCTTCAACGGCAAAAAGGTCGCCATCTTCGGCGTGCCCGGCGCCTTCACGCCGACCTGCTCGGCCAAGCATCTGCCCGGCTTCGTCGCCAAGGCGGATGAACTCAAAGCCAAGGGCATCGACCAGATCGTCTGCATGTCCGTGAACGACGCCTTCGTCATGGGTGCCTGGGCCAAAGACCAGGGCGCCGACGACAAGGTTCTGCTGGTCGGCGACGGCTCGGCCGAGTTCACCAAGGCCGCCGGCCTGGAACTCGACCTGACCGCCCGCGGCCTCGGCCTGCGCTGCCAGCGCTTCGCCATGGTCGTCGACAACGGCACGGTGAAATCGATCGAGATCGATGCCGCCGGCGCCTTCGAGAAGACCAGCGCCGAAAGCGTTCTGGCCGGCCTGTAATACAAACGCTGCTCCCCGGGAGGTGCCTCGCACCACCCGGGGGCCGTTTGCCCGATTCTACGCCGACAACAGCCGGATATCGGCGGCCTCGACGCCCAGGCGCACGCTGTCGCCGACGGCATGGACCGCCCGGCCCACACGGTGGGTCTCGTCGACCAGCATCGACGCCCCGCCGACCCGCACCGCGTAACGCACGATGGTGCCGAGAAATTCCAGCATCTCCACCGTTCCTTCCAATACCGCCACGTCCTGTCCGAGGGCACCGTCCGCATCCGTGATCGTCAGGTTCTGCGGCCGCATCATGGCGGCCGTGCGGTCCCCGGCCGCCCCGGCATCCGGTGTCAACCGCAGGCGCGGCCCCGCATCGGCGATGAACCAAAGCCCGCCGTCCCCGGCCTCGATCCGGCCTTCCAACAGGTTGGCCGTGCCCAGGAAGCTGGCCACGAAGCGGTTGGCCGGGTTGTCGTACAGGTTCAGCGGCGTGCCCGTCTGTTGGATCACGCCCTGGTCCAGGACCGCCATGCGGTCGGAAATGGTGTTCGCCTCTTCCTGATCGTGAGTCACGAAAATCGTGGTCAGGTTCAATTTCCGCTGCAGGTCGTGAATTTCGCGGCGCATCTGAACCCGCAGATTGGCGTCCAGGTTCGACAGCGGCTCATCCAGCAGCAGAACCCGCGGCTCGACGACGATGGTGCGGGCCAAGGCCACGCGCTGCTGCTGACCGCCGGACAGCTGCGACGGCCGGCGGTCGCCATAAGCCGCGAGCCCGACCAGATCGAGCGCCGCCTCGACCCGTTCGGCGATCTCGCGCGCCGGCACCTTGCGTTCCTCCAGCCCGAAGGCGACGTTCTTGCGCACCGTCATATGCGGCCACAGGGCATAGGACTGGAACACCATGCCGACATTGCGGTCCCAGGGCGCCAGACCGGCAATGTCGTCGCCGTCGATCAGGATGCGCCCGCCCGGGCGCGGCCCGAAGCCGGCGATGGAGCGCAGCAGGGTCGATTTTCCCGATCCCGACGGGCCCAGGAAGGTGAACAGCTCGCCCGGTTTGATCTCCAGATTCACGCCCTTCAGCACCTCGGTCTTGCCGAAGGACAGGCTGACGTTCTCGACCGTGACGGTGACACCGCTGGTTTGCTTCAATGCCATGCTTATGCTCCCTGGACTTTTTCTTCCGGGGCCGCCGCCTGCTGGGGTGCCCGTTCGGTTTCCTTCTTGTTGATGACGCGGTGCGACAGATAGGTCGCAATCCCGATGATGAGCACCGCGATGATGCCCAATGCCGCCCCCGGCCCGCGCCCGGATGCGGACTGCATGAATTCATAAATGCCGTAGGCCAGCGGCGCGTCCGATTCCTGTGACACCAACATGATCGTCGCCGACAATTCGACGGCGGCGGTGGCGAAGCTGGTCACGAAGCCGGCGACGATGCCGCCCATCATCAGCGGCACGACGATGCGGCGCACGGTGCGGCTTTTGGTCGCCCCCAGGTTTTCGGCCGCTTCCTCCAGCATCACGCTGACCTGCTGCAGGGCCGCGACACAGGCCCGCAGCGCATAGGGCAGGCGCCGGATGGCGAGTGCGATGACGATGATCACCCACCACGACGCCAGCGGCTTGTCGATGAACGGCACATCGAACTGATAGAAGGTGCGCAGATAGCCGATGCCCAACACGACGCCGGGAATGGCGACCGCCCCCATGGCCATGTAATCCAGCAGCTTGCGCCCCGGCAGACCCGTGCGCCACACCACATAGGCGATGGCCGTGCCGAACACCACGTCGATCCCGGCGGCCAAGCCCGCGTACAGCAGCGTGTTGGTGATATAGGTCGACGAGGTCGAGACGACGTCGACGTAGTGCTGCGCCGTATAGGCGTCGGGCAGCGGGCTGAACGACCACACGGTCCCGAAGCTGAGCAACGTCAACGCGATATGCGGCGACAGCACCAGCAGCAGGATCAGGATCACCACGGCGTAACAGCCGGCCTTTTCCCAGCCCGCAAGGTCGCGCTTCATCAGACCGCCGCCGCCCTTCTGCACCGTGGCGTAGTCCTTGCCGCGCAGGGCCAGGAACGAGGTCCACAATGCCAGCAGGGAGAACATCACCAGGATCACAGAAATCACATAGCCCATGGGATCGTTGATGCCGATGGACGAAATGCGCAGGTACGCCTGCGGCGCCAGCATGTTGTTGATGTTCAGCAAAAGCGGCGTGCCGAGGTCATCGAACACCTTGAGGAACACCAGGGACGCCCCCGCCACATAGCCCGGCATGGCGAGCGGAAACACGATGCGCCGGAACAGGCGGCCGCGGCTGGCCCCCAGGTTCTGGGCGGCCTCCTCCATGGAGCGGTCGATGTTGTTCAGGGCCGCCGACAGGTTGATCAGGATGAAGGGGAAATAGTGGACGCTTTCGACGAAGATGACGCCGTTCAGTCCTTCCATGAAGGGAATGGTGAACCCGAAATACTCATCGAGCAGCAGATTGATCGACCCGTTCTGCCCGAACAACAGCACCATGGCCACGGCCCCCACGAAGGGCGGCATGATCAGCGGAATAACGCCGAGCGTCTGGATCAGGATCGAGCCGCCGAAATTGAAGCGGGTCGTGAAATAGGCCAGCGGCAAGGCGAACACCGACGCCAGGACCACGGACATGGAGGCCACGTAAAAGGAATTGAAAAAGGATTCCTGGAACAGCGAGGTGTTGAAAAAATCGACGAAGTTAATGAGCGTCAGGGCGCCCGTGTTAGGATCCTGGAACGCCACATAGATGACCTTGGCGACCGGAATGACAAGGAACACGATCAGGAACAAGGCCAGGGACAAGGCGACGGCGCCGGGACCCCAAAGGCTGCGCGATACGGTGGTCAAGACATCCCCCGGTCGGTATCAGAAAAGACGGGATCGGCAGGAACCGGCGCCCGGCCCGCGGTCGGGCCGGGCGCACGGTTAAAGAATTGGCCTACAGCATGGAGGCGGCTTTTTCCGCCAATTCCTTGGCCTTGGCGTAGTTCGCCTTGATCTCTTCGTCCCACTGCTGCTCGACTTCGGCCTGACGGCCGGTGACCTTGGTGCTGGCCTTCTTACGCTTCTTCTTGAAGATCGCGTTGAATTCCTTCTTGCCGGCATCGGCCTCGGTGATCGGCATCCTGGCGACCAGGGCCTCGGCCTCGGCGATCAGCTTGCCCGCGTCGGTATTGGATTTTCCCATGGCCTTCGCCTTGGCGTCGTGGATCGCCTTGACCGCGCCCTGCAGGTCGTCCAGGCGATAGGTCACCATCACGTCGAACAGGGAATTGACGACGTTGTAGCGGCTCTTGGACAGGTCCAGGTCGAACTTGACGGCCGAGCCGAGGGACGGGTCCTTGAACGGGTTGGGGAACCCGGCCGGCGCCTTGGCATAGGTCGCCGGGTTCACGGGCAGACGGCGAATCTTGGGATCAAGCAGGACCGCCTGACCTTCCGGGGACAGCAGGAATTCGATGAAGGCCGCCGCCGCCTTGGGATGCGGCGCGTTCTTCACGATCGCGATATTGGCCGGCACCAGGGTGGTGATCGGCGGATACAGGAAATCGACCGGGAACCCGGACGCCTGCGAAGACAGGCCGAAGAAATCGATGACGATACCCAGCCCGAACTGGCCCGAATTAACGCCGTCGGGCACGCCGAAGCTGCGTTCGGTGACGGTCTTGAAGTTGCCGGACATGGCCTTCATCAGGGCCCAGCCCTTTTCCCAGCCCATGCCCTGCAGGATCGTTTCCATGGTCAGATGCGTGGTGCCCGAGCGCGACGGCGCACTCATGCCGACATGGCCGAAGTAGACGGGATCGGCCAGTTCCGCCCAGGTCTTGGGCACAGGCAGCTTCTTGGCCTTCAGATAGCGGGTGTTCCACATGATGCCGTAGCCCGACGCGGCGAAGCCCTTGTAGTAGCCGTCCGGATCGTTGATCGGAAAGGCACCCACCTTTTCCGGGATGCCCTGCACCTTGACGTCATACTTGGCCAGCAGGTTGTCGCCCTTCAGCACTTCGAAGGCGTCGGGCGCCGAAGCCCAGAACATGTCGGCCTTGTTGTTCGTGGCCGTTTCCTGAAGGAACTTGATGCCGGCGGTGGTCTTTTTCTTCAGCATCTCCACTTCGACGCCGGGATGAACGGCCTCGAACGCCTTCTTCACCGTCACCGTGGTATCGGGCGGATACGACGTGACGATGACGAGCTTGCCTTCCAGATCGGCGGCGAACGCCGGTAATGCCGATACGGCCAGCACGGCGAGCGCGCCGGAAACCGCACGCAGGAAATCCTTGCGTTTCATTGTCTTGATGTCCTCCGAGACGTGAAGATTTGCAATCTTCCAGTTTTTGCGCCCCTGCGCCGTTCATCGCGGGCAGGACGGATCCGTTATCTATGTAACAAAACCGTAACAAAACTGTAGCATCACAAATTACGGAATCCGACCGTATTTTCGTGGCCTCGGACGAAAATCGGCAGGCCTCAGGGCAGACCGTTGCGCCCATGGGCAAGGTAGGCCGGGCGCTGGCTCAAAAGCTCGTAATAGGCGGCAAGGGCCGGTGTGTCCGGCTTCTCGAAGCCCTCGACCTTGAACCAGCGGTTGACCACCAACCCCATGGGAATATCGGCCAGGGTGAAGGTCTCGCCCGTGATGTAGGGGCCGCCCGCCTTCAGATGAGCTTCGACGATCTGCATGTCGTGGATCAGGTCCTTGCGGCCCTGATTGACGAACCAGTCGTTGTTCCAGGGCGCTTCCTTCAGCACCCCGCCTAGGAAGGCGCCGCGCAGGGCGTGGGTCAAGTCGTAGGCAATCCAGTCCATCCACTGTTCGATCTGCTGGCGCTTGACCAGATCGGCGGGATACAGATCGTCCCGCCCCGCCTTGGCCGCCAGATAGCGGATGATGGTATTGGATTCACGCATCACTGCCCCGCCGTCGAGCACCACGGGCACCTGGGCGACCGGGTTAAGAGCGAGGAATTCCGGCTCCGTGCAGGCGCGGAAGCCTCGGCCGTAGTCCTCGCGCTCATAGGGCATGTCCATCTCGTCGCAGACCCAAAGAATCTTGCGCACGTTGAACGAATTGGAACGGCCGAGGATACGGACGGGTTCTGATTGGGCCGACATTGGAAGTCCTCCATCTGGGGGCGGGTGTTGGTTGATTTGACGCCCATGGTCTCCCGCGCCGTTGCTTAAATCAAATTCATAAATTATAATTATTCATCTATTTTATTTATGAATTTCACGCTCCGCCAATTACAGGTTCTGACCGCCGTCGCCCGCCACGGCAGCTTCACCCGCGCGGCCCAGGACCTGGGCATGACCCAATCCGCCGTCAGCACCAGTGTGCGCCATCTGGAGGCCGAGCTGGGCCTGCCCCTGTTCGATCGCGACACCCGCAATGTGCGCCCGACGGAAACCGGCCGCGACCTGGCGGCCCGTGTCGGCGGACTGCTGAACGATCTGGACAATGTGCTGGAAAACGCCCGCAGCACGGCTCTCCGCCGGCGGGGGCGCGTGCGGATCTTCGCCGTGCCGACGGCGGTGACGCGGCTGCTGCCGCCGTGCTGTGCCGAATGCCGGGGCCGTTATCCGGAAATCGATCTGCGGATCGAGGAAATGGCCGCCGAGGACGTGGCGGTGGCGGTGCTGGGCGGCCATGCCGACTTGGGCGTGCTCAACGAAGGACGGCAGGATCTCGCCCCTCTGACCGCGACCCCGCTCGGCAATGATATTTTCTGTCTGGTCTGCCCCCAGGGCCATCCCCTGGCGCGCAAGCGGACCCCGACCTGGCGGGACCTGGACGGCCAGGACATGGTGATGCTGGATGCCCGCACGGGCAGCCGCGCGTTGATCGACGCCGTGCTGCGCGATCAGGGGGTGCGCGTGCGTCCCGTGCAGGAAATGTCACGGCCCGAAGCGGTCTGCGCCCTGGTCGCCGCCGGCATGGGAATCGCCGTGCTGCCGGAACTGGCGGCGCCGACGGCCGCGGACCGGGTGCTGGTCACCCGGCGACTGTCAGAGCCCGAGGCCTTTCGCCGCATGGTCCTTGTCCACGCCCCCGGGCGGCCCCTGGAAGGTCCGGTCGCCCTGGTCGCCGAGGTATTGGCCCGCCGGGGTGCTTAAGCCTTGGCCGCCGGCTTGGCGTGGGTCCGCATGAAGTCCTTCACCGTGGGCGCGATATTCTCGCGCCATTTGCGGCCGTTGAACACGCCGTAATGGCCGACGCCTTTTTCCAGGTGGTACTTCTTCTTTTTGTCGGCGAGGTTCGGCGTGATGTCGAGCGCGGCCTTGGTCTGGCCGACGCCGGAAATGTCGTCCAGTTCGCCCTCGACGCAGAGAATCGCCGTTTCCGTGATCTTGCCCGGATCGACATTCTGCCAGCGGAACATCATTTCGCCCTTCGGCAGAGAATGTTCCTGGAACACGACCTCCAGCGTCTGCAGGAAGTATTCCGCCGGCAGATCCATGACCGCCAGGTATTCTTCGTAGAACGCCGATTTCTTGTCCGCCGCCTCGTCGTCGCCTTCGACCAGATGGTCGAACAGCTCGTTCATGGACAGCATGTGCCGTTCAAGGTTCATGGAAATGAAGTTCGACAACTGCACAAAGCCCGGCAGCACGCGGCGGAACGCCCCCGGATATGGCGGCGGCACGGTGGTGATGACGTTCTTTTCAAACCACTTCTTGTCGTTTTCCTTGGCCAGCTTGTTGACCGCGGTCTTGCCGACGCGCGTGTCCACCGGCCCGCCCATCAGGGTCATGGTGGCGGGCGCGCAGATATCCTGCCAACCGGACATGACGGAGACCGCCGCCATCACCGGCACGCTGGGCTGACACACGGCGATGACATGGGTGTTGGGCCCCAGGAAATGCAGGAAATCGATGATGTAGTCGATGTAGTCGTTCAGATTGAACATGTCGGCCATGACCGGCACGTTGCGGCAGTCGATCCAGTCGGTGATGTAGACGTCATGGTCCGGCAGCATGGCCTCGACCGTGCCGCGTAACAGGGTCGCGAAATGTCCCGACAGGGGGGCCGCGATCAGAACCTTGGGATCGTTGCGGTCGGTCTTGCGCTTGAAATGGACCAGATCGCAATAGGTCCGGTGGATCGTCACCTCGATCTCGACCGGCACTTTCTTACCATCGATGATCGTATGGTCGATGCCCCATTCGGGCTTGCCGTATTTGTTGGTCATCCGCGAATAGATTTCAGCGGCGGACCCCATGGCCTTGCCGACGGGCGTGTGGCTGAAGGCGTTCATGGGGTTATTGGCGGCGAACTTGAGCGCATCCGCCACGGCCCGTGACGGGGCCATCGCGAGACGCTGCATTTCGTGCATGTAGTAAAGCATGAATGGTGTCCTTTCCCGCGCGCAGAAGGCGCGTCCGGCAGCCATATAATGCACTGCAACATAGCCAGCCGCAATAAGCCGTCGGATATAAGGGAAAAGCGGTGGTGCAATGCGGCAGAACCGCGCTGTCCGCCCCTAGAGCTCGACGCTAGAGTCCGCTGATGCCCCGGCGGGCCAGTTCGTCCGCCCGTTCGTTCTCCGCATGGCCGTCGTGGCCTTTGACCCAATGCCACTCGACATCGTGGGGGGCCAGGGCGGTCTCCAGGCGGCGCCACAGGTCTTCGTTCTTCACGGGCTTCTTGGCCGCGGTCTTCCAGCCGTTGCGCTTCCAGCCGTGAATCCACTTGGTGATACCGTCCTTCACATAGGTGCTGTCGGTGACCAGCCGGACCTTGGACGGTCGGGTCAGGGATTCCAACCCCTGGATCGCCGCCATCAGCTCCATGCGGTTGTTGGTGCTTTGCGCCTCGCCGCCGCAAAGCTCCTTTTCATGGTCGCGCCAGCGCAGCAACACGCCCCAGCCGCCGGGCCCCGGATTGCCCGAGCAGGCCCCGTCGGTGAAAATTTCGATCGTTTCGTCCGATGCCGTCATTAATTCAGTCCACGTCCAATCCATATTCGGCGGCGCTTGCCACCCGTTCGTGAAAGCGCAGCTTGGCCACGTATTCCAGGGGGTCCTTGGGCGTCACCAGGGCCCCCGGCGGGGTATTCAGCCAGTCGTACAGGCGGGTCACCAGGAACCGCATGGCCGCGCCCCGGGCGAGCAGCGGCAAGGCCTGAACCTCGTCGGCGCCCAGCGGCCGGGTGCGCGCGTATTCCATGACCAGACGCCGCGCCTTGGTCACGTTGAAGCTGTAATCGGCCTCGAAGCACCAGGCGTTGAGGCAGATCGCGAGGTCGTAGACCAGGAAATCCCGGCAGGCGAAATAGAAATCGATCAGGCGGGGATTTCCTGGTCTACGACCTCGCGAAAGAACACGTTATCGGGAAACAGATCGGCATGGATGATGCCCCGCGGCAGATCCCTGGGCCAGGCCGCCTCGATCGCGTCGAGGTCGCGGTTCAGCTTGTCCCCCAGGCCCACCTGCACGGTGTCGACCCCATCCCCGGCGCTTTTCAGAAGTGGCCGCCAGGCCTCGACGCTGAGCGCGTTGTCCCGCGTGCCCTGGAAATCCGCGCCCGCCAGATGCATCTGCGCCAGGGCCCGGCCAATGCCCGCGCAATGATCGGGCGTCACCCGCCGGGGCCACATGCCCGGCAGGAAGGTGACGATCGCCGCCGGCCGACCGCAGAGAGTGCGAAGCGCCTCGCCGTCGCGGGCCCGCACGGGCAGCGGGCAGGCCACGCCACCGGCGGCCAGATGATCAAGCAGACCGACGAAGAACGGCAGATCTCGGGGATCGACCCGTTTTTCATAGAGCGTCAGGATGTAGGCTCCCGACGACATGGTCAGAAGGAAGTTGGAATTCTCGATGCCCTCGGCAATGCCCTTGAAGGCAACGACCTCCCCCAGGTCGTAGGCGATCATAAATTCGACCAGTTCCTCGTCAGAGACTTCCGTGTAGACAGCCATGGCGGTAATATCTTTGGACTTCGGGCGGCGAACGCCGACGCGTTCGGTCTGTTGGGTGTTGGCCCATAAAACAGCAATTCCCGAGGGGGCGCCAGCAACCCGCCGGCATCGCGCCAACCGCAACGGTTAAACGGACCACCATGCATCGAACACGGCCAATCATCGGAGCGGCGATTCTCGCGGGCTTGGCCCTGGCGGCAGCTGTCTGGCCCGCGCAGGCCGCCCGCGAGGCCCCTGACCGGCCTGCCCTGGGCGGTGAAATTGAATCCCCGGACATCGCCGCCGTGCGCCAGGTTCAGACGGCGCTGGCCAGCCTGGGCCTCTATGCCGGATTCATCGACGGCAAGCTGAACCAGAATCTAACGTCCGCCATTCGCCTGTACCAGCAGCAGGCGGGCCTGAAGGTCACCGGCCGCATCACCGACGCCCTGCGCGACCATCTCGACCGCAGCCTGCGCGTCAGCCGCCTGCTGCGCGATCTGGACAAAACCCGCCGCAAGGCCATGGACGACGCCCGCAAGGCGCTGATGGCCCATCCGGCGACCCGCGATTTGGTCGAAGACGGCGCCGTCCCGCCCGCCGACGCGGCCCGCGACCCGACCCCCTGCTTCGACAAACCGACCGTACGCTGCCTGTTGGCCGAAGCCTTCGAAAGTGCCAAGGCCGTAACCAAGCGCGACCTGCGCGATTGGGCGCTCGGCGAAATTCTTGCGGCCCAGGCCCGCGCCGGGCTGATGACGCAAGCCATGGAAACCACCCGGCGCATCCAGGACCCGCGCTTGATCATGGTCGCACTGCGCGACATCGCCCAGGCCCAGGCCCGCGCCGGCCGCGAAGAAGAGGCCTTGGCCGCCGCCGAGATCATCCCCGAATCGCGAACCCAGATCGAAGCCCTGGCGGTGATTGCCGATACCCAGGCGCGCCACGGATATTTCAAGGCCGCCCAAGGCACGGCGTCGCTGCTCTACAGCATGGCCCGCCACCTCAAAACGCCGTCCGATCAGGTGACCTTCGCCACCCGTGCCGCGGTGGCGCTCTACCGGGCCGGCGACCGGGACGCCGCCAACGCGGCCCTGCATCTGGCGCGGGCCACCGTCACCGACAAAGTGCCGCCGCACCAGAAGGTCGCGGCCTGGCGCCAGGTCGCAGGCGCACTCGCCGATCTCGACCGGCTGGACGACGCCCTTGTCGTGGTCGACGCGGTCGATCAGCGCTCCGACAAGGAAACGGTGATGATCGCCGCCGCGCAATCGGCGATCCGCACGGCACGCCTCGACAAGGCCGTTGATCTGGCCCATGGCATCGACGCCGAACGCTACCGGGTACTGGTCCTGGGCGAGATCGCGGTGGCCATGGCGCGGGCCGGCGACCGGCCCGGCGCCGACGCCGTGATCGACGAGGCCTTCGCCGATGCCGAGGCGATCGGCCTGCCGTTCGCCCGGTCCTATGCCGTCAGCCGCCTGGTCCTGGCCCTCAGCGACATGGCGCGGATCAAGGACCAGCCGCCCGGCGTGCTGGCCGAACGCTTCGTCCGCGCCCGCGACGCCGCCGAGGGCATCAACGATCCGCGCCTGCGCGGCCAGGTTCTGTTCGAAATTTCCGCCCAGCAGCGGCGCGCCGGCATGGCGCCTGAAGACGCCCAGGCCAGCGAAGCCCGCGCCATCGCCGCCGCCGACGCCATTCCCAGCGTGATCAGCCGCGTCTGGATCCACGGCGACGTCGCCACGCTGCACGCGCGGGCCGGCGAAAGCGATCTGGCATGGGGCGCCTTCCACCGCGCCATGGCCGAAGCCCGCAAGATCGATAATTCCTGGGCCCGCGCCCGCACCATGGCCAAGATGGCGCAAACGCTGATCGATCTGGTGACGCCGAAAACGGCGGCGACGGCCGATGAAATGTCCAAGGACACACCCTGATACCGACAACCCGCACGGCCCCGGCGGGCGGGCTTGCCGCCTGGACGCCGGTCCATTAGATTCCCCCGCGTCCCGGCAACCCGCCGGGTGCCGGCCACGCCAAAGACGGAGCCCCCGATGCCCGAGCTTCATTGCGCCCCCACCCATTCCCACGCCGCCCGCGGCATAAACGGCAGGCCCTAGCCCGTGGCGTTCCCCCGTTCCTCCATCGGTGCCGTCGCGGCCCTGCTGAGCATCCTCGTCCTGGGCGGCTGCAGCAGCCTGACCGACAGCGTGATGAACACCGTTGCCGGCAAGGTCCAGCTCGCCTGCCCGCCCCAGAACATCGTGGCCGACGCGTCGCGGCGTCTGACCTACCAGCCGGGCCCGGGCCGCGATCTGATCGACATCGACAACGAGATCATCGTCAACAGGGTTGCCCTGGTCTGCGATTCAAGCGTTGACCGCAGCACCCACGCAGGCACCATGAAGGTCGCCGTCACCACCTACATGGAGGCTGTGCGCGGGCCTGCCAACAAGGACCGCAAGACCAACGTCGAATTCTTCGTTTCCGTTACCGACCGCGCCAACAAGGTGCTGTACCGCGAGGCCTTCACCATCAACCTGGCCTTCGCCGAGAACGAAAGCCGGCGTGAGATCGCAAGCGCCCCCGTGCCCCTGATTCTGCCGATCCAGGCCGGCCAGACGGGCAAGAACTACCGCATCCTGGTCGGTCTCGTGATCACGCGCGAGCAGTTGGAAATGAACCGCCGGGACCGCCGTCCGCGGCTGTAGGCACCGATTCCCACCCCATCCCCATGCCCGCTTCCGCCGGTTGTCCCGCGGTCGCGGTTGACCTTGGCTCATCCGTCGATACAATGGAGTCACAACCTCAGTTGATCGCTGTGGGAGAGTCCGGTCCACGTATGGCCGGCGCCGAAGGAGCAACCGCCCCGGAAACTCTCAGGCACCCGGACCGCAGCAGGATGAGGCTCTGGAAAGTGGGCAGGCTGGCCGATTGATAGGGCCGTGCCCCACCGAAGATGTAAGTCGGCGGCAGCGATCTCGCCGATCAATCTTTCAGGTTCCGAGACAGAGGGGGCGTTCAGACGGTGGTTTTGCCGTTGGAACGCCGTTGAACCCTGCCGTCTCGTCTTTTCGGGCGGCGCCTTAGGACCAAGCCCGGGGAGGCTCCATTGGCCGACGATACGAAAACCCTGAAGACCACGCCGCTGGATGCGCTTCACCGCGAATACGGTGCCAAGATGGTGCCCTTTGCGGGCTATTCCATGCCTGTCCAGTACAAGGCCGGCGTGTTGCAGGAACACCTGCATACGCGCTCCCAGGCGGGCCTGTTCGACGTCTCCCACATGGGTCAGGCGCGCCTGTTGGGATCAAAGGCGGCGGAAGCCATGGAAACCCTGGTGCCGGGCGATATCGCCGGGCTGGGTGCCGGCAACATGCGCTACACCCTTTTGACCAACGACGCCGGCGGCATCCTCGATGACCTGATGGTCACCCATTGCGGCGATTCGCTCTATATCGTGGTCAACGCCGCCTGCAAGGACGCCGATTTCGCCCATATGCGGGCCAAGCTGCCGGACGCCAAGCTCGAAATTATCGAGGATCATGCGCTGCTCGCCCTGCAGGGGCCCAAGGCGGCCGAGGTCCTGGCCCGATATGCACCGGCCGTGCGCCACATGGTATTCCTGACCGGACAGGCCGTCCGCATCAACGACATCCCCTGCTTCATCACCCGGTCGGGCTATACGGGTGAGGACGGATACGAAATATCAATCCCCAACAAGGACGCCGACGCCTTCGCCCGTCTGCTGCTGTCGGAACATGAAGTCATGCCGATCGGCCTGGGCGCGCGGGATTCGCTGCGGCTGGAGGCCGGGCTTTGCCTATACGGCAACGACATCGACACCACCACCACGCCCATCGAGGCCGCCCTCAACTGGACCATCGGCAAGCGCCGGCGGACCGAAGGCGGCTTCCCCGGGGCCGACGTAATCCTGGGCCAGATCAAGGACGGCACGGCGCGCAAGCGCGTCGGCCTGGTGCCGGAGGGCCGGGCTCCCGCCCGCGACGGCACGGAAATCCAAGACCTGGACGGCGCCGTCGCCGGAACCGTGACCTCGGGCGGGTTCGGGCCCACCGTCGACGGCCCCATCGCCATGGGATACCTGCGCACGGAACTGGCCGTGCCCGGCACCCGGGTCAACCTGATGGTGCGCGGCAAGGCGCAACCGGCGGAGGTCGTCAAACCGCCCTTCGTCAAACAGAACTACGTCAAGGACTGACCCCCAACACCACAGCAATCAACAACCGAACACTCTAGGCAGGGAGACCGGCATGACCGTGAAGTACACCAAGGACCACGAATGGATCCGTCTGGACGGCGACGTCGCCACCATCGGCATCACCAATTACGCCCAGGAACAGTTGGGCGACGTCGTGTTCGTCGAAGTGCCCGAGGCGGGCGCCCGTTTCGACGCCGGGGCCGAGGCCGCCGTGGTCGAATCCGTCAAGGCGGCGAGCGAGGTCTACGCCCCCCTGACCGGCGAAATTGTCGAGGGCAACCAGGCCCTGGCCGACGACCCGTCCCTGGTCAATTCCGATCCCGAAGGGGCCGGCTGGTTCTTCAAGATGAAGCCCGACGACCTGTCGCAGATGGACGACATGCTGGACGACGTGGCCTACCGCACTCTGCTGGTCGACCTGGACTGATCCCCGAACCGAGGTAAGGAACCGCACTCATGGCCGCATCGCAATCGGGCGACAGCTTCGCCGACCGTCACATCGGGCCCCGCCCGGGCGAGATCGACGACATGCTCAAGACCCTGGGGCTCGCCACCCTGGACGACCTGACCGTAAAAACGGTGCCGCCGTCGATCCTGAAGCCGGGCGGCTATGAGGCGCCCCCCATGTCCGAGGCCCAGGCGTTGGCCCGCCTGCGCGCCATGGCCGACCGCAACGTGATCGCCAAGACCATGATCGGCATGGGCTATTCCGGCTGCATCACGCCGCCGGTGATCCTGCGCAACGTGCTGGAAAATCCGGGCTGGTACACGGCCTATACCCCCTATCAGGCGGAAATCAGTCAGGGCCGCATGGAAGCCCTGATGAACTATCAGCAGACCATCATCGACCTGACGGGGATGGAGTTGGCCAACGCGTCGCTGTTGGATGAAGGCACGGCGGCGGCCGAAGCCATGACCTTGATGCGCCGGGTCGGCAAGGCCAAGGGCCAAACCCTGTTCGTCGACGCCGGCTGCCATCCGCAGACCATCGCGGTGATCGAAACGCGGGCCGCCCCCTTGGGCATTCCCGTCACCGTCGGCGACCCGTTCACGGACCTGGCGGGCCTGGGCGACGATGTCTATGGTCTGGTCCTGCAATATCCGGCGACGGACGGGGCGATCCGCGATTTCCGCGCCGTGACGGCCAAGGCCCATGACGCGGGCGCTCTGGTCACCGTGGCGGCGGACCTTCTGTCCCTCGTGCTGCTGACCCCGCCCGGCGAATGGGGGGCCGACATCGTCGTCGGCTCGGCCCAACGGTTCGGCGTGCCCATGGGGTTCGGCGGTCCGCACGCCGCCTTCATGGCGGCCAAGGATGCCTTCAAGCGCACCCTGCCCGGACGCCTGATCGGCGTGTCCATCGACAGCCGGGGCAAGCCCGCCTACCGGATGGCGCTGCAGACCCGCGAACAGCACATCCGCCGCGAAAAGGCGACGTCCAACATCTGCACGGCGCAGGTCCTGCTTGCCAACATCGCCGGCATGTACGCGGTCTACCACGGGCCCGAGGGCCTGACCCGCATCGCCAAACGCGTCCATCAATTGACGGCGGCCCTGGCGGCGGGGCTGAAATCCGCCGGCGTGACGCTCGCCAACGAGACCTTCTTCGACACCCTGACCGCCGACCTGGGCGACAAGGGCAAGGCTGACATGGTGATCGCCGCGGCCCGGGCCAAGGCCATCAACCTACGCGACTTCGGCGACGGCCGGGTCGGCATGGCGCTGGATGAGACGACGGACGCGGCGGACGTTCAGGCCGTGCTCGCCGCCTTCGGCGTGGCCGATGCCAAAATCGACCTGAATGCTCCCGGCGGCATTCCCCAGGCCCTTGCCCGCACCACGGATTTCCTGACCCATCCCGTGTTCCACGGCCATCGTTCGGAAACGGGGATGATGCGCTACCTGCGCAAGTTGGAAGGCAAGGACCTGGCGCTGAACCGGGCCATGATTCCGCTCGGCTCCTGCACCATGAAGCTGAACGCGGCGGCCGAGATGATTCCCATCACCTGGCCCGAGTTCGGCCAGATTCATCCCTTCGCCCCCGCCGATCAGGTCCAGGGCTACAAGGAAATGATCGACGACCTGGAACGCATGCTGTGCGAGATCACGGGCTTCGACGCCGTGTCCCTGCAACCCAACGCGGGCAGCCAGGGGGAATACGCGGGCCTGCTGGTCATCCGGGCCTATCATCTGGCCCGCGGCGATACGAAGCGCGACGTCTGCCTGATCCCGTCAAGCGCCCATGGCACCAACCCGGCCTCCGCCGTCATGGCGGGGATGAAGGTGGTGGTCGTGGCCTGCGATGATGACGGCAACGTGGACGTTGCCGACCTGAAGGCCAAGACCGAAGCGCACAAGGACGCGCTGGCGGCCTTGATGGTCACCTATCCCTCGACCCACGGCGTGTTCGAGGAAGCGATCGAGGAAATCTGCGACATCATTCATGCCGCCGGCGGCCAGGTCTATATGGACGGCGCCAATCTGCAGGCCATGGTCGGCCTGTGCCGGCCAGGGACCTTCGGGCCCGACGTGGCGCATATGAACCTGCACAAGACCTTCTGCATCCCTCACGGCGGCGGCGGGCCCGGCGTCGGGCCCATCGGCATCAAGAAGCACCTCGCCCCCTACCTGCCAGGAAGCCCCGTGGTCCCGGCGGCAGGCGGGGCGAAAACCGTGGGCGCAGTCTCGGCCGCGCCCTGGGGATCCGCCTCGATCCTGCCGATTTCCTGGGCCTATATCGCCATGATGGGCGGCGAAGGGCTGATGCGCGCGACCCAGGTCGCGATCCTCAACGCCAACTACGTGGCCAAACGCCTGGCCGGATATTACGACTGCCTCTACACCGGCAAGCACGGTCTGGTCGCCCATGAATGCATCATCGACACCCGGCCCTTGAAGGACGACTTTGGGATCACCGTGGACGACATCGCCAAGCGGCTGATCGATTACGGCTTTCACGCCCCCACCATGTCCTGGCCCGTCGCCGGGACGTTGATGGTGGAGCCGACGGAATCGGAACCCAAGGAGGAACTGGACCGCTTCGTCGAGGCCATGATCGCCATCGCCGAGGAAGCGAAAAGGGTCGGTGCCGGTGATTGGCCCGCCGACGACAACCCGCTCGTCAACGCGCCCCATACGGTGGACACGGTAACGTCCGACGTCTGGGCCCATGCCTACGGCCGCGAACAGGCGGCGTTTCCCGTGCCGGGGCTGTTGCAGGACAAGTACTGGTCGCCCGTGGGGCGCGTCGACAACGTCTACGGCGACCGCCACGTGGTCTGCACCTGCCCGCCGCTGGAGGCCTACGAGGACGCCGCCGAATAGAGGCCGACACGCCGGATCAGACGACGGCGGCCAGACGCTCCAGGAACCGCTTTACTTCGGTCTCAAGCAGGGTTGACTGTTTTGCCAGTTCGCCAGACGCACTTAGGACCTGGCCGGCGGCCGCGCCCGTTTCCTGGGCGCCCTGGGTCACCAAGGCGACGTTGCGCGTCACCTCGGAGGTGCCGACCGCCGCCTGTTCGACATTGACGGCGATCTCCTTGGTCGCGGCGCCCTGTTCCTCGACGGCGGCGGAAATATTGGCGGCGGCCTCTTCCATGCGGTCGATGGTCGTGCTGATCTCCGCGATCGACGTCACCGTCTCCGCGGTCACCGCCTGAATGTTCTCGACCTGCACCGCAATGTCATCGGTGGCCTTGGCCGTCTGATTGGCCAGGTTCTTGACCTCGGATGCGACCACGGCGAAACCCTTGCCGGCCTCCCCGGCACGCGCGGCCTCGATGGTCGCGTTCAAGGCCAGAAGGTTGGTCTGATTGGCGATGTCCGTGATCAGACCAAGCACCTCGCCGATCTTCTGGGAGGCTTCCGACAGGCCGGTGATTTTCTCGTCCGCATGGCGGGCACGTTCGACGGCCGCCTTCGCGACATCCGACGAGTTGCTGACCTGGCGGCCGATCTCCGTAATCGAATTCGACAGTTCCTCGGCCGCGGCAGCCACCGTTTCCACGTTGACGGATGCCTCCTCGGCGGCCGCGGCGACGGGGGCCGATTGCTGACTGGTCGATCCAGCGGTGGCATTC
>CAXAVJ010000034.1:0-32245 GCA_963972065.1 uncultured Rhodospirillaceae bacterium
CAGCGCACTAAACGCCGCCCGCGTATCCCTTCCTTAACCACAATGTCAAACAGCCGTGCGGCCGAAGCCGCGAATTCCATTCGAGAACCTAAGTCCCCGCCACCGAAGCAAATATTAGGGGCACCCGGTTTGTCGCCGTCGCCCCCGTCGCTGGTGGAGGCGGGGTTATACGCAGGCTGCCGCGCCCTGTCAAACCCCTTTTGTCATTTTATTGCAATGACCGGAAAAGCCCAGAAATCCGGGGCGCGATGCCTTAACAGGGGGCAAAAAACCGGCCCGTCCGGCGAATCCAAAGGACAAATCGGCGGCACTTCGGCGCGCAAGCTCCCAGCCGAACGATCTCCACGGCATGGAAAGAGTAAGTCCTTTGCGATTCCGGCATCGTAAGCGCCTTATATAAAACAATATATAAGGGTCACCTTCTATAATGTTGATTTCTATGAATGAATCCCTGATCGATGCTTGACAACATCGCCCTCCCCACACATTGTTGGGCGAAAGCGTGAGGAAATTCAGTGCCGGACAAGGCTGGCCGGCCGATTCCAAGGGGCTTTGAAAAACGAACAGGTGTCGCCGCCTGGATAAACATATAGCGGCGGCGTCCTGACTGGGCAAACGACGGCGGTCCGGCTGGATAACGGACAACCGACTGGGCAAGACAAGGTGCGGGCTTCTCTTATGCGTATGCGGACACTCCTTGCGGCGGGAGCGTTCTTCGGTGTCGTTCTGGGTTCGGCCGGACTGGTATTGAAGACCCCTCAGAATATGGGCAAGCTGCTTGGCGGCGACGGCGAGCCGACCTTTGCACTCGCCCCCTTGAGCCTGGGCCATCCGGCCGCGGCCTCGGGTCTGGCGACCCACCGCATCATTCATCCCGGCAGCCGCGAGACGGAAACGCCCGACCAGGGCCCCGCCGTGATCAGCGCCACGGAAACCATCGCCCCCGGCGAGACGCTGGCCGGCGTGCTGGCGCGGGCCGGGGTCACGGGTGTCGATGCCGACGCGGCGATGCGCGCCTTCACCGACGTGTACGATCCGCGCCGTCTGCTGCCCGGCCAAAAGATCGTTGTCCGCTTCCGCGCGCCCGAAGGCGGGCCCGACGGCCCGCGCACGGGCACCAAGCCCGGCACCTTCCTGGGCTTTGGGTTCGAGCCGGACTTCCGCCACGAGATCGTGGTCAAGCGCCACGCGGACGACAGCTTCACCGCCGTCAAGGAAGCTAAGAAGGTCAAGCGCTCCCTCGCCCGCGTCGCAGCACCCATCACCAGTTCCCTTTATCTGGCGGGAGAGGCCCAAGGCTTGCCGGCCAACGTGCTGGCGGAATTGATTCGAATCTATTCCTGGGACGTCGATTTCCAACGCGACATCCGCGAGGGCGACGCCTTCGAAGTCACCTACGAGGAAGTGCGCGACGAGGAAGGCCGTCTGGTTCATGCCGGCACCGTGCATTTCGCGGCCCTGACCCTGTCCGGCGACCGCCGGCCGCTGTATCGCTTCGTTACCGCCGCGGGCGACGTCGACTATTTCGACGACAAGGGCCAGGGGGCGCGCAAGGCGCTGATGCGCACGCCCATCGACGGGGCCCGCCTGTCGTCCGGTTTCGGCAAGCGCCGTCATCCTGTCCTGGGCTATACAAAAATGCACCGGGGCGTCGATTTCGCCGCCCCCCAGGGCACACCCATCTATGCCGCCGGCGACGGCGTCGTCACTTTCGCCGGGCGCAAGGGCGGCTACGGCAATTACATCAACATCCGCCACAACGGGCGCTACCACACCGCCTATGCCCATATGAAGGGCTTCGCCCGCGGCATGGGCCAGGGCAAACGGGTGCGCCAAGGCGAGGTCATCGGCTATGTCGGCACCACGGGCCGTTCCACCGGCCCGCACCTGCATTACGAGATTCTGGTCGACGGTGGCCAGGTCAATCCCTTGAGCGTGCGCATGCCGTCGGGACGCAAGCTGACGGGCAAGGAATTGGCCCGCTTCCTGGCCGCCAAGGACCAGATGGACTTGCAGTTCGCCCGCCTGGACGATAACCAGAAGACGGACAGACAACGCGACGTGGCGGACGCCCGATAATCCACCGGGCGCCGCGCCCAAGGATCAGGCGGAGCCCTTCATGGTGGACCCAAGCCCTCTCTCCCTCGCCTTCACGGACAGCGGCGCCGGCAAGCCGCTGGTGATCCTGCACGGCCTGTTCGGCTCCAAACGCAATTGGGGGGCCATCGCCAAGGCCCTTTCCGCACACCGCCGGGTGCTCTGCCTGGACCTACGCAATCACGGAGAAAGCCCGTGGGACGCGGCCATGAGCTACCCCGCCCTGGCCGCCGACGTGGCGCATTTCATCCACGCCCACGGCCTGGGATCGGCCGATGTGATCGGCCATTCCATGGGCGGCAAGGCGGCCATGACCCTGGCGCTCAGCCATCCAGAGCTGGTCGACAGCCTGACTGTGGTCGACATCGCGCCTGCCCCCTCGCCCGGCACCTTCATCCATTATGTCGAGGCACTGCGCGCCATGGACCTGAGCCAGATGACCTCGCGCAAGGAGGCTGACGCCGGGTTGACGCCCGCGGAGCCGAATCCCGGCATCCGCGCGTTCCTGCTGCAAAATCTGGAAAGCGGGGCCGACGGTTTCAAATGGCGCGTCAACCTGGACGCCTTGAGCGCCGCCATGAAAGACCTGCTGGACTTCGAGACGCCGCCCCACGGCCACAGCTACCGAGGCCCGGCCCTGTTCCTGGCCGGCGGGGCGTCTGATTACATCGGCCCGCACCACCACGGAGAAATCAACCGCCTGTTCCCCGCCGCCCGCATCGAAGTCCTGCCCGGCGTCGGCCATTGGGCCCATGCGGAAGCGCCCGCGCTGTTCCTGAACCATGTCAAAGGCTTCCTCGGCGCATAACCTCCGGAATGCGGGCAAGGCCGGGATCTTGCAAGGGTTTTCGAATCAGGGTCGCCAAGGTGGAACGGGATTACACCCTCGCCGACCGAGTCTGACGCAGCACCTAAACGGGACGACCGAACAGGCCTGACGACAGGCTGGCGTTGATCGCGATCATGCCGTCCAAGTTCGGATGCGCCGCCGAGAGTGCCGCCGCCGTGGCGCGGTCCATGAACCGGGCAAGGGACAGCATGTCATCCCGCATATCCGCAGGTGCTGGGTGGCCTGGATCCGTGGCCTCGGCCTGCACGATCGTCCAGAGTTTCTGGTTGTAGCCGAGGGCCCGAACCAGGACGGCCCGATCATGAGGCTGTTCGACGGCCCCACGCAGCTGGGCGGCGGCCAGGGCGAAGGCCTCGGCCTCGGCCGGGCGGCCGGAAATGACCGAATGATGGGCCCGGCCATAGGCGCGCGAGGCGGCGGTATGTTGCCGGATCATCTCCATCACGGCCTTCCTGAATTGAGAAGATCGGCGACCAGGCTTTCCGTGCGCACGGTGAAGCGCAGACCGGCGGTCGCGAACCGGTCCTGGAGCTGCAACGCCACCTGGCGCGCCGCGTCTTCGTTCAGGTCGGCACCGGTCAACTTGTCCTCGGCCGCCTGCAGGGTGCTGGAAAGATCCTGGGTGAATTTCCCGCGCGTCGTGAGCGCCGCAATGTCGGCACCGACGCGCTGTGTCGTCGACCGCACCTGCCGGGTCGCGCCGGCAAGGTCGGTCAGGGCCGCGTCGATGTCCGCGTCGGTAGCGAAACCATTGTAATCGCCGCCGGCCGTACCGATGCCGAGCGCGTCCGATGAGGACGCCCCGCCCTCGACCGTGATCTCGGCGCCGGACAGGTCGCCGACCGGCGTCGTCTGGTCGTCCGCTGGATCGTCGATCAGGTTGACCCCGGCGTAGGATGCATCACCGGCGAGACTGCTGAGCTGCGACCTGATCTGATCGAACTGTTCCGCCGCCGCCTGTCGCTGTTCCACCGTGCCGCCCTTGGCGGCAGTGGCGATGCCGCGCAGTTGGCGTGTCAGGTCCTCAACCGCATGCAGGCCGACCGACGCGGCCTCGGCCGACGACAGGGCCTGGTTGATGCCCGACTTGATGTCGAACAAATCGCCGACCCGGTTGCCGGCCGCGCGGCCGGCATAGAAATCCTGGGGATCGTCAGCAACGCGATTAACCCGCCGGCCCGTGGCCAGGCGGTCGGCGACCTGCAGACGCAGGGCTTCGTTCCGCTGCAATTGCAGCAGGTTTGCCCGAACGCCTTTGCTGAGAGTCACATCAGCCATCAAGCCGATCCTTTCATGGGACCAGCCTAATATCATTCCGGAATCGATACAGTGATGGAAATCACACGCTTTTAAGAGTTAACGCGGCTTCCGCGCAATGAACTTCATGCCCGGTTTGAAGGCCGGCAGCTTCTTCACGATTTCAAGTCCCAGGCTTTCCAGCAGCAACCGCATGCTGGCCGGGTTGAAATAGACGCAATGAACCGGCGGGTTGAAACCGTCCCAGGCATCCAGGTCGCGGGGCCGCCGCCAATGACTGATGTCCGGCGTCGTCACATAAACCACGCCGCCCGGGTTCAACAGCCGCACGATCGCCGCCATGAACGGCCGCACGTCGGCGACATGCTCGATGACCTCGGAGGTATAGATCAGATCAAACCCCTGATCCGGTTGGAAATCCTCGACCAGGCCCAGGAAATAGTTGTTCTTGGGATAGTGTTCGCGGGCATAGGCGAGGGACACGCCGTCGACCTCCAGCCCCCAGGCATCGAGGCCGGCCTCGCGCGCGGCCTCGACCACGAAGCCGCCGTTGCAGCCGACGTCGAGGAACCGCCCCGCCGCCGGCATCAGCTTCTTGAGCTGGCGGATGCGCCCGCGCGATCGGTGCATCTTCTTGTCGACTTTGGCGAAGTAACCGGTGGTCGCGCCGTCGTAGGAATCGTCGTACCCGGCTGCCACCTCCGCGTTGGACGGCAGACCATGCACGTAGATCGTCGCACAGGCGCCGCAGCGGTAAAGATCGTGGCCGCGGGCCGACATTTCGAACGCCTGCTCGGCCCCGTCACAGACGGGACAATGCGGGGCCGATGCAGGTGTCATGTTCATCAGGCCGCTTCCGCCTCCACTGCCTTACCGTTGATGGTCAGCTTGCCACCCTCGGCAGAGACCGCGATCTTGGAGCCGTCGGCGACGGCCCCTTCCAGAATCATGGACGCCAGGGGATTCTGCAAATCCTTCTGGATCACCCGCTTGAGCGGGCGGGCACCATAGACCGGATCATAGCCTTTTTCAGCAAGCCAATCCTTTGCCGCGGCATCAAGTTCCAACGCGATGTGGCGGTCAACCAGCAGCTTGCGCAGGCGCTGCAGCTGAATGTCCACGATTCCGCCCATGTGCTCGGGGAACAGGCGGTGGAACAGGATGATCTCGTCCAGGCGATTGAGGAATTCCGGACGGAAGGCCTGGCGCACGATCTCCATGACCGGGCCGCGCACTTCGGCCGAATCGTGGCCGTCTTCCTGCCCGGCAAGGATCTCGCCGCCCAGGTTCGAGGTCATGATGATCAGCGTGTTACGAAAATCGACCGTGCGGCCCTGACCATCGGTCAGGCGACCGTCGTCGAGCACCTGCAGCAGCACGTTGAACACGTCCGGATGGGCCTTTTCGATCTCGTCGAACAGCACGACCTGATAGGGCCGGCGGCGCACGGCCTCGGTCAGGGCCCCGCCCTCGTCATAACCGACATAGCCCGGAGGGGCACCGATCAGGCGCGAGACGGAATGCTTTTCCATGTATTCGGACATATCGATGCGGGCCATGGCCGTCTCGTCGTCGAACAGAAATTCGGCCAGCGCTTTGGTCAATTCCGTCTTGCCCACGCCCGTCGGCCCCAGGAACAGGAACGATCCCATGGGCCGGTTGGCGTCCTGCAAGCCCGCGCGCGAGCGGCGCACGGCATTGGCCACGGCGGTCACGGCCTCGGACTGGCCGACCACGCGGCGGCCCAGGTTGGCTTCCATCTGCAACAGCTTGTCGCGCTCGCCCTGAAGCATCTTATCGACGGGGATGCCGGTCCAGCGGCTGACGACCTGGGCGATATGCTCTTCCGTTACCGCTTCCTCGACGACGACGGAGCCATCGGCTTCTTCCGCCTTCTTCAGCTTGTCCTCAAGCCGGGGGATCAGGTCGTACTGCAGTTCGCCGGCCTTTTCGTAATCGCCGGCACGCAACGCCTGTTGCTGGGCCAGATGGGCCTTTTCCAACTCTTCCTTCAGCTTGGTGGTATCGGCGAGCGACGCCTTGCCCTTTTCCCACTCGCCGGTCATGGCGGCGGATTTTTCTTCCAAGTCCGTCAATTCGATCTCAAGCTTGCCGAGCCGATCCTTGGACGCCTTGTCGGTTTCCTTCTTCAAGGCTTCGCGTTCGATCTTCAATTGGATGACCCGGCGATCGAGTTCGTCCAGTTCCTCGGGCTTGGAATCAACGGCCATGCGCACGCGCGAACCGGCTTCGTCCATCAGGTCGATGGCCTTGTCCGGCAGGAAGCGGTCGGTGATATAGCGATTGGAAAGCGTGGCCGCCGCGACCAGGGCATTGTCGTGGATTTTCACGCCGTGGTGCAGTTCGTACTTTTCCTTGATCCCGCGCAGGATCGAGACCGTGTCCTCGACCGTCGGCTCGCCCACGAACACGGGCTGGAACCGGCGGGCCAGGGCCGCGTCCTTTTCCACATGCTTGCGGTATTCATCCAGGGTCGTGGCGCCGACACAGTGCAGTTCGCCGCGCGCCAGGGCCGGCTTCAGAAGATTGGAGGCATCCATCGAGCCCTCGGCCTTGCCGGCGCCGATCAGGGTATGCATCTCGTCGATGAACAGGATGATCTGCCCGGCCGCCGCCGTGACCTCGGCCAGGACCGCCTTCAGGCGTTCCTCGAACTCGCCGCGGAACTTCGCCCCCGCGACCAGCGCACCCAGGTCGAGCACCATCAGGCGCTTTTGCTTCAAGGTTTCCGGCACGTCGCCGTTGACGATGCGCAGCGCCAGACCTTCGACGATGGCGGTCTTGCCCACGCCGGGCTCGCCGATCAGCACCGGGTTGTTCTTGGTCCGGCGCGACAGCACCTGGATGGCGCGGCGAATTTCCTCGTCGCGGCCGATCACCGGGTCGAGCTTGCCGTCCATGGCCGCCTGGGTCAGGTCACGGGCATATTTCTTGAGCGCGTCATAGGCGTCCTCGGCATTGGCCGAGTTGGCGGCCCGGCCCTTGCGGAATTCCTTGATCGCCGTGTTCAGGTCCTGCGGCTTGATGCCCGCTTCCTTCAGGATGTCGGCCGCCTTGGTGCCCTGGGCCATGACCATGGCGAGCAACAGCATCTCGACCGTGACGAAGCTATCGCCGGCCTTGTCGGCGATCTCCTGCGCCTGGTCGAACAGCTTGGCCGTTTCCGACGCCAGGTAGATCTGCACCGTGTCGCTTTCGACCTTGGGCAGGCGCTTCAACTCGCCCTCGGTCAGGCGAAGCGCGCGCTGAGCGTTGCCGCCCGCGGTTTCGATCAGCGAAGCGGCAAGGCCTTCCTTGTCGTCGAGCAACACCTTGAGAAGATGCAGCGGCGTGAACTGCTGGTGGGTTTCACGTATGGCAAGCGACTGCGCGCTTTGAATGAAGCCGCGCGCGCGTTCGGTAAATTTCTCAAATTCCATCTGTCCCGTCCTTTGGCGACAGAGCGGTGCGTTCCCGATAATCGGCGAACCGGCCGCCCCTCTCAAGGGTTAGTGCACACCCCATGCAAACATAGGCGTTTGCGGCGGCAATGTGCAGGGCAATAGACCGTCTATTCCCGCAACTGAAATAGGGTTATGGCGCCGCGCATTCAATCATAGAACGGATTAATATTTCAGGCGTTGACGACGGGCGATGAAAGGGCGAGCCTTGCCCTCCCATGAATGCTGAAATCAAACATATCTATCGCTATCCGGTGAAGGGCCTGACGCCCGAAGCGCTCGACACGACCGACCTTGCGGCCGATGATTATCTGCCGGGCGACCGACGGTTCGCCATGGCCCTGGGCTCGACCCCGATCAGCGGCGGCCACCATCTGGAATGGATGCCCAAGCGCAACTTCCTGGAACTGGTGAAGAACGAAAAACTGGCGACCCTGGAAACATCCTTCGACGACGATACGGGTGTTTTGACCATCAAGCGTCAGGGCCGCCAGGTCGCGCGCGGCAACATCACCGACCGCATCGGCCGCACCATGATCGAGGACTTCTTCGCCGCCTATATGAAGGACGAGGCCAAAGGCCGCCCGCGCCTGGTCGAAGCCAATCCGGGTGAACGCCTGACCGATCAGTCGACGCCGTTGATTTCGGTCATCAATCTGGCGTCGATCCGCGACCTGGAACGGGTCGTTAAGGCGCCGGTCGATCCGTTGCGCTTCCGCGCCAATTTTTACATCGACGGGCTCGACCCCTGGGTCGAGTTCGGCTGGCTGGGCGCGTCAATCGCCATCGGCGGCGCCGAGGCGGACGTGATCGAACGCATCGGCCGTTGCGGAGCGACCAGCGTCAATCCGGCAACGGCGGAGCGCGACTTGAACATCGTCAAATTCCTGCAGACCGGATTCGGCCATACCGACATGGGCGTGTTCGTCCGGGTCACGAAACCCGGGCCGGTCGCCATCGGTGAGTTCCTCTCGCCTCGTTGATCTTTAAGACGGCGCGATCAGGGATCGCGCTTGAGGAATTCAGGCAGTCAATCAGCGGCGTCTGTGGCCGCGGGCCGTTCGGGTTCGACGTCGGGCTGCGCGTCCGGCTTGGCGGTCATGGGCAGTTCGGCCTGTGGGCTTTCCGGCTGAGGCTCCGGCGCCTTGCGGCGGCGAGCACGGGGTGCGCGGGCGGGTTTCGCCGCCGGTGCATCCGCATCATCCGCAGTTTCAGCCGTGTTGCCGGAACCGTTTCGACCATTGTCGCGGCTATCACGCTCGTCACGGTTATCCCCGTCATTCGCCTGCGGCCGATTGGTGTGGATGACCTCTGCGTCGGCGTCGTCCTGATCGCCGTCGTTGTCCATGTCGTCGTCGTAATCGCCGCCCATGTTATCTTCGGGCCCGCCTTCGGCACCGCCAGGAGTTTGACGGGCACCGCCGTCGGGACGTCCCCGGTTCTGGCCGTTGCGGTCGGCGTTACGCTGTTCATCCGTGTTCAGCAGGCGGAAATAATGTTCCGCGAACTGAAAGTAGGATTCAGCCATGATCCGGTCACCGGCGGAGGAAGCATCCCGCGCCAGGAGCAGATATTTATCGAGAACCTGCTGGGCCGAGCCGCGGACTTTAACGCCGGGGCCGTTGCTTTCGAAGGTTTGATTGCGAACGTTGCCGTGACGCTTGTTGCCACCGCGGCCGCGCGACCGTCTGTTATTGGAGTTCTTGTTCATTTTCCTTGCAACACTGCTGTTAGCGGGCTGCTGGGTACGCTTCCCCTATCGGCCGGCCAAATTAAGGACCAGCCCCACCCGCCACGGTGACAGACAAATCACGCCTGCCCGCCGCATCGGCTGTTCAAAGAACGACCGCCTCGTTACCCAACGGAGACGCACGTCACTTTGCTCAGGGAAATCCCGGGGGGCCTGTCCGGTGCCGCGACCTGGTTCCGAATTTCGTTTGATTTTCGGATGTCGATGACGCGTCACACAAGACGATCCGCCCAAGTGGCCTCACAGCCACCACGGGCACCCTAGACCGGTTCCCCCGCATTTCCAACATTTTTTTACAGGTTCATCCACCACCCGCGATAGCAGCGATTGACCGGGGGATTCCCGCCAGATCGGCGCGTGTTCCGTCGGGGGTCAGTCCGGCGCGGCGAAAGATTTCAGCCACCGCCGCTTCCTGTCCCTGGCCCAGTTCGAGGATAACGATTCCCCCCGGTGCGAGAATTTTTGCGGCCTGGGGCGCGATCGCGGCATAGGCGTCAAGCCCCTCTGATCCCGCGAACAAGGCCCCATGGGGGTCAAAGCCCAGAACCTCCGGCGGCAGTGTCTCGCGGTCGGCCTCGGCAATATAGGGCGGGTTGGACAGGATCACGTCGAACGGCCCCGAAAGGCCAGCCGTCCAATCCCCGGCCTGAAAGCGCGCCCGCGCCCCCAGGCCCAGGCGCTGTGCATTGTCCGCCGCCACGGCGACGGCATCCGGGCTGATGTCGATGCCGAGCCCTTCGGCCCGCGGCAGTTCCGACAGGGCGGCCAACAACAGGCAGCCCGTACCGGTGCCGAGATCGAGTATGCGAAGCGCCTCCCCATCCCGGCCCATGGCGCGGATTCGGGCCAGCGCGTCTTCGACCAGGGTTTCCGTTTCGGGACGCGGCGTCAGGGTCGCCTCGGAGACCCGAAAGGTCAGGGACCAGAATTCACGTTCCCCCAGAATGCGCGACACGGGCTCGTGCGCGGCGCGGCGGGCGATCAGGTTCTGGGTTGCATCCTGCTGCGCGGTGCTTAATTCCGTTTCCGGATGGGTCAGAACGAAGGACGCGTCCCGGCCCAGGACATGGGCCGTCAGAAGGCGGGCATCCAGGCGGGCCGTGTCGATCCCCGCCGCGGCCAGATCAGACGCCCCCTGGTCCACGGCATGGCCCAGGGTGCCCGGGGCAAAGCGGCTTGGCCGCTGCGTCATGCGATCTCGGCCAGGCGGCTCGCCTGATCTTCGCTGATCAATGCGTCCATCAATTCGTCAAGGTCGCCGTCCATTACCCGGTCCAGCTTATGCAGGGTCAGGTTGATGCGGTGGTCGGTGACGCGGCCTTGGGGGAAGTTATAGGTGCGGATGCGCTCCGACCGGTCGCCGGACCCGACCTGACCCTTGCGCTGGGCGGCGCGGGCGTCGTCGCGGATCTGGCGTTCACGTTCGTACAGCCGCGCACGCAGCACCTTCATGGCCTTGGCCCGGTTCTTGTGCTGGGATTTTTCATCCTGCTGAATGACCACCAGGCCTGTCGGCAGGTGGGTGATGCGCACGGCGGAATCGGTGGTGTTGACCGACTGACCGCCGGGACCCGAGGCGCGGAACACGTCGATGCGCAGTTCCTTTTCGTCGATGTCGATGTCGACCTCCTCGGCCTCGGGCATGACCGCGACGGTCGCCGCCGAGGTATGGATGCGCCCGCCCGATTCCGTAACCGGAATCCGCTGCACCCGATGCACGCCCGATTCGAACTTGAGCCGCGCAAACACATCCGTGCCCGAGATCGTGGCGATGGCTTCCTTGTAACCGCCGATGCCGGTTTCGTTGACGCTCATGACCTCGAACCGCCAGCGATGGATTTCCGCGTATCGTTGGTACATGCGGAACAGGTCGGCGGCGAACAGCGCCGCCTCGTCGCCGCCGGTGCCGGCGCGAACTTCGAGGATCGCGTTCTTCTCGTCTGCCTCGTCCTTCGGCAGCAGCATCAACTGCACCTGACGCTCCAGCTCCGGCAGGGTTTCCTTCAATTCCTGGAATTCTTCCTCCGCCAGTTCGCGCATGTCGCGATCGGTCGCCGGATCGGCCAGCAGGTCGGCCATGCCCTGGGCCTCGGCCTGGGCCTTGCGGTAGATCTTGACCGCCTCGACCACCGGGCCCAGGTCGGAATATTCCTTGCCCAGCTTGGCGATCTTGTCGCCGCCGGCGCCGCCCTCGGACATCAGGGATTCCAATTCCTTGTAGCGGGTCAATACCCGGTCCAGGCTCTCGTTCAGGCTCACTTAACCGTTCTCCTTGCCGCCGCCGCCCGGGCCGCCATCGGCATCGGGGGGATCGGGCTGAAACAAATGGGCGATCAGGCGTTCCGCCGCCGCCAGGTCCAAATCGGCCTCGGCCGCCGCCCGGCGCAGCCGCGTCGACGGCCCGTGCAGCAGGCGCGCGACCAGCAGATGGGTCGCCTTTTCGGCGTCGCCGCCGGCTTCCGCCAGGGCCTGGGCGCGATGATCCTCGAAATACTGGCGCAGGCCGGTGACCAGCGGCCCCGCATCCCGTTCCCGGCGGCCGTTGAGAAACGCCCGCACTTCCTCGTCGACGATACGCTGGGCCGCCTGGGCCTCGGCGCCACGGCCGACCAGCCCTTCCATCGCGATGCGTTCCAGGTCACCGAAGTCGTAAACATAGGCGTCGTCCAAATCATGGACCGCCGGGTCGACATCGCCGGGCACGGCCGTATCGACGACCAGGATCGGCCGCCGCCGCCTGGCCTTGAGCGCCGCCGCCACCAGGCTTTTCTCGACGATCCGCCCGCCGCCGCCCAGGGCCGCGATGAGGACGTCCGTCTTGGGCACCAAATCGGCCAGATTTTCGAACAGATCATAATTGCAGTTCAGCACCCGCGCCGTGCGCTTGGCCCGGCGTTCACGGGGATGGATCACGGTCAGGTTGGTGAGGCCTTCGCCGATCATGTCCTCGGCCACCATCTCACCCATGTCGCCGGCCCCGACCAGCAACACCGACACGCCCTCCAGATCGCCGTGCAGATCCTGAACCAGCATGGTCGCGACGGCGGCGATGGACACGGGCCCCTCACCGACACCGGTTTCCGTGCGCACCCGCTTGGCCGCGCTGTAAGCCGCCTGCAACAGCGCATCGAGCACGCCCTTGGGCAGGCCCGCCTCCTTGGCCATCCGGTGGGCCGCCTTGACCTGCCCCAGGACCTGGGGTTCGCCGATCACCAGACTGGCGAGCGAGGCCGCGATGTTGAACAGATGCAGGACCGCCGCCTCGTCGACGGCGATATGAGCCTGGGCCTTGAGGTCGGCCAGCGGCACCTGGGTTTCCACCGCCAGCACGCCGAGCACCTTGTCCGCCGCCGCATCCGGATCGGGATCGGCGCCCACCACCTCGACCCGGTCGCAGGTCGACAGCAGCACCGCCTCCGCCACGCCGGCGTCGCGCAGACGGGCGAGTACACCGGGCACGGCCTCGTCCTCGATGAACATCTGGTCGCGCAGGCCGAGGGAACTGGTCCGGTGATTGACCCCGGCCACGAAGGGCCGGGCGGAATGCGCGCGGTCTTCGGGCATGGGGTTGCCTCGCTAGAAGTGAAGCTTCAGGGTTTCAACGATGTCGGAGAGTTTGACTTCGGCCTGGGTGCCGGTTTCCATGTTGCGCAGGGTAGCAACACCCCGTGCCAGTTCGTCGGAGCCCAGGATCAACACGGCCTTGGCGTTCGCCTTGTTGGCCCGCGCCAGGCGTTTCTTCAGGTTGCCGGAATATCCCATATCGACCGTATGGCCGGCCCGGCGCAGATCGTGAGCCGCCTTCATGGCCGGGGCCATTGCCTCGTCACCCATGGGGATGACCACGATCGGGCGTTCGCCCGCCGGCGCCGTGCCGAGCATCATGGACAGGCGTTCGACCCCGGCGGCCCAGCCGATACCCGGCGTCGCGCGGCCACCCATCTGTTCCATCAGGCCGTCATAGCGGCCACCGGCCAGGACGGTGCCTTGGGCGCCCAGGGTGCCGGTGACGAATTCGAAGGCGGTGTGGGAATAGTAATCAAGGCCGCGAACCAATCGGGGCTGGACCTCATAGGCGATGCCTAATGCGTCAAGCCCGGCCAGAACCTCGTCGAAGAACACCCGCGAGGTGTCGTTCAGGTGATCCTGCAGCAACGGCGCCGAGGACATGATGTCCTGGTCGCCCTTGTCCTTTGAATCGAAGATGCGCAGCGGGTTCTTGTCCATCCGCGTGCGGCTGTCTTCGGACAGATCATTGCGGTACGTGGCCAAGTAGTCGAGCAGCACACCCCGATAGGCCTGACGGCTTTCCGGATCGCCCAGGGTGTTGAGTTCCAGCCGCACGTCCTTGGCCACGCCGAGGTCGTCCAGGATATGGGCGGCCAGCGCGATGACTTCGATATCCGCCTGTGCCCCCGGCACGCCCAGGATTTCCACGTCGATCTGGTGGAACTGGCGCAGGCGGCCCTTTTGCGGGCGTTCGTGGCGGAACACGGGGCCACGGGCAAAGAACTTCAGCGGCGCTTCCTGGGCCAGGCCGTTCGACATGAAGGCGCGCGCGATGCCGGCGGTGAATTCAGGACGAAGGGTAATGGAATCACCGCCCCGGTCGTCGAAGGTGTACATCTCCTTCGTCACCACGTCGGACGTCTCACCCAACGTGCGCGAGAACACTTCCGTGAACTCGAAGATCGGCGGGGTCATTTCCTGGAACCCGTGACGCGCGGCCAGGGCCGCCGCCCGATCACAAATGTGACGGTGCAGGCGGAAATCGTCGGCCAGGATGTCGTGGGTCCCGCGAACGGGTTGCAGATCTGCCATCGCCGCCGGTCCCGCTATTCCGCCGCGTCGGCGCCGGAAGGAGCGGCACCGGTCTTGCGCGGGTACTTGCGGGCGACATAGTCGTCGACGATTTTCTTGAAGTCCTCGGCAATGGCCGCACCGCGCAGGGTCGCGACCTTTTCCCCGTCGACGAACACGGGCGCGGTCGGCGCCTCGCCGGTGCCGGGGAGCGATATGCCGATATCCGCGTGCTTGCTTTCACCGGGGCCGTTGACGATACAGCCCATGACGGCAAGCGACAGGTTTTCCGCCCCGTCATACTGTTCCCGCCAAGTCGGCATCATGCCGCGCACGTAGCCCTGCACGGTGTCGGCCAGTTCCTGGAAGAAGGTCGAGGTCGTGCGCCCGCAACCGGGGCAGGCCGTGACCAGGGGCGTGAAGGCGCGCAGGCCCATGGTCTGCAGCATTTCCTGGGCGACGATAACTTCCTTGGTGCGGTCGCCGCCAGGCGACGGCGTCAGCGACACGCGGATGGTGTCGCCGATGCCTTCCTGCAGCAGCACGGCCATGGCGGCGGTCGAGGCGACGATGCCTTTCGATCCCATGCCGGCCTCGGTCAGGCCCAGGTGCAGGGCCCAATCGCCCCGGTTGGCCAGTTCGCGATAGACCTTGATCAGGCTTTGAACCTCGGAAACCTTGCAGCTGAGCACGATGCGGTCGCGCGCAAGGCCCAGTTCCTCGGCCCGCATGGCGTTGGAAATCGCCGACTGGACCAGGGCTTCCTGCGTCACTTCCGCAGCCGTCATGGGATTGGCCGATTTGGCGTTCTCGTCCATCAGGCGGACCACCAGGTCCTGGTCGAGCGACCCCCAGTTGACGCCGATGCGCACGGGCTTGCCGTACTCGATGGCCTTTTCGACCATCTTGGAGAACTGAGTGTCGCGCTTTTCCTTGAAGCCGACGTTGCCGGGATTGATGCGGTACTTGTCCAGGGCCTCGGCACAGGCCGGATGGCTGTCCAGCAGCTTGTGGCCGATGTAGTGGAAATCGCCGACGATGGGCGTATCGACCCCGCGCGCCAGCAGCTTTTCCTTGATATGCGGGATCGCGGCGGCGGCACGTTCCGTATCGACGGTGACGCGAACGATTTCCGATCCTGCCTGGGCCAGGGCATGGACCTGTTCGACCGTACCGTCGATATCGGCCGTGTCCGTGTTGGTCATGGATTGCACGACGATGGGGTTGAGGCCGCCCATGGCGACCTTGCCGATCTGGACGGGGACGCTGACCCGACGCGCCTTGGGGCCAAAGGCGAACGCGCGGTCGGCGGGAAGCGCGGCTTCCTGAGACATGAAAGTGGATCCTTTAAACGCTCAACGGCAACCTACATGGGCCCGGCCGCGGCGGCGCACAAGCGAGAAACCGCGCCTGCCCGGCCCGTGGGGCATGTTTTGCCCGACGCCCGGCCCGCGGTCAACGGTCGTGACGGCCCCGTCAGCCGGAATGGCCGACCGGTTTGGCGGCAGATCAACGGAAAACGGCGGTGCCGGCCTTCAGACGCTCGGGGTCGAGCAGTACGTTGCGCACGACCTCGCCGCTGGCACCGACCGCCGGGGTGCTGTCACCGTCGACGGTGATGGTCAGGCCGCCGGCGTTGCCGGTCTTCAGCTTCAGGTCGGGCCGGTCTGGCACGGCATAGGATTCCCCGGTACGCAGCAATTTGCCCCAGACCCAGGCATCGGTGCCCTGCTCTCGGACCTCGACCCAACTGTCGCTTATCGCCGTAAGGACGATGCGGGCTTCCGCGGTTTCGGCCGGCGTGCTGGCGACTTCCGTCGCCGCCGGCGTGGACGTGGTTTCCGGGGTCTCAGCCGGCGGAGTCTCCGCGTTCGTTGCGACCGGCGCCGAGGGCGCGGGCAGTTCGGCGGTTTCCACGGGCTGGGCAATGGATTCGGGCGGGCGCGCGGTTTCCGTTTCTCTCTCCGGTGCAGCGGCAGGTGCGGATTCCGGTGTCGGGGACGCGGCGGCGAGCTCGCTGGCCGGCGCGGCGGTGATGACGGGTTCGGTTGCCGGGGCGGGCGCCGTCTGAGTCAATTCCGGCTGCGTCTGTTCCGTCGGGCTCTCAGTCGGGCTCTCAGGGGCGGGGCCCGACGCCGTTTCAGCCGCAATGGCCGGCTGATCGGCGGCCTGAGCAGCGGAGGTTTGAGCAGCGGAGGTTTGGGCAGCACTGTCCTCGCCTGTCGGCGCGGCCGGCTCTGTGGCGACTTCGACCGCAACCGCCGGTTCCTGCGTGACCTCGGATGCCGGCGCGGAAGATGTTGGCGCGGGCTTGTCGGCGGCGACGGCCTGGCTGCGGTCCGGGCCATTATTCTGAGCATCACCCGGCAGCAGGGCCGCCAGGCGTGCGGGCACGGGTTCGATCCATTGCTTGAAGAAATCGTTGTCGACGGTCGAGCTATACCAGCCGCCGTAGGCGATGACGCCAATCACCACACCAAGAAAAACAACGGCACCCCGCGGGATGCCCGTCTCGGACATCGGCGACGGGAACACCAGATCGGCCTTGGGCGCCTTGCCCGGCTGCAGGGTTTGTTCCCCCTTGAAGCGGCGCACCACTTCGTCCGAATCCAGGCCCAGGTAATCCGCATAGGTGCGGATGAAGCCGACCGCGTAGGTGTTCCCCGGAAGCTGGTCGAAATTACCGTCCTCGATGGCCTGCAAGTGGCGGCGGCGAATGCGCAGAACCTGGGCGATGACATCCAGGTCTTCACCGCAGCGCAGCCGCGAGGCCCGCAACAGCCCCCCGACACCCGTACGGTGATCGGTGGCGGCGCCCCCCGGCGTCGCCCGTGAGATGGGATCGTGGTTCACGCGTAGGTCACCCCTTTGCCCCAACGTCCGCCCTTTGGAATCCCGACGCGCGGGCAACCCGAAACCGGCGCCCGGCGGCTGGATGGCCGCGGCGATGACGCCCCCCCCGGGGTCACGCGGCGGCCGAATTAAAAGGCGAATCGTCTCGTCTTTTCCGCAGGCTTAATAATCCCACAAAAAGTCATGTAGATTCAAGTAGAAAACCGGTTGCCTTAAACCATTACACCATGATCGGCGGCAAAGGCTCTCAATTTCTCCCGAAGCGAATGGGCCGGCGACTGCGACAGCCCGGAAAGATAACTTTCCAAGGCCCCCACGTCGAGCGAGCGGACCATGGCCTTGACCGGCCCGATCGACGGCGCCGACATGGACAGATTGCGGTATCCCAAGCCGATCAACGTCATGGCGGCCAGCGGATCGCCGGCCATCTCGCCGCACAGGCTCAGTTCGGTCTGGGTTTCCGCGCAATGCCGCGCGACCTGGCCCAGGAAGTTGATGGCGGCGGGGGCCAGATCGTCGTAACGGGACGCGACCATGGGGTTGCCGCGGTCGGCGGCGAACAGGAACTGCAGCATGTCGTTGGAGCCGACGGAAATGAAATCGACCCGCTTGGTCAGGGCCGGCAGCTGGAAAATCAGGCCCGGCACTTCGAGCATCACCCCGGCCCGCACGGTGGACGGCAGCAGCTGGTCGCGCCGGCGCGCGCGGGCCAGTTCGGCATCCAGCAGCTTCTTCGCCATATCGAATTCGGCGACTTCCGTGACCATGGGAAACATCACACGCAGCGTCTTGCCCGCCGCCGCACGGATCAGCGAGCGCAACTGGTCGCGCATCAGCGCCGGGCGGTCGAGCGAGACCCGGATCGCGCGCCAGCCCATGGCGGGGTTTTCCTCGGATTCCTCGGCGTCCCAATAAGGCAGCACCTTGTCGCCGCCCGCATCCAGGGTGCGGAAGGTCACCGGACGGTCGCCGGCGCGCTCGTAAACCGTGGCATAGATTTCCTGCTGGCGGTCGACCGTCGGGGTTTCCGATTCCACCATGAAAGGGATTTCCGTGCGGAACAGGCCGATACCGATGGCCCCCGTATGGTCCAGATGCATGAGGTCCACGCGCAACCCGGCGTTGAGCAGCAGGTTGACCGCGATGCCGTCCTTGGTCACCGACGGAAAATCCTTCAATTCCGCGTATTGGGCGCGCTGTTCGGCGCGCAGCCGCATGCTGTCCTCGAAGGTGATGCGGATGTCCTCGCCCGGACGCAGATAGACCTGGCCATGGTCGCCGTCGATGATCAGGGGATCGCCTTCTTCGACCCGATCAAGAATATTGTCGAGCCGCCCGACCACGGGCAGGTCGAGCGCGCGAGCAACAATCGCAACATGGGCGTTGGGCGAGCCTTCGGCCAGGACCAGGCCGCGCAATTTCTGGCTGTCATAGTCCAGCAGCTGCGCCGGACCCATGTTGCGGGCGATCAGGATCGCATTGTCCGGCATTTCGCGGGGCCCCGGCTCGGCCCCCATCAGGTGCTGGGTCAGACGGTAGCCCAGATCATCCAGATCGTGCGCCCGTTCGCGCAGATAGGGATCATCGATCCCGGCCATACGGGCACGCAAATCGTTCTGCACGCGCTGCACGGCGGCTTCCGCGGACAGGCCAGTCAGAATGGCGTCTTCGATGCGCGACAGCCAACCCGCATCCTGGGCGATCAGACGGTAGGTTTCCAGGATGTCGCGATGCTCGCCGCCCTTGGCCATGTCATCGGAGGCCAGCATGTCGTCGAGCGCGCCATGCATGGCCTTGAACGCTTGATGCAGGCGGCCGCGTTCCGCCGCCGGATCGTCGCCGACGATCCGTTCGATGTACAGGTGTGGGCGGTGCAGGACGGCCACGCCGATACCGATGCCGCCATTGAGCTTCAACCCCTCGATACGCAGCGGCTTAAGCGCGATGCCATCGACCGGCAACAGTTCGTCCGCCGCCACCAGGTCGCCGCCGGCTACCAGTTCGGCCAGCACCATGGCGACGGTCTGAAGGGTTTCGACCTCTTCGTCCTCGTAGGCGCGGCGCGTGCGGTTCTGCACCACGAGAACGCCGGTGACCCGCCCGCCGCGCAGAACCGGCACACCCATCAAGGAATGGAACAACTCTTCCCCGGTTTCCGGGCGGTAGGCGAAACTGGGATGCGATTGTGCGTCCTCAAGGGCAAAGGGCAGCGCATGGGCGGCGATTTCACCGACCAGGCCTTCGCCGACACGCAGGCGGGTTTTATGCACGGCATCCTTGCGCAAGCCCTGGGTGGCGAACAGTTCGAGCACATCGCCGGCACGACGCAAGTAGATGGAACAGACTTCGGCGACCATTTCGAGGGCGATCACCTGGACGATTTGATCCAGGCGTTCCTGCGCCGTCGCCGCCGCCGCCATGACGGCGCGGACCCGGCTGAGCATCCGCCGGGGCACGGGCGAGACGTCGGTGCGCCGACGACCGACGATGGGCGCCTTCTTCGGCGCCTGTCCCCCCGCCTTGGCGGCCGGGTTTTGCGGGTTCGACTTGTCGTTCACTGGATAAAGGACCCCTGCCTTGGTCTGCACGCGCGGCCTGCCCGGGTCCGTTTCCCCCCCGGCATCGCTATCATATAGGATCAAATTGCCGCGATGGCGACCGCGATGCCGCCGGAAGTGTTCGCCGCCAGGGCCGTTGCCGTGCCGGCACGGCCCCGACCGGGTGCCTTTTTAGGCGGCGTCCAGCCCGTAGGCCGTATGCAGGGCGCGCACCGCCAGTTCGGTGTATTCCTCGGCGATCAGCACGCTGACCTTGATTTCCGAGGTCGAGATCACCTGGATGTTGATGCCCTTGTCGGCCAGGGTGCCGAACATGGTCTGGGCCACCCCCGCATGCGAGCGCATGCCGACGCCGATAATGGAAATTTTCACCACGCCGTCCTTGGCGATCAGGTCTTCGTAGCCGATTTCGTCCTTTTTCGACTGGATGATCGACTTGGTGCGTTCCAGATCTGCCTTGGTCACCGTAAAGGTCATGTCCGTGGCCTTGCCGTCGGCGGACACGTTCTGCACGATCATGTCGACATTGACGCTGGCTTCCGCGAGCGGGCCGAAGATGCTGGCCGCCACGCCGGGCCGGTCGGCGACACGGACCAGGGTGATCTTGGCCTCGTCCCGGGAATAGGCGATACCGCTGACGACTTGCTTTTCCACGATTTCTTCCTCATTCACGACCAGGGTGCCGCGCTCGGCGGAGAAGCTTGAGCGGACTTCCGTGCGCACCCCGTGGTTCATGGCCATTTCCACGGCGCGGGTCTGCAGGACCTTCGCACCTTGGGACGCCATCTCCAGCATTTCCTCGTAAGTGATCTTGCTCAGCTTGCGGGCCTTGGTGACGATCCGCGGATCGCAGGTATAGACCCCGTCGACATCCGTATAGATGTCGCAACGGTGCGCCTTGAGCGCCGCCGCAAGCGCCACCGCCGAGGTGTCGGAGCCGCCACGGCCCAAGGTGGTGATACGACCGTCCGGGGCCACGCCCTGGAACCCGGGGACGACCACGACCTCGCCCAACTCCAGACGCGCCTGAATTTTGTCCGTGTCGATACTGGTAATGCGCGCCTTGGCATGGACGTCACTGGTATGGATCGGAATTTGCCAGCCCTGCCAGGATCGGGCGGGAATGCCGATATCTTGTAACGCCAGGGCGAGAAGGCCCGACGTTACCTGTTCGCCCGAGGCGACGACGGCGTCGTATTCCCGGGCGTCATAAAGCTTGGAAATGTCATCCACATAACCGACCAGCTGATTGGTCACCCCGGCCATGGCCGATACCACCACGGCGATCTGATGGCCCGCGTCGACTTCGGATTTGACGCGCTGCGCCACCGCCTTAATGCGGTCGACGTCGGCCACCGAAGTGCCGCCGAATTTCTGCACGATCAACGCCATGGAACCGGTGTCTCTCCCGATTGCTGAAAGATGCCCGAAAACCGGAAATTTCCGTCGGAATTACTTACCCTTGTCTGCCGGGCGGCGCCTTCTTACTCTTAATCTGCGTTGCGGGCAAGGTGCCCGCGCCGCCAACAACGCAAAGGCCCCCCCTATGACCACCCAGACCGCTGCGAAAACATCGTCCCGACCGACCACAGCCGATGACGGCGAAGTCGCCCGCTTTCAGGCCATCGCCGACGAATGGTGGGACGCCAAGGGCAAGTTCCGTCCGCTGCATCGCATCAACCCAGTGCGCATCGCCTATATCCGCGATCGGGTGGCCGCCCATTTCGGCCTGGATGCGGGCGGGGATGCACCGCTTTCGGGTCTGACGCTGCTCGACATCGGTTGCGGCGGCGGCCTGCTGGCCGAGCCCCTGACCTGGCTGGGCGCCAAGGTCACGGGCATCGACGCCGGCGAAAAAAACGTCGCGGTGGCGAAACTGCACGCCGATCAGATGGGCCTGGACATCGATTACCGCCATGTCCTGCCCGAAGACATGGCCGAAGATGGGCCAGGCCTGGGCCAAACCTACGACGTGGTCCTGAACATGGAGGTCGTCGAACATGTCGCCGACCTGGATGCCTTCCTGGCCGCCTCGGCCGGGCTGGTGCGGCCCGGCGGCTGCATGGTGGTGACGACCCTGAACCGCACGCTCAAGTCCCTTGCCCTGGCCAAGATCGGCGCCGAATACATCCTGCGCTGGCTGCCCGTGGGCACCCATGATTGGCGCAAGTTCGTGCGCCCGTCGGAACTGGCGGAGGGGTTGGCCGCCCATGGCGTCCAGATCACCGATCTGGAGGGCATGGTGTTCAATCCCCTGAACGATACCTGGCGCCTGGATGCCAGAGACCTTGCCGTCAACTATCTGGCCTTCTGCGTCAAGGCTCCTGGCTAGACCTTTTTCGCGAAACATATCTGTCACATGCCGCCGCTAGGATGCGCCCGAGTGAGTACTCAATGGGGACATGGACGGGGCGAAGAATGTCGGAGCTGGCGGCTGTCAAAAGCCTGCGATATCGCTATGTCCTGGGATTGGCGGCGATCGCCCTATTGGTCACGGCGTCGTTCGTCACCATGCATTTCATCATCGACAAGCAGTCGGATTACGCGCACCTGATCTTCATCGCCGGCGGCCAAAATGGGCAGACCAACCGCATCGCCCATTTCGCCGGGCAGATGGCCCTCGCCCAGGACGAATACGAATACGAGATTTCCCGCGCCCAGTTGGGCCGCGCCGTCAACGCCATGCAGCGCGCACATCTGCTGCTGCTGACCGGCGACGCGGAGGCCGGCATCCCCCAGGTCATGACCAAGGATCTGGAAATCATCTATTTCGACAACACCGTCGGCCTGGACCTGGCGGTCAACCGGTTTCTCGATCATGCGCGGGATATCTATACGCATCGCTACGGCGAGCTCAGGTTCAACACATCGTCCTATGTCTACCTGATCAACTACGGCCCGCATGTGCTGGAACCCATGCTGAATTCCGCGGTCGAGGCCTATGAGGCCTTTTCCCGCGGCGCCATCGGGCGGATCAAGCGGTTCGAGACGGGATTGTGGATCTGCGCCCTCCTGGCCCTGCTCGGCGAGGCGCTGTTCATCTACCGCCCTCTTGAATCGAAGGTCCGCGCGACGGTTCTGGAATTGGAGACCAAGAACAACGAACTGCGCCGCACCATCATGGACATCGCCCAGGCCCAGACCGCCATGGAACGCCAGAAGAACCGCGCCGAGCGCGCCAATCGGGCAAAGACCGAGTTCCTGTCCAACATGAGCCACGAACTGCGCACGCCGCTGAACGCCATCATCGGGTTTTCCAGTTCACTCAAGGAAGGCGTCTACGGGCCGCTTGCCAACGGCCGGCAGGAAGAGTGCCTGCGCGACATCAATGCCTCCGGCAGCCACCTTCTGTCCCTGATCAACGACATCCTGGACCTATCGGCGGCCGAGGCACAGCAACTGCACCTGAGCGAAGCCGAGATCGACCTGGGTCGGGTTGTCTTCGAAACCTTTCGCATGGTCGACGGCGACGTGGCGCGCAAAGGCATCCACCTGGGCGCCGACATCGCGCCCAACCTACCCGGCCTGATCGCCGACGAACGGCGGATCAAGCAGATCCTGCTGAACCTGTTGTCCAACGCGGTGAAATTCACCCGCCCCGCCGGGCGGGTCACGGTCGAGGCCCTACTGCTGGACGACGGCGGGTTGCGTCTTGCCGTCGCGGACACGGGTATCGGCATGGACGCGGAAGAGCTGGAAACCGCGTTGTCGCGGTTCGGCCAGGTCGGCCATACCATGACCCGCGACCATCAGGGCACGGGCCTTGGCCTGCCGCTCGCCATCGAACTGGCGAAGACCCATGGGGCGATCACCGAAGTCGTCAGCGCCAAGAGCAAGGGAACGCGTGTAAACGTCGATTTTCCGCCGACCCGGGTATCCAGCCGGCAAGCGCCACAGCACCTCCCTCAGCCGCGCCTGACCGTGGTCTGACCGACGAGCCTTCTAGACACAACCCATATTCGGTATCATCCTGCCCGACCCCTTCACGATCCCGCCCGTTCGGGCGCGCATCACCAAGGAACAAGAAACCAATCTGTTCGCGGACGGGCCACCCCGCGCGCGAACGCCCATGGGAGGACATCTGACATGAATTTGGGATACATCGGGCTCGGCATGATGGGCGGCGCGCTGGCGCGGCGGCTGATGCGGGAACACAAGCTGCGGGTGTTCGATTTGAACCGCGCGGCCGTCGACAGCTTCGCCGCCGACGGCGCCCAGCCGGTCCAGGACCCCGCATCCCTGGCCCGTGAATGCGACATCATTCTGACCTGCCTGCCGACCTCGACCCAAGTGCGCCAGGCGATCTTCGGCCCTGGTGGCCTGGTCGAGGGGTTGGAACCGGGCAAGCTGATCGTCGACCAGACCACGGGCGATCCCAACGAGACCCGTGCCATGGCGGCGGAGCTAGCGGAAAAGGGAATTAGCCTGATCGACGCCCCCGTGTCCGGTGGCCCCCACGGGGCCGAAGCCGGCACCATCGCAATCATGGCCGGCGGGTCCAAGGAACAGTTCGACAAAATCCGGCCCTATCTGGAAACCATCAGCCCCAACATCTTCCACTGCGGCGATGTCGGCGCCGGCCATACCATGAAGCTGGTCAACAACGTAACCAGTGCGTCGATCCGCATCGCCACCTTCGAGGCCGTGATCATGGGCATGAAGAACGGGCTGAGCCTGGACACCATGATCGAGGTCTTGAGCAAGGGATCGGGGCAGAGCAACGCGTCCAAGATTTCCCTGGCCCGCATCCGCGACCACGCGCCGGGAACTTTCGCCATGGAACTGATGCACAAGGACGTGCGTCTGGCCTGTCAGCTCGGCAATGATTCAGGGGTGCCCATGATGGCGTCGAACCTGACCCGCGAATTCTTCCAGGCGGGCATGCAGATGCTCGGCCCCAAGGCGAGCTGCGACGACATCATCAAGGTGCTGGAACGCAACGCCGGGGTCTCGTTCACGGACTGACATCCGCAAACCGGAAAGACGGGATCAGTTGTCGCGGCGCTGGGGGCGGTTCGGCAGGCGGAAGAATTCGATGCCTTCCTCCTCCAGCTCGGCGGCGTCATCGTCCGACGCTTCGCCGTAGATGCCGCGCTCGTCGGCGTCGCCGTAATGGATGGCGCGGGCTTCGTCCGCGAACTGGTCACCGACGTAGTCGAATTCCTGTTCGACGTTGTCGCGCAGCTTGCCGACGGCGGTCAGGATGCGGCGCGCAACCTCGTGCGCCTTGGCTTCGGCGAACTTGTCCGTGTTGGATGACTTGGCGATGCCCGGCGCCATCATCGCCTTGGTCACATCGACGTCGCCGCAATGGGGGCAGGTTACCTGCTGGCGCTTGACCTGACGTTCATAACCGGCGCCGTCACGGAACCAAGCGTCGAATTCATGGTCCTGGCTGCAAATCAGTCGATAGCGGATCATCGCTCGGACTCTTTCTGTGCCGATGGTCCCGGATTTCTCGTAAAGTCATGAAGAAAGGCGGATTTCGGGGCCGATCGCGCCTGTTATAGGCGTTTTGAACCCTGAAACATAGTATGAAACGCTTAACAAAACCCAAATCACCGTGGCTTTGATCTCCTGGAAACGCCCCATGTCAGACACCCCCCATCATCTAAAATTCAAGGCCCCTTCGACCTGGATCACGCGGTTCGCCCCCTTAGCGCCCAAGGGCGGCCCTTCGGGCGGGATGGTGCTTGATCTTGCTGCCGGGGGTGGGCGGCATGCCCGCCATTTTCTCGGCCGGGGCCATCCCGCGACAATCGTGGACAAGGACGTTTCGGCGCTGGCCGACCTGGCCCGCGACGAACGGGCCGAGGTCGTAGACATCGACCTGGAAGACGGCACCCCCTGGCCCTTCCCACCCGCCGCCTTCGCCGCCATCGTGGTCAGCAACTATCTGTTCCGCCCGCACTTCGACGGCCTGATCGGATCGTTGGCCCCCGGCGGCGTGCTGCTATACGAAACCTTCGCCCGCGGCAACGAGGCCTTCGGGCGGCCACGCAACCCGGACCACCTGCTGACTTCGGGCGAATTGCTGGACCTTGTCCGGGATCGGTTGCAGGTCGTCGCTTATGAACACGGGCGGACGGACGAAGCGCCCCCCGGTGTGAAACAGCGCATCTGCGCCGTCAACGACCTGGGTCTCTCCACCCGCGATGACGGCGAACCGTCTCCCCATTCCCTGATGCCGCAACCATCATAGGATTTCCCCCATGCTGATCCTCAAACCCAACTGCGAATGCTGTGATGCGGACCTGCCGCCGGAATCCCAGGACGCCATGATCTGTTCCTACGAGTGCACGTTCTGCCTGACCTGCGTCGAGGACGTGCTGTCCAACGTCTGCCCCAACTGCGGCGGCGGCTTCGTTGCGCGCCCGATCCGCCCCAAGACCGAACGGCGGCCCGGTGTGTCCCGCGACCGTCATCCGCCGTCGACGGAGCGCAAACATCTGAAATATCCGCTCGACGATGTGACGGCTTTCGCGGCGGCGGTTCGGGATATCCCGCCCGGCGAACGCTAGCCCCCGAATGCCTCAAGATGACGGTGCAGCAGGTCGGTGAACGCGGCCGCGCGGTCGCCAAGGGGGCGGGCCGCCGGGAACATCGCCTTCAACTCGTAGGTCACCGCCGGCCGGAACGGGCGCAGCACCACGCCGTGGCCCGCGTGGGCACGGGCAGTCAGGGGGTCGAGCACGCCGACCCCGACGCCGTCGGCGATCAGCGGGCAGATCGAGGCCGAGAACGAGGATTCGAACACCACGTTGATCGCAATGCCCGCCGCGTCCAGACAGGCGATGAACTGCTGCTGCAGGCGGCTGTAATCGGCCAACACCAACAGCGGCACGCCGTCCAGATCATTCGGACCAATCACCGCCTTGGCGGCAAGCGGGTGGCCTTGGGGCAGGACGCAAAGCGCCTCGTGCGCGGGCAGGGCCTGGGTCACGACGCCTGGCGCGTCGGCCGGCACCACGGCGACGCCCAGGTCGCATTGCTGCATGGCGACCAGATCAAGAACCTCGGGGGACGACCCGGTCTTGAGCGACAACGCAACCCCCGGCCAGGCCGTGTGAAAGGCATGGATGACCGCCGGCAGACAAAAGAACGACGGCGCCACCGAGGCGGCGATGCGCAACTCCCCCTGACGGCGCTGGCGCAGTTCCGCCGCCGCGCGGGCGACACGGTCCAGGCCGTGGAAACTGCGCTCGACCTCACGGAACAGGGCGACGGCGTCGGGCGTCGCGATCACCCGCCCGGCCGCACGCTCAAATAGCGGCAGGCCGATTTCCGCCTCCAGGTCCTTGATCAGGCGGCTGACCGCCGGCTGGGTGATGCCCATCAGGTCCCCGGCGGCGGTCATGCTGCCGGTCTGGAACACGGCGCGGAAGGCTTCGACCTGTCGCAGGTTGAGGCGCATGGGTGATGGCGCTCCATAATATTTGGTTATGGATGGCTAATATTTTGAATTCGACATTATCCAAAGGGCGCTGTCAAATCGGTTTCACCGCCGACCCCGCGCAGACGGGGGCGGCGCAGAGGAAACCGCCGATCCAAGGAGCCCCCCATGGCCGTCACCGTTAAGCAGTTGAACCCCACCTTCGTGGGCGAGGTCCAGGATATCGACCTGTCCCAGCCCATGAGCGAAGAAACCTTCGCCGAAATCCAGGCCGCCATCGACACCAACGCCGTGCTGATCTTTCACGGCCCGACCCTGGACGAAGACGCCCAGGCCGCCTTCGCCGAACGGTTTGGGCCGCTGTACGCCGACAATCGGCTGCTTAAGGATGGACTGAAAGACCGCATCGGGCCCAAGCTGGTCGATATTTCGAACTTGAACGAGAAGAACGAAACCATGGACCGCGCCGACCGTCGGCGTATCTTCGGGCTGGCCAACCAGCTGTGGCACACGGATGCCTCGTTCAAGAAGGTGACGGCGAAATACTCATTGCTGCACGCCCATACGGTGGTGCCGGAAGGCGGCGAGACCCAGTTCGCCGACATGCGTGCCGCCTACGACGCCCTGCCGCAAAAGATGAAAGACCGCATCGAGGGCCTGAAGGCCGAGCACTGCATCGCCACCTCGCGCGCCAAATTGGGCTTCACCGAATTTTCCGACGCGGAACGCGCCGCCCTGCCGCCGGTTCAGCACGATCTGGTCCGCGTCCACCCGGCGACCGGACGCAAGTCATTGTACCTTGCCTCCCATGCCTCGCACATCGTCGGCATGCCCCTGCCCGAGGGCCGCATGCTGATCCGCGACCTGATGGAGCACGCGACCCAGCCGCAGTTCGTCCATACCTTCACCTGGCAGGTCGGTGATCTGGTGATCTGGGACAACCGCTGCACCATGCACCGGGCCCGGCCCTACGACCTGGACGTCTATCGCCGCGACATGCGCCGCGCCACGGTCATGGACCCGGACTATATGGAAAACGCCGCCCAGAAGACCGCGTAATTCCCCAATTCCTCGCTAAAATACACCGCCGGGCCGGATTCAACTCCGGCCCGGCGGTGGCGTTCGTTAGTTGCATGGTAACTTCCTTGATGGCATGATCGGGGCAATTAAGGAATTTTGGGGACCTAAAGGGGCTTCCGGGGACTTGGCAATATCCGCAGTGAAATCGTGGAAACGACATCTGATGGCGGCCGCCGCTGTGGCCGCGCTGGCCGTTGTCGCGTTTGCTCCCCGGTCGGCGAACGCCGCCTGCGCCCCGACCGACGACTTCACCGATGTCCGTCTGCCCACGACCTGCCTGAGCGCGCAGGAAAGCCAAGCCGTTCAGATGCGCATGTTCCGCGCCGAACTGGCCGTCGCCGCCCTTAGCTGTCAGCAGCAATCCCAGTACAATACCGTGGTGACCCGCCATCAGGACGAACTGGTCCGCGAAGGCCGCGCGCTGCGCACCATTTTTCAGCGCGTCTACCGCGCCGGGGCGGAACGGGAACTCAACCGCTTCATCACCCATCTGGCCAATCGGGCGTCCTTGAAGCGCCTGACGCAGCCGACCTATTGCCAGACCATGGCCCGCGTGTTCCGCGAAGCTCAGGCCCAGCCGCGCCAGGGTCTATTGGCCTATGTCCAAGGCGCGCCGTCGACCACATCGATGATGGCATCGGCAACGCCCAGCGCGGGCACCCTGGCAGCCATGGATACCGCCGCCGGAAAGTCCGGGAAGCCCGTCCTAGACGACTGAGGCAAGGGCGCCTGAGACAAGCGAAAGCCCACCCCACCGCCAAGCTGCCCAACGGGCGGCTTTTTTATTTGCTGAGAATGATCTCGACGCGCCGGTTCTGCGGCTCGCGTGCACCGTCCGGCGTCTGCACCAGGGGCTCGCGCTCGCCCTTCCAGCGCACGACGATCTCCTTCGACGGAATGCCTAGGCGGGCCAATTCGCCCATCACCGCGTCGGCGCGGCGCTTGGACAGACGCAGGTTATAGGCGTCCGTGCCCGACCTATCCGCATGGCCCGTGGTTTCGATGCGGGTCACGGTCATGGTCTTGGAATTGGCGGCGGCGGCCTTGATGATCGCCTGGGCGTCGGCGGTCAGATCCGCCTTGTCCCAATCGAAGAACACCAGATAATTGCGCGGCGCTTCCGGCGCGGGGGCCGGCGCGGCCATTGGCTTGGGCGCAGGGGCCGGAGCCTGAACGGGAACCGGCTGGGGTTCGGCCTTCGGCATGGGCTTCGGCACGCCGAAGGACCAGCGCAGGCCGACCATGATGCGGTGTTCGCCCGAATCGCCCTCGACATTGACACCGGAATCAGTGCGCAGGTCGCGATCGCCGGTCCCGACATAGCGGTATTCGGTGAACAGGCCCATGCGGTCGTCGATCTTGTAGGTCACGCCCGCGATACCCTGATAGGCGAACACATGTTCGCTGTCCGAGATGCGCGAGCCACCGACCGGCGACAGGCCGTCGAAATTGACCACCGCGACGCCAGCACCGGCGCCGATATAGGGCGTCCATTTGGTACCGGTCGGAATGTCCAGATAACCGTTGAACATCAGCCCGAACATGGAGGTTTCGCCCGACCCATTGGTGCCGGAGAACGAATCCACGTTGGCGTTGCTGTAGGACAACTCGCCCTCGGCCCGCCAGTTATCGGAGAACGTCGTGCCCAGCGCAATGGCGCCGGCGAAGCCCAGGTCGGATTCCTGTTTCGTATTGATGCCGTCGCCGGTGATATCCCAGTCGCTTGGCTGGGTCACCCCGAGCGCGCCAGAGATATAGGGCCCGGGCGACTGTGCCTGGGCGGGGCCGATGACAACAAAAGCCGCAAGCGCGAAGGCGCTGGCGGCCAGAAAATTCCTGAATTCTTGCACGGTAATCCTAAATATTCGGTTGTGTGGCCGGTTCATCGACAAGGAGTATACCCGATCTACCGCTGCCGCGCTGCAACAAAACGATGATTTTTCCGACCAATGGTCGCTTAGGTCGATGCAGCGGCCCCGTCGAACGGACGGTCATGGGTCAGGGACGGCACCTTGGCCCGTGCCTTCTCGACCAGCCCCAGGTCAATCTCGGCCAGCACGATGCCCGTGTCCTCGCCGCCGTCGGCGATGACCTCGCCCCAGGGGTCGACCACCAGGGAATGTCCGTAGGTCTTGCGTCCGTCCATGTGTTCGCCGGTCTGCGCCGGGGCGAACACGAAGCATCCCGTCTCGACCGCCCGCGCGCGCATCAGGACATGCCAGTGCGCCCGGCCCGTGGGCCGGGTGAACGACGCCGGAATGGCGATCATCTGTGCCCCCGCCTGGGCCAGCCCCCGGTAGAGATGCGGAAAGCGGATGTCGTAGCAGATGGTCAGGCCCAGCTTGCCCCAGGGCGTGTCGGCAACGACGGCGCGGGTGCCGGGCTCGTAACTTTTGCTTTCCCGGTAGCTTTCGCCGTTTTCCAGATCGACGTCGAACATGTGGATCTTGTCGTAGGTCGCGACGATCTCACCTTTGTCGGAAATCAGCACCGAACGGTTGGCGAACTTGCGGTCCAGGGTTTCGTGTTCGACCACCATGGAGCCGATCAGCACCCATACGCCGGCCTCACGGGCGGCATCCCGGAACCGGGGCAGGTTGGGGTCGGTATCGAAGGACGTGACCTTGGGGGCCACGTTCTTGGCCCCCGTTTCGACCAGGGTCACGACCTCAGGGAACATCACGAAATCAGCGCCCAGGCCAGCGGCTTCCTTGATGCGGGCGACGATCATCTCGCCATTGGCGGCGGGATCGTTGCCCGAATTGGTCTGCACCAGGGCGGCGGTGAAGGTCGCGCTCATGATCCGGCCTTAACCAAGACCCAGGATGACGTCCAGGGCCCCCTTGGCGTCGAGTTGATGGATGCCGTCGCAATCGCCGATGTGATCGCCGTCGACGAACACCTGCGGAACCGAGGTCGCGCCCCCCGCCCGCGACGACATTTCCTTGCGCTTGGCGGGTGCCATCATCACGTCGATTTCCTCAAACGCCACGCCCTTGGCGGTCAGCAGGCGTTTGGCCGCATGGCAATAGGGGCAGAAGGGGCTGGTATAGATTTCGATTTTCTTGGTCACGATGGCGGGTCCCGAACTCAAACGCGGATCATTCCGTCCCCTTATATAGGTCCCGACCGCCCCTAGGAAAGGGCCGCTGAAATCAATCTGCGCGCGGTCGCGCAACCCGGGCCAGGGTCAGCACGTCGACCGCCCCGGCACCGGCACGCAACAGAACCCGGGCGCAGGCCTCGACCGTCGCCCCCGTGGTGAACACATCATCGACCAGCAGCACACGGGCACCCAGCAGCCGTGCCTGGAACTTAGGCTTCAGGCGGAAGGCGCCGCGCACGTTACGCGCCCGCGCCGACGCCCCCAGGCCGCCCTGGGACGGCGTGCGGCGGCGGCGGACCAATAAATCCGGTATCATCGGCAGATGCCGGCCACCGGTCAGCGCCCCACGGGCCACGGCCTGAGCCAGCAGGGCCGACTGGTTGTAGCGCCGGCGCCAAAACCGCGTCCAATGCAGGGGCACGGGGGCGATGATGTCGGCCTCGGCGAGCAAGTCCGCCCCGGCGCGGGCCAGCCAGCGCCCGAAAGCGGGGGCGGCCTCGGTGCGGTCGCCGTGCTTGAACCCCAGGATCATGCTCCGGCTGGCGTCGTCATAGACCAGCACCGCGCGGGCCCGCTCATAGACCGGCGGGCGGCGGATGCAGGCGGCGCACAGCGTCCCCTCCCCGGCATCATATTCAAAGGGTGTGCCGCAGCACGCACAGGCGGGGTCACTTAAAAACGTGACCGCGTCCCAGCACGGCGGGCACAGGCTGCCGGGCTCACCCACCATCCCGCCGCAAGCCAGGCAATGGGGCGGCAGGATAACGTCCAGCAACCGCCGCCCGGCCGACCTCAGCCCGGCGGCGAGCGCGCCGCCGCCGTCGGGGCCGGTGCCGTTCAAGGCGCCGTTTATGCCGGGCGAACGATGTGTCATACAGACACGATGACCGAAACGATCCATGTGTTCAATCGCGCCAAGGTGCGCCATCACCGCGACCGCGCGGCGCCCCTGCTCGACGCCCACGGCTTCCTGTTCGAGGAAACGGCCGACCGCCTGGCCGACCGGCTCGAAGATATCACCCACCGCTTTCCGCTGGCCC
>CAXAVJ010000035.1:0-31476 GCA_963972065.1 uncultured Rhodospirillaceae bacterium
AGGGTGGCAGATCAATGCGCGCGGAGCGCGCCGCCGGTCCCTCGCCGATGATCAGATCAAGCTGATAATCCTCCATCGCCGGATAGAGAATTTCCTCGACGATCGGGCTGAGGCGGTGGATTTCGTCAATGAACAGCACATCGCGCGGCTGCAGGTTGGTGAGAATCGCCGCCAGATCGCCCGCCTTGGCGACCACGGGGCCCGAGGTGGCGCGGAAGCCCACGCCCAGTTCGCGGGCGACGATCTGCGCCAGGGTCGTCTTGCCCAATCCTGGGGGGCCGAAAAACAGGACATGGTCCATGGCTTCGCCGCGTGACCGTGCGGCTTCGATGAACACCTTCAGGTTTTCACGCGCCTGGTCCTGGCCGACGAAATCATCAAGCGCCTGGGGCCGCAGGCCGGGATCGGCGGCAAAGTCGTCTTCCACGACTTCCGGCTGGATCATGCGTTCCTCGACCATTGTCGCTTATGCCCCCCGCCGCTGGTCGCTCGGGGCAAGTTCGGCCAGCCCGGCACGGATCAGGGCCTCCAGGGTCAAGGCGACATCCGACGCCTGGGCGGCGCGGGACACCGCCCCCAAGGCTTCTGACGGCGTATAGCCGAGGTTGACCAAGGCCGACGCGGCATCGCGCAGCAGATCCTGCGCCGCGTCGCCGGCGATGTCCGGTTTGGCCGCACCCGGGGCCGGTGCCACACCGCCCTTGGCCGCCACCGGACCCAGGGCCAGGGCGCCGACCTTGTCCTTCAGTTCATGGAGAATACGCTGCGCCAGCTTGGGCCCGACACCCGGTGCGCGGCAGATCGCTGCCTTGTCACCGGCCGCGATGGCCTGCAGCAGCATATCGCCGGTCAGCGCCGACAGCATGGCGAGGGCAACCTTGGCGCCGACGCCCTGCACGGTGGTCAGCAGGCGGAACCAGTCCTGTTCATCGGCGCGCAGGAAACCGTACAGATGAATGTGGTCTTCACGCACATGAGTTTCGATGAACAACGCCACCGCGTCCCCCTGCCCCATCTGCGCCAGGGTCCTCGACGAGGCGTGCACCAGATAGCCGACCCCGTTCACGTCGATCACGGCGGTGTCCGTCCCCACCGCATCGACCAGACCCTTGAGGCGCGCGATCATCGGGCCGCCCCCGCCATGGCGGCGTTCGACGCATGGCCCGGAGCCGTGCGGTGATGGGCGTGACAGATGGCGACGGCCAGGGCATCGGCGCTATCGGCGCTTTTGAAGGCCGCCCCCGGCAACAGCGTGCGCACCATCATCTGGACCTGTTCCTTGGCCGCATGGCCGGTGCCGACCACGGTCTTTTTCACGAGGTTGGGGGTGTATTCGAACACCGGCAGACCGGCCAAGGCCGGCACCAGCATGGAAATGCCACGCGCCTGTCCCAGTTTCAGGGTCGTCGTCGGATTGGTGTTGACGAAGGTTTCCTCGACCGCCGCCTCGACCGGGGCCATGGCGCGAATGACCTCGACCAGCCCGTCGTGAAGTTGCACCAGACGTTCGGCAAGACTGGCCTTCGGATCGGAGGAAACAACGCCGTCGGCGACATAGCGAAGCCGGTTGCCGGCGTGTTCGATGACGCCCCATCCGGTGTTCTTCAACCCCGGGTCAAACCCGATCAGCCGCATCCGTGTTCCATTCCGCTCCGTATCCCTGTGGCGTCCGCTTTACGGTTTAAGCGCTCAGCCTTTCCATGATCTCGTCGTCGACCTCGAAGTTGGCGGCGACGCGCTGCACGTCGTCGTTGTCTTCCAACGCATCAATCAGCTTCAACAATGTCTGCGCCGTGCCTTCGTCGACGGAGATGGAATTCTGCGGCTTCCACGCCAGGCGCGCTTCCTCCGGTTCGCCGAAGCGTTCTTCGAGCGCGTCGCGCACGGCGGCGAAATCGTCGGGCTGGCAGGTGATGGTGTGGTTGTCGTCATCCGATTCCACGTCCTCCGCACCCGCTTCCAGAGCCCCTTCGAACACGGCCTCGGCACCGGCCACGGCGGCCGGATAGGAAATCTGGCCGACCCGGTCGAACATGAAGGCGACGCTGCCCGTCTCGCCCAGGTTGCCGCCGTTCTTGGAAAAGGCGGTGCGGACTTCCGAGGCCGTGCGATTGCGGTTGTCGGACAGGGCCTCGACGATCACGGCGACGCCGCCCGGGCCGTAGCCTTCGTAGCGGATTTCCTCGTAATTTTCGGCGTCGTTGCCCTGGGCCTTCTGGATCGCCCGATTGATGACGTCGTTGGGCATGTTCAGGGCCTTGGCGTTGGCGACCGCCAAACGCAGGGCGGCATTGAAGTTGGGATCGGGGCCGTTGCGCGCGGCGACCGTCACTTCGCGGCCCAGTTTGGCGAAGACCTTTGCCCGCTTGGCGTCCTGACGGCCTTTGCGGTGCATGATGTTCTTAAATTTGGAATGACCAGCCATTTTGGCGGGAACCCCCTATATGTCGTGGCGATTCGTCGGGATTATACCCAAATGATGGGACCGGCGCGAGTGTCACCGGCGATGAAGCTAGGCCCGCAATATGGCAAGATTTCGTCCGCCGTGAAAGGCCGCAGGCCGTGGAAAAGGGTGATTTTCGGGTCTGGCCGCTATCCCGGCACCGCCGGGGCCAGGCGGCCACCCAGGCGCACGGGCTCGGCCCGCGTCGCCAGACCCGTGCCATCGTCGGTTTCCAGATACATGGCGCAGAAGGTCGCCTCGCCGCTCGCGGGCTCCAACCGGCCCTGTGGCAGCTTGGTCGTGAACCGCGCCGTGGCGTTTTCCTTCTGCATGCCGATCACGGAATCATAATCGCCGGTCATGCCCAGATCCGTCTGATAGGCCGTGCCGCCCTTGAACACCTGGGCGTCCGCCGTCGGCACATGGGTGTGGGTCCCGACCACCGCCGACACCCGGCCATCCAAGAAATGGGCCATGGCCATCTTTTCCGACGATGCCTCGCCGTGCAGGTCGAGCAGGATGGCATCGACGTTGCCACGCCCGCTGGCCGCCCCCAGGCGGTGGTTCTTCAAGGCCTCGTCCACCCCGGCGAAGGGGTCGTCGAGCGGGTCCATGAACAAACGGCACATGGCGTGCACGACCATGACCTTGCGGCCGTCCTTGGTCTCGAACACGCCGGCCCCCTTGCCGGGTGTGCCGGCGGGAAAATTCAGGGGCCGCAGCAAGCGGTCGTCGCCGTCGATGTAGTTCATGATCTCGCGCTGATCCCACACATGGTTGCCCGTGGTGATGACATCCGCCCCCTGGGCGTACAGATCGTTGCAGATCGCCTCGGTGATGCCGAAGCCATGGGCCGCGTTCTCGCCGTTGACGATGACGAAGTCGAGGTCCAGTTGCGCACGCAAGGCCGGCAGATGTTTGGCCACGGCGTCCCGGCCGCTACGGCCGACCACATCCCCGACAATCATGATTTTCATAAACTGACCTTAATACCTAGTGCCTTGGCCCCAAAATGCCATGCCGGGACCGTTAAGGCGTAATTTTAATGATGTCGTCCTCGGTCACGACCCAGTCAAGGCGTGCGTCGTAATGGTCGCGCGGCACGGCGTCAACTTCCTGGGCCGAATAGCCGACCCCGACAGCGGTGACGGGCGTGCCGGAATTTCGCAGGTCGGCCAGGGTCCGGTCATAGAATCCGCCGCCCCAGCCAAGCCGATAGCCGGCCCGGTCGAAGGCGAGCAGCGGCACCAGAAGCAGATCTGGACGCACGTCCTCTGCCCCGTCCGCCGGATGACGGGTGCCGAACACGCCGTTCGCCAGCTTCGCCCCGGGCGTCCAGGCCCGGAACCGAAGCGGCTGCGCCTTGCCCACGACCACGGGCAGGCAGCCCTGCCAGCCGTTGGCGGTCAGGGCCAAGATTGCGGGGAGAACATCCATTTCGTCCTGCATGGCGAGATAACCGGACGCCCAGACCGGCCCGGTCGCGGCGCTCAACCCTTGCGCCAGCGCCACGGCGTGACTGGCGACGGCGGTAGCACCGCCGGACCCCAGGTCGGCGCGCGCGCGCACCCGGCGGGCGGCGGCTTCTTTGCGCAGGAGACGCTTTTGTTCGAGGAGATCCATAATGACTTGAATGACGGGACCCGAAATTCGGGCACCGTAACAATATCCAAACAATACCTAAGACGAAAAAAGTCGGCGGTGCCGCAGTAGCCGTCGGCGTTAAGATCCTCCGTGGCCTGCTCTCAACAGGTTGGGCACCGTGGTACCGAGCGTCCAGGACGAACCCGTGCAACCCGGCAGGGACAGCACCCTTAAAGGACGCATCGCCCCAGGGATAATGTGCCTAACGCGCTCCGCAGCGCTCCGCCTGAGCGGAAGTTAGGCTTGTTCAAGCCCCACGGCAATGCCTTCGATGCGGTCGGCGATATTTTCCAGGGTGCGGCTGACCTTTTCCTCGGATTCAATCAGCCGGGCGACACCTTCGCTTTTGCGGCTGATGGATTCCAGTTCCGCATAGGCGTCGGACAATTCGTCGGCCAGCAGCAGGCTGACCATGACCAGAAGCCGGGCGTCGCCGGCCTGGCCGACGGCGGCGACCAGTTCCTGAACCCGGTTGTCGACATACTTGCCGAGCCGCGACAGGTGGGCTTCCTGTCCGTCGTCGCAAGCGACCTGATATTGACGTCCGTTGATGGTGACGGTGACATGGGCCATGGCGTAATCCAACCCTAGCCTTCGAGGACTTTTTCAAGGCGGCCGATGGCGCCGTCGAGACGCCCTTTGACCTCCTCGGTCACGGTCTGCAGGCGGGCGTTCTCCGCCCGTAACGCCGCCGTGTCGCCCCCGTCGCCGGCCGCGGCGGTGGTTCCGCGCACCTGAACGGCCTTTTCCAGGCGCGACAAGGCGCCTTCCAACCGCTCGAAGGCGCGGTCCACTCGTGATGGTTTACTGATAGTCGCCACACACACCCCCCGACCCAACTAAAAATATAATTGCCTTAGTGGGTAAAAATTTTATGAAGAATAGGTGCCTATACACATAAGTTCAACCACCACATCAATTGGGCGGCATTGCGCCCCGGACAACCGGGCGTTCTCGGGTTTACAGGGGGCGATGGGTAGCCTATATGCTCGCCCCGGACAGAGGCATCCGTCGCAGGGGCCTCAAGGCAGGAAATTCAACAAATTTACGGAGGCATTCATGGCGGTTCGGGTTGCGATCAACGGGTTCGGAAGAATTGGTCGTTTGGTTCTTCGGGGCATTTTGGAATCGCGGCGCAACGACATCGAGGTCGTCGCCATCAACGACCTGGGCTCGCCCGAAATGAACGCCCACCTTCTTAAATACGATTCCGTGCACGGCCCGCTGGGCATGGATGTGTCGGTCTCGGGCGACGTCATGAACGTCGGCGCCGGACCGATCAAGGTGACCGCCGAACGCAATCCCGCCGATCTGCCCTGGAAGGAACTGGGCATCGACGTGGCGCTGGAATGCACGGGCCTGTTCACCGACCGCGACAGCGCCGCCAAGCATCTGGACGCGGGTGCCGCCAAGGTTCTGGTCTCGGCCCCGGCCTCGGGCGTCGATCTGACCGTCGTCTATGGCGTCAACCACGACAAGCTGGAAGCCGGCCACACGGTCGTTTCCAACGCGTCCTGCACGACCAACTGCCTGGCCCCCGTGGCCGACGTGCTGCACAAACTGGTTGGCATCGAAAAGGGCTATATGACGACGATCCACGCCTACACCGGCGATCAGCGTCCGCTCGACACCCTGCATTCGGACCCCCGCCGGGCGCGCGCCTGCGCGGTATCCATGATCCCGACCTCGACCGGCGCCGCCAAGGCCGTCGGCCTCGTGCTGCCCGAACTGAAGGGCAAGTTGGACGGCACCGCGATCCGCGTGCCGACCCCCAACGTGTCGCTGATCGACCTGACTTTCACGGCGGCCAAGTCGACCACGGCCGAGGAAATCAACGCCGCCATGCTGGAAGCCTCCAACGGTCGGCTCAAGGGTGTGCTCGGGTATGTTACCGAGCCCCTGGTTTCCATCGACTTCAACCACAATCCCGCAAGCTCGAGCTTCGATTCCACCCAGACCCAGGTGATCGACGGCAACTTCGTGCGCGTGCTCAGCTGGTACGACAACGAATGGGGCTTCTCCAACCGCATGCCGGACACCGCGCTGGCCATGCATGGTGCGAAATAAGCGACGGGTTTGAGATGACGGGGGGCGCGACCCGGCAACCGGCCGCCCCCCCGGCATCCGTCGTCATCCACGACCTGAACCACGCAAAACAGGCGCTGAGCGCCGCCCGCCGCACGGGCCGCCCCGTGCATCTGGTCAGCGCACCCGGCGCCGCCGGCTATCTCGGCCCTGCCCTGTTCAAACAAATCATCGATCAGGCCCGCGCCGCCGAACCGGCGGCCCATGCCACGGCCTGCCTTGATTGCGCGGATGAACCGGGCACGGCCCTAGACGCCATCAGGCAGGGCGTCGAAGCCGTGTCCCTGTCGGCCGCCCCCGAGGTATTGGCCAAAATCGAAAGTGCGGCAATTGCGGCCGGCGCCAAGATAACCCGCCGCCCCGCGCAAGCATTGGACATGGCGAACGTCGACGCCGACCGGCGGCTCGACGCCTGGCTCACGGGAGAATTCCAACATGGCTGACATTGATGACGGCTGCCTGCTCTACCTGGTCACGCCCCCTGCCTTCGACCCGAACGTCTTCGCGGGCGATCTGGCGGCGGCGCTCGACGCCGGCCCCGTCGGCGCGGTGCAGTTGCGCCTGAAGGCCGCGGACGGCACGCCCGACAGCGACGACGGCATCCGCCGCGCCGCCGATATCCTGCTGCCCGTCTGCCGCGACCGCGGCGTGCCCCTGATCCTCAACGACCGCCCCGACCTGGCGGTGGAGACCGATTGCGACGGCGTCCATGTGGGCCAGGGCGACGCGTCCTACCGGGATGCCCGCAAAATCCTGGGCGACAGGCGCATCGTCGGCGTGACCTGTCATGCGTCCCGCCATCTGGCCATGGAGGCCGGCGAGGCCGGAGCCGACTATGTCGCCTTCGGCGCGTTCTTCCCGACCGGCACCAAGGAAGTCACCCATCACGCGGACGCCGACCTGTTGCGTTGGTGGAGCGAGATTTTCGTCGTGCCCTGCGTTGCCATCGGCGGCATCACCGTAGACAACTGCGCGCCCCTGGTTGCCGCGGGGGCCGACTTCCTGGCCGTGGTCTCCGGGGTCTGGCAGCACGCCGAGGGACCGGCCGCCGCGATCACCGCGTTCAACAAGGTAATTGCCGACACCCAACGCCTCTGACGGCGGCGCTGGGCCGTTGCTATGCACGAAACAAACTGGTAGCTTCCGCGCCGCTTTTACCCCCCATCAACATGTAAACGGGCACGGACATGAAAATCGACGGCAACGCCATTCGACCCGGTATGGTCATCGAACATCAGGGACGCCTGTGGCGCGCGGTCAAGATCGCCCACACACAGCCCGGCAAGGGTGGCGCCTATCTTCAGGTCGAATTGCGCGAACTGCGCGACGGCACCAAACTGAACGAACGCTTCCGCTCGTCGGAAAAGGTCGAACGCGCGACCCTGGAACAGAAGGAATACCAATTCCTGTTTTCCGACGGCGAAATGTTCACCTTCATGGATAACGAAAATTACGAACAGGTCGTCCTGAACAGCGATCAGATCGGCGAGGACCAGACCCCCTATCTGCAGGACGGCATGGAAGTGACCATCGAAAGCCACGACGGCGACCCGATCGGCGTTCAACTGCCTGACCGGGTGACCCTGACCGTGGTCGAAACCGAAGCCGTGGTCAAAGGCCAGACGGCGGCGTCGAGCTACAAACCGGCGCTGTTGGACAACGGCGTGCGCACCAGCGTGCCGCCGCATATCGAGACCGGCACCCGCATCGTCGTCAATCCCGCCGAAGGCACCTATGTCGAACGGGCCAAGGACTAGGCTCCGGCCGCGTTCTTCCCGCCCCTTTCCGATCGCTTGAAACAAGGCCCGCCATGCTGCGCACGCCCCTGATAAACGTCATGACCGCCGCCGCCCAAAAGGCAGCGCGGGGCCTGATCCGCGATTTCGGCGAGGTCGAACACCTGCAGGTCTCCAAGAAGGGCCCGGCTGACTTCGTCTCGACCGCCGACCGCAAGGCCGAGAAAATTTTGTTCGAAGAACTGCAGCGCGCGCGGCCCAAGTACGGTTTCCTGATGGAAGAACGCGGCGCGGTCGAAGGGGTCGATACCTCGAACCGCTGGATCATCGATCCCTTGGACGGTACCACCAACTTTCTCCACGGCATTCCACAGTTCGCCATCTCCATCGGCCTGGAACGCGATGGTCAGATCTTCGCCGGCGTCGTCTACAACCCGATCACGGACGAGATGTTCGTCGCCGAAAAGGGCCAGGGCGCCTTTCTGAATGGGCGCCGCCTGCGTGTCTCGGCCCGCCGCGACATTGCCGAATCCCTGTTCGCGACGGGGATTCCCTTCGTCGGCCGGGGCAATCACGACCTGTTCCTGAACCAGCTGCGCGCGATCATGGCCGTGTCCGCCGGCGTACGGCGCAACGGCGCCGCTGCGCTCGATCTGGCCTGGGTCGCCGCCGGGCGCTTCGAAGGGTTCTGGGAACAGAACCTGCAACCCTGGGACATGGCCGCGGGCATGATTTTGGTCGCCGAAGCGGGCGGTTTCGTCACCGACCTTTCGGGCGGCCGCGACATCTTCCAGCGCGGCGACATCGCCGCCGGCAACGACGCCATGCATCCGGCCATGCTGAAAACCCTGGCCGGCGCCGGCGCGGCGGCCACCTGACCTGTTCCCGCCCCGCCGAAGGGCTGTTTTCAGGCGCCCCGAAAGCGTCATATTTACCTGATTTCATATAAGGGCTTTACGGTTGTCCAGCGCATCGCCGTTGGTTAAGGTGATCGCCTTGGTTTCCGCCGCTGGCCGGAGAGTACCCGGACTATCCCAGCGCAGAAATGCCGAGCCTGCCGCAAACGGGATCGACAGACCCGAACACGACAACGGGCCGGAAGACGACAACAGGGAAGAATGGGGAGTGACCGTCCGATGACATCCTCACGTTTTTTGACCGGACTTTTGGTCATCGCCGTGGCGCCGCTGGCGCTGGCGTCAGGCCCGGTCGAGGCACAAGTGAGCAACTACGCGGACGGTGCCGTGACCATCGACATGGGCGCCCTGCCCGGCGGCGGATACGGCCACACCGTGGACATATCGTCGGAACCGGCCGTCCCCGCCTATGGGGGCGGACTGCGCCTGCCGGGCGCAAGCCGGCCGACCTCTCAGTTGTTCGTCGCCCCCGAGAAATCCGCCCCCATTCGTAAGTTAAGTGTGACCCGCGCCGAAGCCGCGCCGGCCCCGCGCGCCAGCCGCATGGAAACGGAGATGCGCCCGCCCGCCGCCAAGGCGCCGCCGCCGCCCATGCCGTCGAAACCATCGCCCGCGCCGGCCCCCGCCGCCGAGGCGCCGGCGCCGCTGACCGCCGCCGCACCGCCGCCGCCCGCCGCTCCGACAGCTCCTGACAAGAAAATGGCCGACGCGGCACCGCCGCCGGCCCCCAAGGTTGACGCAGGGAAGAACAGCGCGGACAAGGCCCCGCCGCCGCCGCCGCCCGCCACGGCTCCGGGCGCCGCCGTTCCGCCACCTCCGCCACCGCCCGCCACGACCACGGCCGTACCCACGCCACCGGCCCCCAAGGCGGAAAGCACCGCCTCCCTGACAACCGGCGAAGACGGCCGGTTGATCCGCGTGGTGTTCGACGAAAGTCAGTCGAAACTGCCCGACGGCGCCAAGCCGAACCTGTTGAAGCTGGCCGATCAGGTGAAGGACCAGCGCGACGTGCGGCTGCAGCTTCTGGCCTATGCCGGGGGCGACGACCTGAAATCCAATCGGGCGCGCCGCCTGTCCCTGTCCCGCGCTCTTTCCGTGCGCTCGTTCCTGATCGAAAGCGGCATCCGCTCGACCCGGATCGACGTGCGGGCCCTCGGCGACAAGACCTCCGACGAGCCCAAGAACCGGGTCGATATCACCTTGGCCCCGCGTTGACGGCACCGTCGGGTTCCGCATGACGCCCGTGCCCCCGAAAGGACCTCGTAAGGGCTTCCCTACATGACCCGCCCCAATCGATACCTGCTCAGGATGATCCTGTTCCTCGGCGCCGTCGTCGCCGTCTGCGCCCCCCTGTTCCAACCGCTGCGCGATGCCTTTCTGGCCAATGCGCCCCTGAACGGCGGCATCCTGGCGGTGCTGGCATTGGGCATCGCCTATAACTTCCTGCAGGTCGCGCGCCTGAAGCCCGAGGTCGAATGGGTAGAAAGCTACCGCCGTGACGGCGCGCAGTTGTCGCAGCCCAGCCCGCCCCGCCTGCTCGGCCCCATGGCAAGCATGCTGGGCCAACGCTCCGGCCGTCTGACCCTGTCGACCACGTCGCTGCGCACTCTGCTCGACGGCTTGGTGTCTCGCCTGGACGAATCACGCGATATTTCCCGCTACATCATCGGCCTTCTGATCTTCCTCGGCCTGCTCGGCACCTTTTGGGGGCTTCTGGAAACGGTTGCCTCGGTCAAGGACGTGATCGTCGGCCTGACTGTCGACGGCGGCGACATCAACGCGACATTCAACAAGCTGAAACAGGGCCTGGAAACGCCCCTGTCCGGCATGGGCACGGCCTTTTCGTCGTCCTTGTTCGGGCTGTCGGGCTCGCTCATTCTTGGCTTCCTCGACCTGCAAGCCGGCCAAGCACAGAACCGTTTCTATAACGACCTGGAAGAATGGCTGTCGAGCCTGACCCGCCTGTCGTCGGGGGCCCTTTCCGGCGACGGCGACCAGTCCATGCCGGCTTATGTGCAGGCGCTGTTGGAACAGTCGGCGGAAAACCTGGAGAACCTGCAGCGCACCCTGTCACGCGGCGAAGAAAGCCGCGCCGAGGCCAACCAAGGCATCCTGGCCCTGACCGACAAACTGGACACCCTGACCGATCACCTTCGCACGCAGCAGCAGCTGATGAAGGACATGGCCCAGAGCATGAATCGGAGCGACGGCGGGGGCATGGATGCGGAAACCAAGACCAGCATTCGCAACCTGGACCGTTCCGTGGCCCGTCTGGCCGACGACGTCAGCCACGGCCGCGACGAGATCATCAAGGAAGTGCGGTCCGAGATCAAACTGCTGGCCCGCACCATGGCCAACATCGCCGACGGCGAATATGACCGCTGACGCCGTGACGCCGGTTCTCTGTCCCCGTCACGTCCCCGCGGCCCCCCGGCAAGGGACAAGGTAACCATGGCCAGCCTCGCCAGGCGCCAAGAACGATCGACCAACATCTGGCCCGGCTTCGTCGACGCCCTGGCGACGCTGCTGATGGTCATCATCTTCCTGTTGCTGATCTTCATCATGGCCCAGGTGTTTTTGGGACAGGCGTTGACGGGGCGCGATCAGGCGTTGCGCAAGCTGGAGGGTGAGATCAGCGAACTGGCGAGCCTATTGGCCCTGGAACGCAAGACCACGGACAGCCTGCGCGCTGACGTCAGCCGCCTGTCGACGGAGCTCGAAGCCTCGGTCGGCGAGCGTGAGCGGCTGAGCACCAGCGTCGCCGAATTGCGCATGCGCGCCGAATCCGCCGAACAGCAGCTTGTCGACGCCATGGTTTCCATGGAAACCAGCCGCCAGACCATCGGCCGCCTGGAAACCTCGTTGGCGGATACCAAGAAGACGCTCGCGGTCCGCGAGGAGGAACTGGCCGACCGCGTGCAGCGCCTGAACAATCTGGCACGCGAGATCGAGGCCCTGACGGCGCTGCGCGACGAGTTGACCGCCAAGGTCATGGAGCTTGGTAAACAGGCCAACGAAAAGGGCGAGGCGCTGATCAACGAGCGCCAGATTTCCGAGAGCGCCCGCGCCCAGGTCGCCCTGATGAACCGCCAATTGGCGGCGCTGCGCGAACAGTTGGCGACGCTTGAGGCAACGCTCCGTGCAGCCGAGGAAAAGGCCCAATCGCAAGGCGTGCAGATCGAAAGCCTGGGTAAGCGGCTCAACGCCGCGCTGGCGTCCAAGGTTCAGGAACTCAGCCGCTACCGCTCGGAATTCTTCGGCCGTCTGCGCGAGGTTCTCGGCAATCGGCCCGGCATCCGCATCGTCGGCGACCGTTTCGTGTTCCAGTCGGAGGTGCTGTTCGACGTCGCCTCCGCCGAACTGGGCCCGGCGGGCAAGGAACAGATGGCAGCCCTGGCCCAGACCCTCAAGGAACTGATCGTGAAAATCCCCGAGGACATCGACTGGGTGCTCCGCGTCGACGGACATACGGATAAAACGCCCATTTCCACGGCCCGCTTCCCCTCCAACTGGGAATTGTCGGCGGCGCGCGCCATCTCCGTGGTCAAATACCTGATCGACCAGGGACTTCCTCCCGTGCGTCTGGTCGCCGCCGGGTTCGCAGCCAACCGGCCCATTGACCCCGGTGTCGATGAAATCGCGCTTCGGCGAAACCGCCGGATCGAACTCAAACTAACCCAGCGCTGATCGGCCAACCAGAATGCTCGCTATTTTCCTGATCGTCGTCGTCGATCTTATCGGTTTCGGTATCATCATTCCGCTGCTGCCGTTCTACGGTGAACATTTCCAGGCCGACCCGCAGACCGTCGGCCTGTTGATGGCGACCTATTCCCTGGCCCAGTTCATTTCCGCGCCCCTGTGGGGACGGCTCAGCGATCATGCCGGACGGCGGCCGGTCCTGCTGCTGAGCCTCGCCGGGGCGGCGGCGGCCTATGTCTGGCTGGCCTTCGCCGATGCGCTGTGGATGCTGTTCATGGCGCGCACCCTGGGCGGCCTGATGGCCGGCAACATATCCGCGGCCTTCGCCTATATGGCCGACATCACGACCAAGGAGAACCGCGCCAAGGGTATGGGAATGATCGGTGCCGCCTTTGGCATCGGTTTCATCCTGGGCCCCGCCATCGGCGGCATCCTGGCCGGGCCGGACCCTCTGACCGCCGATTACCGCAGCCCGGCCCTGGCCGCCGCCGGTCTGTCCCTACTCGCCCTTCTGCTCGGACTGGTGAAACTGCCGGAATCTCTGTCGGCCGAGGTCCGCGCCCGCGCGGCGGCGATGCCGCGCCGACGGCGCCTGGCGCAGTTCGCGGATGCCTTAAGACTGCCCGGGGTGGGGCTGCTGATGCTGCTAGGGTTCCTCGCGACCTTCGTGTTCGCGGGCCTGGAGACCACTTTCGCCATGTGGTCGCGGCGCGCCTTCGACTGGGGCCCGGAACAGAACGGTTGGCTGTTCGCCTATGTCGGCCTGCTGTCGGCGGCGGTCCAGGGCGGCTTGATGGGGCGTCTCGCCAAACGCTTCGGCGAACGGGCGTTGCTGATCCAAGGGGCGGCCGCCCTCGCCCTCGGCATCGGCGCCATCCCCTTCTGTACCCAGGTCTGGCATCTGCTGGTCGCCATGGCCGTCGCGGCCTACGGCTTTAGCGTCATCAATCCAGCCTATAACAGTTTGATTTCCCAACAGGTTCCCGACACGGACCAGGGCGGCGTGATGGGCGTGACACGGTCGGCGACAACCCTGGCCCGCGTCCTGGGCCCGGCCTGGGCAGGAATTCTGTTCGCCCAGATCGGGCGGGATTGGCCCTATTATTCGGGCGCCCTGGTGATGGCGGCGGTGTTGCTCCTGGCCCTCGCCGTTCCGGCGGGACTGCGCCCCGCCCCATCATCACAGACGAACAGCGACCCCCGTTGACGCCTTGAGTTCCGCCACCAGCTTCTCGTCCAGGAAGTCGCCCGACCGCGTACAGCGCCACTGTTCCTTGTCCCCGTCAAAATCGTAATGGGTGGCACCGCTGACCGGCGACGACATCCAGATCTGGCGGTTGGGCGCGTGCTTGTTGATCACGTACTGGCCACCCGTGTCCAATTCGATGGTCAGGATGCCGCCTTCCAGATCCACGTCGGCCTGATCACCGAGCACTGCCTCGATTGCATCCATGAACGATTCCAAGGTCTTGTCGGCGATATGCGTGAATGACGTGTCGTCCAGGGACATGCGGAGAAACTCCTTGAGTTTGGGTCGAAAAGGCCAGTGGACCAGCCAGGATTCATGAAACCTTGCGCATAGCAGGTCAGGTCTGTATATAGAGCGCCACTTTTGCCGGAGCCAAGCCAAATGAAAAAAGATATCCACCCGGACTACCACGAAATCACCGTTCAGATGACGGATGGTAGCTCGTTCACGACGCGCAGCACCTGGGGCAACCCCGGCGATGTGCTGAAGCTGGAAGTCGACCCGAAGAGCCATCCGGCTTGGACAGGCGGCGGACACCGCTTGGTTGATGCCGGCGGACGCCTTGCGCGCTTCAACAAGCGGTTCGGGAATAGCGGCCTGAAGATGTAGGGATACCGTCCCTTCGGGGGCTGTCTCCGGCGATGTCCGGAACCTGGATCGACATGCACAAGGGCGCACCCAAAGGGCGCGCCCTTTTCCATGCACAATCCCTAGAATAAGGTGGTTAAAATCAACCCCTCCCATAGCTTGGACAGCTATGCTAACTTTTATTCAATCGGGTAGGGAATTGTTTACCGCCCCGCATCAAAATTGCTCTTCTGGGACGTGCCGAAATATCCGGTAGCCCCGTTCGACCGGGGAAGGCGACTTGTGGCTACGACGGCAATTCGGTCTGATTAATGGGGAGCGGCTGGGTAACGGCCATGGCAAGACACATTCATTTTGAGGTCCACGTGCAGCAGGCCGGCCGTTGGTCGATCCATGCCCAGTTCGGCGCCGCGCAGCGTGAAAAGGCCATCGAAGAAGCCAAAAAAGTCGAGAAAACGCCCGGTTTCGACGCCGTCAAGGTGGTCAAGGAAACCTATGACAGCGAACTCGGCAACCATCAGGACACGACCATCTACCGCGGCCCCAAGGGCGCCGAGGAACATAAGGGCTTTCGCGACATCGGCGGCAGCCGCGGCAGTGGTAGTGACAGCGGTGGCGGTGGCGGCGACTGGTCCATGTCCCGCGGTGACGACGACGATGATGATTATTACGACGATGACGACGACGCGCCGAAAAAGCGCCGCGCCGCAAGCAACGCCAACAGCATCACCGCAACGGCGACGACAGTCGTCGTCAAGATGCTCATGCTGGCCCTGGTCAGTCTGCTGGTGTCAGGCGGGTTCGCAGTTGCCTTTTCCTGGTATTTCAGCGGCAAGATGCTGTTCGGCTACAAGATTTCCGGCACGATCGAGGCCAACGCCATCTTCCTGGTCTTTGTCGCAAGCTTCCTTCTGACCGCCTCGACCCTGGCGATCACCTATCTCCGGAACATTCGGCTCAAGGGGCGGCAAGCGTCCAGCAGCATGACCACGCAACGGGCAGTCGGTGGCACCAGTGTGACGTCGATCCTTGATCGGGCGGCATCGGCACTGGGGCAACCGCCGGCGAACACCATCGAAATCGATACGGAAAAGCCCGAAGGCACGGTCGGTGATTGGCGCGAACAGGCCAAGGCCGAAGAGGTCGCCCGCGGCGAGAACGACGACGATGCCAATCAACGCCTGCGCGCGGAACTGGACAACGACGAAACCAAGCGCGGTGTGACCCTGGAGGCCGACAAGTATGGCGGTGGCCAGGAAGCGCAACCCATGCTCGACGCCGCCGGCGAAAAGCAGAAGACCTATATGATGAAGTTCCTGGGCCAGCTTCTCGACGTCACCGGGCAGGACAAGAAGAAGCTCGACAACTTCACCAAGTTCGGGATCAACCTGTTCCTTGCCGGCGCCTGTGAATCCTTGTCGTCAAAGCGCGACCTGGATCCCGCGACGCGGTCCCGCATTCTGGCCGACAGCGTCCAGGTCATGGGCTTCAAGAAATCCCATGCCTCGTCCTTCTCCGACCGCTACGAGGAATACCTGCTACAGGATTCCCGCTACATGAGCATGTTCCAGGCTGGCCGCAACGCCATGGCCAACCACCTGACGGACAATGCCTCCGGGCCATCTCATCTAAAAACGGCGCTGGAAGACTGGAACAAGCCGAAGCCGAAGGAAGCCCAGGCGCGGGTCGTCGCCGTACTGTTTACGGACATTGCCGGCTCCACCGCCCTGACCCAGCAATTGGGCGATGCCGGGGCGCAGGAAGTCGTGCGCGCCCACAACAAGATCGTGCGCGAGAACCTGACCCGCTATCACGGCCGCGAGGTCAAACATACGGGCGACGGCATGATGTGTTCGTTCGACCAGCCGACCAACGCGGTCGAGGCGTCAATCGAAATCCAGAAGGAAACCATTCAACTCCGCGGATCGAACCCCGCCCTACCGCTCAAGCTGAAGATCGGCATCAACGCGGGCGAACCCATCGCCGAAGACAACGATCTGTTCGGTACCACCGTGCAGCTGGCGGCGCGCATCGTCGACAAGGCTCAGGCCGACCAGATTTTCGTATCGGAAACCGTACGCGGCATCTGCACCGGTAAGGGCATTTCCTTCAAGTCTGCGGGCGGCTTCGCCATGAAAGGCTTCGACGGGGACGTTAACCTGTACGAGGTCATATGGCAGTCCAGCAACGCGGCAAAGGCCTCCTAATCTTCTGACTTTCCCTATGTTTCCCGGTGAAAAATTTTCCGCCCGGGACTTGCGGCGCATTTTCCCCAAACTTATCTCATGCCTGGAAGCGGGTGCCCGGACGGGGCCCGCAAGATTTGAACCGCTCGACCCGCGCGGTTCGTCGGACCGGCCATTGCGGCGGTCCTGAACGGCATCTCGCGCTGGCGGGCACCATATCGCTTCGTTCAAGGAGGACTTGGTTATGCGTACCATCGATTTCACCCCCCTGTTCCGTCATTCCGTCGGTTTTGATCGTCTCGAACGGCTACTCGACAGCGCCATGCGCCATGACGACGGCAATTCCTACCCGCCCTACAACATCGAACAACTGGGCGAAGATACCTACCGGATCACCATGGCCGTCGCCGGCTTCGGCGAGAGCGATCTTGAGGTCACCGTCAACGACGGCACCCTGATCGTCACCGGCAAGCATGCGGATGGGCAGGACGAGAACGTCGTCTACGTTCACCGCGGCATCGCCGGCCGCGCGTTCGAGCGCCGCTTCCAGCTTGCCGACCATATCGAGGTCAAGGGCGGCGCCCTTGAGAACGGACTTCTGCACATCGAACTGGAACGCGTCGTTCCGGACGAAAAGAAACCCCGCAAGATCGAGATCGCGGGCGGACAGAAGAAGCTGTTCAGCCGCAAGGCCGCCTAAACTCACGCAGTTATGTCAGACGGAAAGGGCGTGCCCGGGAAACCGGGTGCGCCTTTTCTTTTGCCGGCTCAACGGAACCGTTCGTAGACGGTGCGGGCGGCGGCGGGCATGGGCACTGCGGTTTCCGCGTCCCGGTCCGAATAGACATGGATGAAATGGCCCGTGGCGGCGGGGGCGTCGTGGTCGCCCTCACCGAACAGGCCGATCAGGAAGGTGACGCTGGAACTGCCCAGACGCCCGACGCGGAGCCCCGCATGGACGATTTCCGGATAGCTGAGGGAACGGTGAAAGCGGCAGAGCGTTTCCACGGCGACCGGGGCAATGCGGTGCCTGGCATAGTCAACGCCCGCTTCCTGCATTTGGAACTGCGTCACCACGGCCTCGATATAGCGGTTGTAGGCGACGTTGTTGGCGTGGCCCAGCATGTCATTGTCGCCGAACCGGGTCGGGATTTCCATGCGGTAGGGATAGGCCGACAGCCGCATCCCGCGTGGATCGGGCGCATCCCCGTTCATTGTCCGCCGTCCCCGCCCGTGTCCCCGACCACGAGCTTTTCCAAGGCCGCGCGAATGGCCGCCGGAACCGGCGTCGGGCGGTCCGTCCGGCGGTCGACGAAGACATGAACGAAGTGGCCCGCGGCGGCGGCCGTATCCTCGCCGTCCTTGAAGATGGCGATTTCATAGCGAACGCTGGAATTGCCCAGCTTGCCGACCCTGAGCCCCGCCGCCAATTTTTCCGGAAAGGCCACGGGCTTGAAGAACCGGCAGGTCGTTTCGACCGCGAAGCCGACGACCGTGCCGTCGTGGATGTCCAGACCACCCGCGTCGATCAGGTAGCTGTTCACCACCGTGTCGAAGTAGCTGTAATAGGTCACGTTGTTGACGTGGCCGTAGATGTCGTTGTCCATCCACCGGGTCTGGATCGCCAGGACATGCGGATAGGCATCGCGGGTTTCGGGGGTCGTTGCATCGGCCATGGCGGGCGGGACTTTTCGTCGTGGTCTCGGGCCCGCGGGCAGGGCCGGAATTGATTAAGGGCCGCCGGTTTGCCCAGCGGCCCTTTAATTATTTTATATGCCTCACACCTGTCAAACTCGCCTGAATGACAAGGGGAGCGTAGCCAGACGTCCTATACCCGTCAACTGCAAAGGGTTATTGACAACGGGGAATTGTCCCCCGGAATTCACGATGTCGTCGCCGTCCTGACATAAAAATAGCCGCCCCCGGGTTGGGAGGGCGGCCGTCGAGTTTTCAGGGAGGCATAGAAGTAAAGGACACTTTCGCCTCGTGTCCTGCTTGCAGCCTATCGTCCGGGTGTTAAGTTTCTCCTAATCGAAAGCAGAGGAATTGCGCAGAGGAGTTGCCATGTCGCCTGCCGCCGCCTGGGCCGTGATCGTGATCGGCTTCGTCCTGCCGCTGATCCATGTTGCCCTGTCGAAAGCCATTTCCCCGGCCAAGCCGGCCGAGGACGGGGCGACCTGCCCGTTCAGCCCGCGCATGGGCTGGCTGGTCATCGTGCTGTTCCTGGGGCCTGTCGGCTGGCTGATGTTCATGGCGTCGCGGCGCAAAAGACGCGCGATGACCGCTGCCCGCGCGGCGGCGGCAGAACCGCAGAAGCCTAGGACTTGAAAAAGCTGTCGGCGCTTTGGCGCGCGGCTTCCTTGGCCTTGATGGTCTCGCGCACACGCGTGATTTCGGCCTCCAGATCGGCAATATAGTCGTTCAGCGCCTCGATCGACATCACCTCCAGGTTCTTCAGGTCCGGCTTTTTCTTCTGCGGTTCCAGATCGTCCGTGTCCATGGCCATGGCGTCATCCCCTCTTGCGCTTTGGGGCCTCAATCTACTAGGTGAAGGGGCCTTTCGAAAACCCACTAGTGAACGGATAGCCCCATGTCCCTGCCCACGGAAATGACCTGCGTCGAAATCGCCGAACCCGGCGGCCCGGAACAGCTTCGCACGACTAGTCGCCCTGTCCCCGCCCCAGCCAAGGGCGAGGTCCTGATCCGTGTCACCGCCGCCGGCGTCAACCGCCCCGACGTGGTGCAGCGCCTGGGCCATTACGCCCCGCCCGAGGGCGTGACGGACATTCCGGGGTTGGAGGTGTCGGGCACCGTGGCCGCCCTGGGCGACGGCGCCGAAGGCTGGCAGATCGGCGACGCGCTCTGCGCCCTGGTCGCGGGCGGCGGTTACGGCGAATACGTCACGGCCCCCACCGAACAATGCCTGCCGGTGCCGAAGGGCCTGTCCATGGTCGAGGCGGCGGCCCTGCCGGAAACCTTCTTCACCGTGTGGACCAATCTGTACGAACGCGGCGACCTGAAGCCGGGCGAGACCCTGATGGTGCACGGCGGCACATCGGGCATCGGCACCACGGCGATCCAGGTTGCCAGCCGCCTGGGGGCAAAGGTCATCGCCACGGCGGGCAGTGCCGAAAAATGCCAGGCCTGCCTGGACCTAGGCGCCGAGCGCGCCGTCAACTACCGGGAAGAGGACTTCGTCGCGGCCGCCAAGGACTTCACCGGCGGCAAGGGCGTCGACGTAATCCTGGACATGGTCGGCGGCGACTACATCGAAAAGAACCTGAAATCCCTCAATCGCGACGGCCGCCTGGTCAATATCGCGTTCATGAAGGGGGCCAAGGCCGAAATCAACTTCATGCCGCTGATGCTGAAGCGTCTGACCATCACCGGATCGACCCTGCGGGCCCAGTCGGTCGCACGAAAAGGCGTGATCGCAAAGGCCGTGCGCGAAAACGTCTGGCCCCTGATCGAAAAGGGTGAGGTCAAGCCTGTGATTTACAAGACTTTTTCCCTAAATCAGGCGCGCGAAGCCCACGAATTGATGGAATCCAACCAGCACATCGGGAAAATCGTGTTTCAGGTTGCGGAATAGACCCCAAAATCAATCTGATCCTTTGACCCGAGGGCCCTTGTGCCTATATAACGTCGCAAGTTCCGGTGCGTCCCCGTACGCGCGGGGGCGTGCTGGTCGATTAAGACAATCCCGAAATCCAACACCGAATGGGAAGGTAATTATGGCGCGTCCGTTGATGCCGAAGGCCACAGCCGTCTGGCTTGTGGAGAACACGGCCCTCACCTTCAGGCAGATCGCCGAATTCTGCGGCCTGCATGAACTGGAAGTTCAGGCCATCGCCGACGACGAAGTCGCCATCGGAATGCAGGGGCTCGACCCCGTGCAGGCCGGTGAACTGACCCAAGAGGAACTGGAGCGCTGCGAAGGCGACGCCACGGCCAGCCTGAAAGCCGCCAAGCCGTCCCTGCCCCTGCCGAAGAAAACCAAGGGTGCGCGTTACACCCCCGTGGCCAAGCGCCAGGACCGGCCCGACGCCATCGCCTGGCTGGTGAAGAACTATCCGGAAATGTCCGACGGCCAGATTTCCAAACTGATCGGCACGACCAAGCCGACCATCATGTCCGTGCGCGACCGTTCGCACTGGAACACCTCGAACATCAAGCCGCAGAACCCGGTGGGTCTGGGCTTGTGTACGGCCGACGATCTGGAAAAGGTCATCGCCGTTGCCCGTGCGCGGGCCGGTACCGTCCACGGCCCGGCCGCCCAGGCGTCCGGCGTCCAAGGCATGGAACCGGCGGCACCGCCGGCACCGCCCGAACCCGCCCCGGCACCCGAGCCCAGCGCGGAATCCGTCTGGCCGACCACGGAAAATGCACCGGCCACCGAGGGTGCCCAGGATTGATTCCGCACCGGCGTTCCGTCACCGTCCTTTGAAGACGGCGGCGCGTTTTTCGGCAAAGGCCTGCTCGGCCTCGCGGTGATCCTCGGAAAACCACAAGTCTTCCAGAAGCGCCTCTCCGGCCGCCCGGCCCTCGCCGCGCGCGGCCGCGCGCGGCGCCTGTTTGGTCGCCGATACCGCCAGGGGCGCCGCCGGCATGGCGGTGAGAAATCCCACGGCATGGTCCACGACGTCTTCGCCCACAGCCACCGCGTCGATCAGCCCCTGGTCCAGGGCTTCCCCGGCGGACAACTGCTCGCAGCTTAGCAACATGCGTATGGCGCGGGCGTATCCCACCACATGCATCAGGCGCTCGGCGCCGTTCCAGCCGGGAATGATGCCGAGCCGCGCCTGCGGCAGGCCGATCTTCGCATCCCCGGCCATGAACCGCAGATCGCAAGCCAAGGCCAGTTCCGCACCGCCGCCCAGGGCATAGCCGTTGATGGCCGCGATGACCGGCAGGGGATGGGCCTCGAACGCGTCGAGCAGACCGCGAACGACGCCGAAGGTCTCGGCCAGTTCCTCGGGCGAGGAAATGGCGCGATAGGCCTTCAAATCACCCCCGGTGCAGAAGAAACGGTCACCGGCGCCGGTCACCACGATGCCGCGCAGGTCCGTCCTGCCGGCCGTGCCGTCCAGGGCGTCGCGCATGGCCTGGGCCGTGTCGCGGGAAATCGAGTTCCCGGCCTGCTCACGGTCGATGGTGAGGATCAGGACACCGGCGCGTTCCGCCGCGCGGACCAGCGGCTCAGTCACGCTGGACGACATGGAGCAGCAGTCCGCCAAGGCTTTTGGGATGGATGAACCCGATCAGCGCCCGCCGCGACCCCGGCCGCCCCACGGTATCAATCATGGTGCATCCGGCGTCGCCGAGGGCGGCCAGCGTCGCGTTGATGTCCGGTGACTTCAGGGCGACGTGGTGCAGGCCCTGGCCGCGAGATTCGATGTACTTGGTAATCGCCCCCTGGTCCTGCCGGGTCGTGCCGGATGCGCCATGGGCAATCTCCGCCCCGTGGGACGGATCGAAATTCTGCAGGAACTCCAACTCGCAGTCGCCCGCCGTCAGAAAGGCGACACGCAGGCCGCCGACGGGCCGGGGCGGGCGGCTGTGATAGACGACGCCGTATTTGTCCGAAGTGAAGCTTTCGACCGTCGTCTGGACTTCCATGTCCGTCTGCTGGCTCTCGATGGGCAGGCCGAGCGTATCGGTGAACACCGAGATGGCTTTCCGGTTGTCGGCGCTGGCGACGCCCAAATGGTCGATGCGCTCGATCCGGGGCGACGCCGACCTGTCGATGGTCAAGGGATCGACCAGACAGGTCCGGACCCCGACGGTGTCGTCCGGGTCCAGTTCAACATGGCGCCCGCCGGCCAGGCCCGGCCGGCCCGCGTCGCGCGCGGAAATGCCCGCCGCCGCAAGGCGCGCGGTGGTCCCGTCCAGGTCATCGACGGACAGGCCGATGTGATGCACGCCGGTGCGGTCCGTTTCGTGGACGAAGGGGTCGCCCGGCTCGAACAGGGCGAGGGCCGCGTCGCCGACGGCGAACACCGGCACGGTATCGCCACCCAGGGCACAGTCGGTCCGCGCCAGCCCGAGCACACCCCCCAGTACTTCGCATGCGGCGGGGACATCGCGGGAAACCAGGGCAACATAGGAAAGGCTGGGAGATGAAGTCATGTCATCCTCGCTGTGCTGTTCTCGATCGATTTATCATTGATAAGCTGCTCGATGCGGTCCGGGGCGATCCCCCAATCCGCAAGAACCGCCGTGCTGTGTTCGCCCAGGGCCGGCGGCGCGAACCGCACGGTCTTCGGCCCGACCTCACCCAGGCGCAAGGGATTGGAAAGCAGGTTCAGGTCCCCAATGACAGGATGGCTGATCGTTTCCACCATTCCCGCGTGCGCCACCTGGGGGTCGTTGAACATCTGCCCCAGGTCGTAGACGGGCCCGGCGGGAATGCCGGCTTCCATCAGCTCATGGGACCATTCGATCGCGGTCTTGGACGCCAGTTTCCCGTTCAACAAACCACGCAAGCGGGCCCTATTTCGGTCGCGTCCCGTGTTGTCGGCGAAGTCGGGATCGTCCACCAATTCGGAGAGCCCCAAGGTGTCGCAGAGCTTTTTCCACTGGGTCTGGTTGGCAGCGGCGATGTTGACAAGGGCATCCGAGGCCTGAAAGGCGCCGTAAGGGTAGATCACCGGATGTTCGTTGCCCATGCGGCCGGGAACGTCCCCCAGGCTCAGGTATCGTTGGCCCTGGACGCAGAGCATGCCGACGACAGAGGCCAGCAGCGAGGTATCGACCTTTTGCCCCTGCCCCGTCGCCGTGCGTTGATGGATGGCGGCGGTGATGCCCGTGGACAGCCACATGCCCGACACAAGGTCGGCCAAGGGCACGCCCAGGCGCGTCGGCGCGCCGTCGGGTTCACCGGAAAGGCTCATCATGCCCGACATGCCCTGGGCGATCTGATCGAACCCGGGCCAGGTACCATAAGGCCCTTCGGAACCGAACCCCGTGATGGTGGCGTGGATCAGGCGCGGATTGTCCTGCTTTAGGCTGTCGTAATCCAGGCCCAGCTTTTCGATGGTTCCCGGTTTGAAATTCTCAACCAGGACATCGGCTTCGCGGGCCAGGTCACGCAACACCGCCTGGCCACCATCACTGCGGAAATCCACGGCCAGGGACCGCTTGTTCCGGTTCACGGACAGGAAGAAACAGCCGATGCCGTGATCGAACGGCCCCCAGGCGCGGCACATGTCGCCCTCGCCCACCGGCTCCGCCTTCAGAACGTCCGCCCCCAGATCCCCCAGGATCATCGTGCAGAACGGACCGGACAGGGCCCGCGTCAGGTCGAGCACGCGGATTCCGTCCAAAGGTAGCGCCATTCCGCCCTCCCAAGATCGTTGTTGCCCGCGTCTTTCGCGACAGGCTGACCGGGAATTTAATATTGTTAGACAATTAGTCAATTAGAAAATATATAATGCTTTCATAACGCTCGGCGGCGACCTATCAAGAGAACGACATGAGCAGCGCATCTGGCCCCACCGACTTTCCCCGCCCGGACCTATTGCCGGAGCGGCTTGCCGAATGGATTTCAGGTGAAATCGTGGCCGGCCGCTTTCCGCCCGGCGAACGTCTCGTGGAACACGCCCTGTCGAAACGCTGCAATGTCAGTCGGGTGCCGCTGCGTGAGGCCCTGCGCATCGTGGCGGCCCAGGGACTGCTGATTCTGGAACCCCATCGGGGGGCCGTCGTCACGCCCCTGTCGGAAAGCGAATTGCGCGAACTGTTCGACCTGCGCATGGCGATCGAGGGCTTTGCCGCCGCCTCGGCGGCCCGGCAACAACCGGCGACGGCCTTCGCCGATCTGCGCAAGATGAACGCGGACCTGGAAGAATTGATCCGGGCCGAGGATTACGACAGCTATTACGCCTTGGCGGCGGAATTCCATGATGCCCTGGTCGCCGCGGCGCAAAACGGCCTGCTGGTGGAAACCTACAACCGGGTAAAGATCCGTTTCCGGCGTTATCAGGTCGTGCTCGCCAACATCCCCCATCTGCCGCCCCGGTCCGTCGCCGAACACACGCGGATACTGGCCGCCATGGAAGCCGGCGACGCGGACGGCGCCCGCGCCCTCATCGAAGCGCACATCTGGGATCTGGTCGATGCCTATGGCCAATCGGACGCGGGACGCCGGTTCTTTGATCAGGCGTCCTGACCGGCCCGGCGGTTATTTCCCGTCTTCGGCCAGCTTGTTCAGGCAAGCCAGTTCGACGCAGGCGCAGACCACGTCCATGGCCTGGACCACTTCCTCCAGCGGCGGCAGGGTCGGCGCCAGGCGGATGTTGCGATCGTTGGGGTCCTTGCCATAAGGAAAGCACGACCCGGCGGGAGTCAGCTTGACCCCGGCCTCGCCGGCCAGGCGGATGACCTCCTTGGCGCAACCGTCGAGCACGTCCAGGCTGACGAAATAGCCGCCCTTGGGTCTTGTCCAGGTCGCGATGCCCTTGCCCGCCAGATGCTTGGTCAGCGCGTCGTCCACGGCCTTGAACTTGGGCGCACAGAGCTTCGCGTGGCCGTCCATATGGGCCAGGATGCCGTCCATGTCCTTGAAGAACTTGACCTGACGCAACTGGGTGACCTTGTCCGGGCCGATCGTTTCGAAGAACAGATGGTCGAGGGCATCCTTGACGTTGGCCTTGGAGCCGGCGAACACGGCGATGCCCGCCCCCGCGTACGTGATCTTGGAGGTCGAGCCGAAGATGAACGGCCGGTCCGGGCAGCCCGCCGCTTCGCAGACCGTCAGGATGTCGGCGACATCGTCTAACCCCTGCCCCAGATGATGCACGGCATAGGCGTTGTCCCACAGGATGCGGAAATCGGGCGCCGCCGCTTTCATCTTAGCCAGGCGTTCGACGACGGCGTCCGAATAGGTCGCCCCCGTCGGGTTGGAATACTTGGGCACGCACCAGATGGCCTTGACCTTGGGGTCCTTGACCAGTTCCTCGACCGCATCCATATCCGGCCCGTCGTCCTTCATGTCGACGGACACCATGTTCAGGCCCAGTTCCTCGCAGATCGCGAAATGCCGGTCATAGCCCGGCACGGGACAGATCACCGTCGCCCCTTCGTCCCGCCACGGCCCCTTCCCGCCCACGACGCCGAAGGTCATGGCCCGGGCCAGCACGCCGTACATCATCTGCAGGGACGAATTGCCGCCGATCACGACCTGATCGGCGGGCACGCCCAGGTATTCGCCGAACAACTTGCGGCAGGCAGGGGTGCCGGCAAGGCCCCCGTAATTGCGTAGGTCCGTGCCGTCGTCGTCGCGCACGTCCTCCGCCGTCACGTTGGTCAAGAGCGCGTCAGACAGGTCCAACTGCGCCGCCGACGGCTTGCCGCGGGTCATATCCAGGGCCAGATTACGGCCCCGAATATCGTCGTAGTGCCCCTTGGCCCGGTCGTGGGATTGGGCAAGGACGTCGCCGCCCGCCTGTGTCAGATCCGTCATGGGTCTCTCCATGCTCCGTCGCAAGAAGTCCGGGCGGGCCTTACAGGCTCGCCTGGGTCACGAACTTCGGGTTCAGATAGGCTTCGATGGCTTCCGTGCCGCCTTCGGACCCGTAGCCCGAATCCTTGACGCCGCCGAACGGTGTTTCCGGCAGGGCGATGCCGTGGTGGTTGATGGAAATCATCCCGCTTTCCACACTGGTCGCCAAATCCTGCGCGGTCTTGGCCGATCCCGTATAGGCATAGGCGGCCAAGCCGAAGGGCAGCCGGTTGGCCTCGGCGATCACGTCATCAAAGCCCTTGAACGGGGCGATCACGGCGACCGGGCCGAACGGTTCCTCGGTCATGATGCGGGCATCCAGGGGTACGTCGGTCAGCACCGTGGGCTCGAAGAAATTGCCCTTGTTGCCGATGCGCTTGCCGCCGGTCTTGAGGTTCGCCCCCTTCTGCACGGCGTCGCCGATGAATTCTTCCATGGCGGTGATGCGCCGGGGATTGGCCATCGGACCCATCTGGCTGTCGGCGGACATGCCGTCACCGACCTTGATGGACTTCATGCCGTCGGTGAACTTGCTGACGAACTGATCGTAAACACCTTCCTGGATCAGGAAGCGGGTCGGCGACACGCAGACCTGGCCCGCGTTGCGCTGCTTGTTCGACTTCAGAATCTTCACCGCCAGGTCGACGTCGGCATCGTCGAACACGATGGACGGCGCATGGCCGCCCAGTTCCATGGTCGCGCGCTTCATATGCGTGCCGGCCAAGGCCGCCAGATGCTTGCCGACCACGGTCGAGCCGGTGAAGGAAATCTTGCGGATCACCGGATGCGGGATCAGGTATTCGGAAATCTCGGCCGGCACGCCGTAGACCAGATTGACGGCGCCAGCCGGCACGCCCGCGTCGGCGAAGCAGCGAATCAGTTCCGCCGGCGACGACGGGGTTTCCTCGGCCGCCTTGACGATGATCGAACAGCCGGCCGCAAGCGCGCAGGCGATCTTGCGCACGGCCTGGTTGATGGGGAAGTTCCAGGGCGTGAAGGCGGCGACAGGGCCCACGGGCTCCTTGATCACCATCTGATAGACGTTGCCCGCGCGGGCCGGAATGATGCGGCCGTAGGTGCGGCGCGCTTCCTCGGCGTTCCAGTCGGTGACGTCGGCGGCGACCAGGATTTCACCCTTGGCTTCGGGCAGGGTCTTGCCCTGTTCCAGGGTCATCAGGGGGGCGATCTTGTCGGCCCGTTCGCGCAGCAGGTCCGCCGCCTTGCGCAGCACCTTGGCGCGATCGAAGGCCGAGACTTGACGCCAGACCTTGAAACCTTTGTCCGCCGCCTCAAGGGCGCGGTCCAGATCCGCCTGTTCCGCATGGGCAACGGTGCCGATGACTTCGCCCGTGGCCGGGTTTTCAATCGGCATCGTGCGGCCCGCGGCCGCCTTGGTCCATTCGCCGTCGATGAACAGCAAGACATCGTTATACATGGTCGGATTCCTCGAAATTTTGATTAGGGAAGCGGGCGCAGCGCACCCTCAGGCGGCCGAGCGCCGCCCGTTGCCCGCACCATGCCCGATCCGGCGCTGTCCCTCAATGGGCCAGACGGGAAAAACAGTTAGGTCATGATGGCACGACTTAGGCCTTGCGGGACGCCCCGTAGCCGATGTCCTTCAACGCGCTGGTGATTTCCTCAAGAATCGCCGGGTCGTCGATGGTGGCCGGCATCTTCCATTGTTCGTTGTCGGCGATCTTCTGCATGGTGCCGCGCAGGATCTTGCCCGACCGGGTCTTGGGCAGACGCGGCACCACCGTCGCCTGCTTGAAGGCGGCGACGGGGCCGATCCTTTGGCGGACAAGCTGCACCACCTCGTTGACGATCTCGGCGGCATCCTTGGTCACCCCGGCCTTGAGCACGAGAAAGCCCACGGGCAACTGCCCCTTCAATTCGTCGGCGACGCCGATCACGGCGCATTCGGCGACGTCCGGGTGGGCGGCCAGGACTTCCTCCATCCCACCGGTGGACAGACGGTGCCCGGCCACGTTGATGATGTCGTCCGTGCGCGCCATGATCGAGATATAGCCGTCCTCGTCGAACACGCCGGCGTCGGCGGTTTTGTAATAGCCCGGATATTCGTTCAGGTAGGCTTCGCGGAACCGCTTGTCCGCGTTCCACAGGGTCGGCAGGCTGGACGGCGGCATGGGCAGCTTGACGCAGATCGCGCCGATTTCCCCCGCCTTCACCGGCTCATGGGTTTCCTCGTTGAGAACCTGGACGTTCCAACCCGGGCACGGCTTGGTCGGGGAGCCCGCCTTGACCGGAAAGCGGTGCAGACCCATGCAGTTGGACGCGATGGCCCAGCCCGTTTCCGTCTGCCACCAATGGTCGATGACCGGCACGCCCAAGGTCTTCTCGGCCCATTCCAGGGTCGGCGGATCGGTGCGTTCACCGGCCAGGAACAGCATCTTGAACGAGGACATGTCGTATTTCTTCAGGAACTCCCCATTAGGATCTTCCTTCTTGATGGCGCGGAACGCCGTGGGGGCGGTGAACAGGATCTTCACCTTGTGGTCGGCGATGACCCGCCAGAAGGCCCCGGCATCGGGCGTGCCCACGGGCTTGCCTTCGTAGAAGATCGTCGTGCAGCCCTGCAGCAGCGGCGCGTAGACGATATAGGAATGGCCGACCACCCAGCCCACGTCGGACGCCGCCCAGTAGACGTCGCCCGGATCCGCGTCATAGACGTTTTTCATGGACCATTTCAGCGCCACCGCATGGCCGCCGTTGTCGCGCACCACGCCCTTGGGCTTGCCCGTGGTGCCCGAGGTATAGAGGATATAGAGCGGGTCCGTCGCCGCCACGGGAACGCAATCGTGCGGGGCCGCCTTGGCTGCTTCCGTGGCCCAATCCAAATAGCCGTATGAAGCCAGATCCACCTCGCATTCCGGGCGCGACAGGATGATCACCGTGTCCGGCTTGTGCTTGGCCAAATCGATGGCACCCTGCAGCAGCGGCATGTATTCAAGCACCCGGTTGACCTCGATCCCGCAGGTCGCGCTGACGATGGCCTTGGGCGCCGCGTCGTCGATGCGCACGGCCAGCTCGTTCGAAGCAAACCCGCCGAACACCACGGAATGAATGGCCCCCAGGCGGGCGCAGGCCAGCATGGCGATGGCCGCTTCCGGGACCATGGGCATGTAGATGATGACCCGGTCGCCCTTGCCGACACCCTGGGCCGCCAGCACACCCGCGAATTTGGCGACTTCGTCGCGCAGCTGCAGATAGCTATACTTGCGCTGTGTGCCGCCGGTCACGGGGCTGTCGTAGATCAGGGCCGTGCGGGCACCATTGCCCTCGTCGACATGACGGTCCAGGCAGTTGTAGCAGGTGTTCAACTCACCGCCCGTGAACCAGCGATAGATGGGCGCGCCGCTGTCATCCAGCACCTTGTCCCACTTCTTGGTCCACACCAGGGCCTCCGCCGCCTCGCCCCAGAAACCGTCGGGATCATCGAGAGAGCGCGCATATGCGGCGTCATAGGCATTGGTCATCGGTGGAGCCTCCCTTTAAGTCAGCGCTTTGGCCGTTTTGCCGCCCTGTCCCCGGTTCCGAGGCCGCGGCGTTTATCTGGGCAGTGTGGGCCAAAACAGCGTTTTTTGCCAAGGTGCTTTGTGGCACATTGACCCTCAGGTCCGCAGTCAACGAACGGGCCCGAATGTAACGGATTTAACCGGAGGCCGACTTGAGCGAAGTCAATATGTACGAACAGGCGCTGGACGCCGTTCGCGCCAATTACACCCCCCTGTCGCCCAATACGTTCCTGAAACGGGCGGCCCGTGTCTATCCCGACCACCCCTCGGTGGTGCACGGGGCCAAGCGCTTTACCTGGGGCGAGACCTATACGCGGGTGAAAAAGCTCGCCTCCGCGTTATCCAAGCGGGGCATCGGCCATCTGGATACGGTCGCCATCATGGGCGCCAACACGCCCGAGATGTATGAGGCGACCTTCGCCGTACCCATGGCGGGGGCGGTCATCAATACGCTCAACGTGCGCCTGGACGCCGAGGCCATCGCCTTCTGCCTCAACCATGGCGAGGCCAAATTGCTGCTGACCGATACCGAATTCGCGCCGACGGTGAAGGCCGCACTGGCCCTGATCGGCCGCGATATCCCGGTGATCGACATCGTCGACAGCGAAGCCGGGCACGAACATGTCACCCTGGGCGAAACCGATTACGAAAGCCTGCTCGCCGAGGGCGACGAGGATTTCCCGTGGGACCTGCCCAAGGACGAATGGCAGGCGATCTCGCTCAACTACACCTCGGGCACCACGGGCGACCCCAAGGGCGTGGTCTACCACCACCGCGGCGCCTATCTGAACGCGGTGTCCAACGCCGTCGGCTGGAACATGGCGCATCATCCGGTCTATCTCTGGACCCTGCCGATGTTCCATTGCAACGGCTGGTGTTTTCCCTGGACCATCGCGGCCCTGGCCGGCACCAACATCTGCCTGCGCCGGGTCACCGGCGCCAACATCTATGACGCCATCGCCACGCACAAGGTCACCCATATGTGCGGCGCGCCCATCGTCATGAGCTTCCTGGTCAACGCCACGCCGGACGAAAAGAAGCCCTTCGACCACAAGGTCAAGTTCATGGCCGCCGCCGCCCCACCCCCGGCCGCGACCCTGGAAGCCATGCAGCGCGAAGGCATCGAGGTCACCCATGCCTACGGCCTGACGGAAACCTACGGCCCCGCCGTGATGTGCGCCTGGCATCCGGAATGGGACGCGCTTCCGATCGAGGAACAGGCCCAGAAGAAATCCCGCCAGGGCGTGCCCTATCACGCGCTCAACGACCTGCAGATCATCGACCCGGACACCATGCAGCCCGTGCCCGCCGACGGCGAGACCATGGGCGAGGCCATGTTCCAGGGCAACATCGTCATGAAGGGCTACCTGAAGAACCCGGAGACGTCGGAAAAGTCCCTGGCCGGCGGCTGGTTCCACTCCGGCGACCTCGGCGTCATGCATCCCGACGGCTATATCGAACTCAAGGACCGGTCCAAGGACATCATCATTTCCGGCGGCGAGAACATCTCGTCCATCGAGGTCGAGGGCGTGCTGTACAAGCACCCGGCCGTGATGACCGCCGCCGTGGTCGCCAAGCCCGACGACAAATGGGGCGAAACCCCCTGCGCCTTCGTGGAACTGAAGGCGGGCGTGCCGGCGCCGACGGCAGAAGACATCATCCAATTCTGCCGCGACAACCTGGCCCATTACAAATGCCCGAAACACGTGGTGTTCGGCGACCTGCCGAAGACGAGCACGGGCAAGATCCAGAAGTTCAAGTTAAGGGACGCGGCGGCGGAAGCGTGATTAGGCGAGATGAGATAATACGGAAATGTCACCCCCGGGCTTGACCCGGGGGTCCACGTCTTTTCACCGCCGCAACCAATTCGTGGATGGCCGGGTCAAGCCCG
>CAXAVJ010000036.1:0-31004 GCA_963972065.1 uncultured Rhodospirillaceae bacterium
CTCGATCCGGCCAAGTTCGTCGTTCTGGCGAAAAGCGACGGCATCCCCAACCCGCCGCTCGCGATGAATCCCAAGCTGGCGCCCGAACTGAAGCAGAAGATCCGCACGGCTTTCGCCAAGATCCACACCATGGTCGACCCCCAGTTCATCCGGGGATACGGCGGCAAGCAGGTTGATCGTTATGACACCGAATATCCGCTGGAAAAGATGCTCGGCTCTCTCAGCACCCTGAAGGCGCTGACCAAGACCGTGAAGGCGGAAATTGTTGAAAAAGCGGGCCTGCGCTGACCCGCACGCCCTGGTGACGGCACGGGCCGCAACCGGCGTTTCCCGAATGGGAAAAGGTTGCGGCCCGACCGGTCCCGACGCACAGCAAAAACAGGAGCGGATAGCGTGACGATCCTCAAATTCGACAACATCTCACACCAGTTTCCCGACGGCACCCGGGCCATTCGCGATGTTTCCCTGTCCGTGCCCAAGGGCGAACTTTGTGTTCTGCTTGGTCCGTCGGGCGCCGGCAAATCGACATTGCTGAATACCGTCAACGGCATTGTTCTGCCGACCGGGGGGCGGGTCGTGCTCGACGGCATTCCCGTGGAACCCGCCAACCTGATGGCCGTGCGCTCGCGCATCGGCATGATCCACCAGCAACTCCACCTGGTGCCGCGGCTCAGCGTTCTGCACAACGTGCTGGCGGGCTTGCTGCCGGTGACGCCGACCTGGCGCGCAATGTTGAAGCTGTTCCCCATCGACCAGCAGCGCAAGGCCTGCCGCCTACTCGAAGAGGTCGAGTTGGAGGAACGCCAGATCCACCGCCGCGCCTCGGACATGTCCGGCGGCCAGCAGCAGCGGGTCGCCATCGCCCGCGCCTTCATCAACGATCCGGACCTGGTGCTTGCGGACGAGCCGGTCGCCAGCCTGGACCCGACAGTCAGCCGTCACGTCCTGGACCTGTTGCGCCGCGCCTCGCGCCAACGCAACACCACCGTTCTGTGCAGCCTGCACCAGGTCGAGTTCGCCCAGGAATTCGCCGACCGTATCGTCGCCATGCGCCATGGCGCCGTCATCTACGACGGCGCGCCGGACGGCCTGACGCCGGAAACCCTCGGCGCCATCTATGACCGCGAGCCGGCGGCGACGGCCACTGTTCCCCATTCCGACATCGCCGCAGCTGAGATGGCGCATGCCCCCGCCACCCTGGCGGCGCGGGCGGAACTGGTGGGGTAGAACGGCCATGTCGAACGCAACGGAAACCGCCCGTCCCGCCACCCGGCCGTCAGAAGCCTGGGAGTTGCACCGCACGATCACGCCGCGGACCATCGGTGTACTGCTGATCATCGCGCTCTGCGCCGCCTTTTCCGCAAAGAACGTGGAACTGGACAAGGCCGTCACGGAGACCTGGACGGCGATCAAGGTCATGGTCGGCCTGGCCGACGAATCAAGGGTCATCAACGGGGCCGCGAACTTCCTCGCCAAGTCGTTCCCCATGCAGATTTCCACGATGCAGGAAACCAACCGAATCGAAGGCTTCGATCCGAACGACCTGCCCCTGTTCAGCTATGTGGAGGTGCGGACCGAGCGGGAATACAGCGTGCTCGAAAGCAATTACACGGAGGTCACGTCCGAGTTCCTGATCAAGCCGGTGGGCTATCTGGTCAAGGTCGCCGTGAAGATGTGGGAAACCACCGAGATGGCGCTGTGGGGCACCGTGTTCTCCATCCTTCTCGCCGTGCCGCTTGCCGTGTTCGGGGCGACCAACTTTACCCCGCACCGCGCCCTTTATGAGGCGTCGCGGGCCGTGTGCAGCTTCAACCGTGCCATGCCGGAACTGATCCTGGCCCTGTTCTTCGTGCTCATGTACGGCTTCGGGCCGATCGCCGGCATCCTGGCGCTGGCCCTGCATACCAGCGGCTTCCTCGGCAAGTTCTTCGCCGACGAGATCGAAAACGCCGATCCGGGGCCCCAGAAGGCGCTGCGCGGCACAGGCGCCAGCCGGCTCAAGGTCCTGCGCTTCGCCGTGCTGCCCCAGGTCCTGCCCCAATACTTCGCCTATGTGCAGTACATCCTGGAACGCAACATCCGCACGGCGACCGTCCTCGGCATCGTCGGCGCCGGCGGCATCGGCACGGAACTGAAAGGACGCTGGGATCTGTTCGACTACGACCATGTGGCCACGATCCTGCTCGCCATCTTTCTGACTGTGGTGGTGCTGGAGTTCCTGACTCAGCGGCTTCGCGCCAAGGCCATGTAGCCGGTCCGGCGGCGGGCCGCGGCCCGCCCGCTGTCACCAGGGGGCTGTGTGGGTATAGAAGATATAGACCCCGATCGAGACCAAAACGGCACCTCCCGCGATTTCCGCGCGGCGGCCCAGCATACGCCCAACGCGGGGCCCGATCAGCAGGCCCAGGGTGCTCATGGCGAAGGACACGGCGCCGATCACCGCGACCGTGCGCCAGATGTCGACGGCGATGACCGACAGCGCGACGCCAACGGCGGCGGCGTCAATGCTGGTGCCGATCACGGTGGCGATATTGCCCAGGATGCCGCGCTTGCCGCGCGGGGTGGACCCTTCCCCGGCGTCCGCGTCGCCATCACCGAACAACCCTTCATAAAGCATGTGTCCGCCGACCCCGCCCAAAAGGATCAAGGCGACCCAATGATCAATCTCGGTCACGTAGTCGGCGAAGCGGGCCGCCAGCAGGAAGCCCAGCAGGGTCATCGCCGCCTCGCTGGCGCCGAACATCAGGCCCATGCGCGCGGCCGGGATGAAGGTGCGGAAGCCCCCGGACGCCCCCCGGCCGAGCGACACGGCAAAGGCGTCGGCCGACAGCCCGAAGGCGATGGTCATGACGGCAAGAAAAGACATGGTTTTATCCGGGCTTACTGCGCCGTCCAGCCGCCGTCGACGACCAGGGACGCCCCGGTCATCAGACTGGACGCGTCGGAAGCCAGGAACACCACGGCGCCCATCAGATCCTCGACCTGCCCCAGACGGCCCAGGGCGATCTTGGATTTCACGAAGGTGACGAAGTCGGCATCGGCCAGAAAGCCTTCCGTCATCGGCGTTTCTATGAAGGTCGGGCAGATCGTGTTGACGCGGATACCCTGGCCGCCCAGTTCCCAGGCCATGGCCTTGGTCGCCCCTTCGATGGCATGCTTGGTCGCGCAATAGACCGTGCGCTTGGGTCCGCCGACCAGCCCCATCTGCGACGACACGTTGATGACGGAGCCGGGCAGACCGGCATCGACCAGTCCCTTCACCACCGCCTGGGCGACGAAGATCGCCGCCCGCACGTTCAGGTTCGTGACCGCATCGTAATCTTCTTCCGTGATCTCCAACAACTCCTGCGGGCGGTTGCCGCCGGCGTTGTTGAACAAAATCTGGAACGGCCCCCGCGCCGCGATCTCGCGCCGCACCTTGCCTGTATCGGTGACGTCCAGGGTCAGGGCTTCGGCCTGCTGACCGCGGGCGCGGATCGCTTCCGCCGCGGCCTCGACCTCGTTGCCCGTGCGCGCGCAAAGGGTCACATCGGCCCCGGCCTCGGCCAACGCGGCGGCGGCGGCCAGGCCGATGCCCCGGCCGGCGCCGGTCACCAGGGCCTTCTTGCCATCCAGGCGAAACGAGGGGGTGTTCGGCAGATCCATGATCCGGGCGTCCTTGCGTGTTGTATTTGTCGGGCGAACAGACCGCCCCGGGTCCGGGACGGCGGCCCTCATTAAATCAAAGCTCGACCTTGGATGAAAGGGGCAGGCAGATCAGTCGCCAGTGGGCGCCGCCGGCAGGTCGCCGTCGCGCACGACGAAACGCCCACGCAGCAACAGCCCCAGGGACAGCACCGTCAGAGCCCAGAACAGCCAACAAATGGGGCTGTGGAAGAAGATGCCGTAGGTGCCGTCGGACAGGCGCAGGCTCTGGCGGAAACTGTCTTCCAGCAAGGGGCCCAAGATGAAGCCGATCAGGAAAGGGGCCGCCGGCAGGTGCAGACGCAGCATCAGGAATCCCAGCGCCCCCATGGCGATCATCACCAGGATGTCGAACATCGAGCTGTTCACGGCATAGGCGCCGAACAGGCAGAGCACGACGATGCAGGGATGCAGCAGACGGTGAGGAATGTCGGCGATGCGGCTGACCGAGCGGATCATCAGCTTGCCGATGGCGAACAGATAGACGGAGCTGAGCAGGATGCCGATGAAGATGGCGTAGATCATCGGCAGGTTTTCCATGAACATCACCGGCCCGGGGCGCAGGCCGTGCACCATGAAAGCGCCCAGGATCACCGCCGTCGTCACGTCGCCCGGCACACCCAGCGCCAACAGCGGTATCATGGTCGCCCCGGCGACGCCGTTGTTGCCGGCCTCGGCGGCGGCGACGCCTTCGATGGCGCCCTTGCCGAAGCCGGCCGGGTTCTTCGATGTGCGCCTGGCCTCGCTATAGGACAGGAAGGCCGAGGGGGCGCCGCCGATGCCCGGAATGGCGCCCAGAACGACGCCGATCACGCTGCCCCGAAGAATTGATTTGAAGCAGGCCCTGAGGTCGCCCCACGTCGCCCCGACCCGGCCGAGGGTGCCCACCACCACGGCGCCGGCACCCCGGCGGGCGTATTGGTCGATGATTTCCGGCAGGGCGAACAGGCCGATCAGCACGGGGATGAAGTTCAGCCCGGCCATCATCTCGTAATTGCCGAACGTGAAGCGTTCCGTGCCGTAGATCGAATCCAGCCCGATCGTCGCCAGCAGCAGGCCGCAGCAGCTGGCCACGATGCCACGGGCCAGGCTGTCGCCGGAAACCCCGGCGATGATGGTCAGGGAAAACAGGATCAGGGTGAAGAATTCCGGCGGCCCGAAGCTGAGAGCGAAGCCGGCGAGAAAGCCGGTCAACAGGATCAGTGACAGGTTGGAGATGAAATCGGCGATGCAAGACGCATAGAGCGCCATGTCGAGGGCGCGCCTGGCCTCGCCCTTTTGCGCCATGGGATAGCCGTCCAGCACCGTGCAGGACGCCGCCGGCGTACCCGGTGCCTTCAGCAGGATGGCGCTGATCGATCCGCCGTAAAGCCCGCCCTTGTAGATGCCAAGCAACAACAGCACCCCCGTCACCGGATGCAGGGCAAAGGTGAACGGCAGCGCCAAGGCCACGCCCATGGGCGTGGTCATGCCGGGAATGGCGCCGATCAGGACACCGATCAGCACGCCGATCAGAACCGCCACGAAGTTCTGCAGATTGCAGAAAATGGCAAAGGCTTCGACGGCATTTTCGATCATCGTGGCGGGGCCTCAGAACAATGTTTCGAACAGGCCCAAGGGAATCGGGACCTTGGCGACCTTGGTGAAGAATAGATAGAGCGCCAACGGCAGCAGCACCGCTGTCGGAAGGGCGATGAGCCAGTTCGGCCGTTCACCAAGACACATCAGGAACAAGCACAGGAAAATCGCGGCGACGGCCATGCCCGTCAGGGGAACCAAGAAGTAGAACCCGACAAGACCGACGAACACGGCGGCAACACGAAGAGCCGCACCGGAGCCCGCGGCGTGGGCCGGGTCGACCGGCACGGCGTCGCCCCCGTTCGGCCGCCGCACCAAGGTGGTGCCGGCGATCACCGCACCGGCCAGAGCCGCCATGCCCAGAATCACCAGAGGCCAGAAGTCGGGTGCCAAGGCGCGGCTTTCCGTACCCTGAGGGCGCACGATGGCGTGCGGCGCCAGAACAAAAGCGATCGCCGCCGCAACCACGACCACGGCGCCGCCCAGAATCATATCGTTGCGTGCTGCCGGTTTCATTCCGCTGCCTGCACTTCCGCGCCCTCGATCGCGATGTCACTGTCGATCAGGCAATGGCTGATAGCCAGCCAGCGTGCCGCCGCCGCCGTGGTCAGGGTGCTCAGCCGGGCCGGCGCCTTGGTGACGCCCAACTGTTCGCTCAGGGCCGCGCCCCAGGCATCGGCATAGGGGGTGACGCGGGACAACAAGCCGGACAGGACATAGGCTTCCGGCTGCACCACACTGCCGGCCAGGGCAGTGAATATACCCATGGTTCGCCCCGCCGCCGCCAGGGCATCGCAAGCCTTGGCATCGTCGTGGTCGGCACGCGCGATGACGGTCAGCAAACGGTCGCCGGCAACCGCGGCCGGCAGGCGCATGGCCTCGTCCACAGTCGCGCCCATTTCGACCAGAACGCCCCGCCCGCCCGCGGCCAGGTCCAGATTGCGCCCCGCACCCGCACCGACCGGTGCGGCCGGCAGATTCCCGGTCAGGCGGCCCGATCCCGCGCGGTCGCGGTGAAGCTGCCCGCCCAGCAGAAGACTGGACCCGATGCCCAGCGCCGTGTTCATCAGAAGTACGCTGTCGCAGCCCACCGTCGCGCCGAAGCGGTGTTCCGCCAGGTTAATGGCGTTGGGCAGATGTTCGATGGTCACCCGCAAGCCGGTCCCCCAGGCCAGGAGTTCACCCATGGGAATGTCACGCCAGCCCAGGGTTGGTGCCTCGATGACCATGCCCGTGGCCGGTTCGACCAAGCCACCGATGGCGACGCTGAGACAGAACACGCGGGCCACCGGCACATCGTTGCGGGCCAGCATATCGTTCACCGTGGTGACCAACGTGTCGATCACCGCCGCATGATCGGTCAAATCGACCGGTTTCAGATCGACCCGGTCAACCCGGTTGTTGCGGATATCGGCCAGGGTCACGGATTGTTCCAAGGCGTTGACGGCGATGCCGACGACGAAACCGCCTTGCGGATCTATTTCCAGTTCGACGAACCGGCGGCCGGGCTTGCCCGGGGTTTCCAGGGGCGATTTCTCGCGCACGATGCCGGCTTCGATCAGCGCCTTGGTGATGCGCGACACGGAGGCCGCGTGCAGCCCCGTGCGCCGCGCGATTTCCGTGCGCGACACGGCACCGTTAACGGCGATGGCGGCCAGGACCTCCCGCTGGTTGCGGCGCCCCTGGCTCTGTTGCGATCGGTCGGATACGGACACGAATCAGCTCCTCGCTATTTTGTTTGATTTCTGCAATCAATTAACATTACTGTCAAGTCTCACGCCACCTGTCGGAGCAATTTCCGGCCGGATGGCCTGAATACCCAGGGATCTCACCACGGGAGGCCGAAAATGGCTCATCACATATCTCGATTGCTGCTGGTCGCCGCCATGGCGGCGGCAACCCTTTGCTCCGTCGCCACCGACGCGCGGGCGGAATATCCGGCGAAGCCGGTCACCATCGTTTCCCCCTACGGCCCCGGCGGCGCTGCGGATCTGGCGGCGCGCACACTCGCCAACACGGCGACCGAGGAGCTTGGCCAATCCATGGTCGTGGTCAACAGGGCCGGTGCGGCCGGCGTGACCGGGTCCATGTCCGTGGTCAAGGCCAGGCCCGACGGCTATACCCTGTTGCTGTCGCGAGTCGGCTCCCAGGCCGCGGTGCCCGCCATCAATAAGCGCACCCCTTATAAGTGGGACGAGTACACCTTCCTCGGCCTGCTGGAATTGAACCCCTTCGCCCTGACGGTGAACGCCGACGGTCCCCACAAAACCTTCGACGATCTCGCCAAGGCCATCAAGAGCGGTGCCAAGCTGAGCTATTCCTCGGCCGGCGTCGGCGCGCTGCAGCACCTCGGCATGGTCGTTCTGCTCGACCAGTTGGGTGTCGATGCGGCGGCCCTGAAGCATGTACCCTACAAGGGTGGCGGCAAGGCGGCGGCAGCCGTTGTCGGCGGCCATGTCGACATCTTCTTCCAGAACCTGTCTGGCGTGATCTCCCACGTCCAGGGCGGCAAGCTCCGCGCGCTCGCAGTAACCACCGACGTGCGCTCACCGACGGCGCCCGACGTTCCGACGTTCAAGGAACTGGGCCTGCCGGGCATGGGTGTGATCCTGGGCTGGAGCGGCCTGTGGGGCCCCCTAGACCTCCCTGCCGAAGTGACCAAAAAATGGGAAGGCGTGCTCAGCCAGTTGAAAACCGATAAGGCCTGGGTCGAGGCCACCATGAAACTCGGCTCCGTGCCCATGATCCTACCCCCGGCGGAAACCAAGGCCTTCGTGGAAAAACAGTACGGTGTATTCAATGAAGTCACGGAACGCCTGGGTCTGACGATCAAATAACCGCCCCTCCCCCAACAAAAAGCCCGCTGTTCACGCAGCGGGCTTTTTTAATGCGTCACGGCCGGCGATCTCGCCGTGCAAATCTTAGTTGAACAGCGACGACACCGAGCTTTCCTCGGAAATGCGGCGCATGGCCTCGGCGATCAGGGGGGCCACCGTCAATTGCTCGATGTTATGGGCGACGCGCACGGCCTCGGTCGCCATGATGCTGTCCGTCACGCACAAGCGGTCCATGGGTGACGACGACACCCGCGCCACGGCGCCGCCCGACAGAACCCCGTGGGTGACATAGGCGGAAACGGCCTCGGCCCCCTCTTCCATCAGCGCCACGGCGGCGTTGCAGAGCGTGCCCGCACTGTCGACGATGTCGTCGACCAGGATGCAGCGGCGGCCCTTGACGTCGCCGATGATGTTCATGACTTCGCTGACGCCGGCCCGTTCGCGGCGCTTGTCGATGATCGCAAGGTCACCGTCCAGGCGTTTGGCAAGGGCGCGGGCGCGCACCACGCCGCCCACGTCCGGCGACACGATGACCAGATCGGCGCCGTTCTCACGGTCTTGGATGTCCTTCGCCAGCACCGGTTCGGCGTAAAGGTTATCCGTCGGGATGTCGAAGAAGCCCTGAATCTGCCCGGCGTGCAGGTCCATGGTCAGGACCCGGTCGGCGCCGGCTTCGGTAATCAGGTTGGCGACCAGCTTGGCCGAGATCGGTGTGCGCGGGCCGGACTTGCGATCCTGGCGGGCGTAGCCGAAGTAGGGAATAACAGCCGTGACCCGGCGGGCGGAACCGCGGCGCAGCGCGTCCAGCGTGACCAGCAGTTCCATCAGGTTGTCGTTGGCCGGGAACGAGGTCGACTGGATGACGAAGACATCCTCGCCGCGCACGTTTTCCTGGATCTCGACGAACACCTCCATGTCGGAGAATCGCCGGATCGAGGCCTTGGTCAACGGCAGATTGAGGTAGGCGGAAATCGCCTCTGCAAGCGGCCGATTGGAATTGCAGGCAATGATTTTCATGGCTGCGCACTTTCGTTTTGCGTCCGAAGGCGGAGCAAAACCACCCCTGGAGATGCCCGGTGCCGAGCGCCGGCAGGGCCTATTCCCCTGTTCGGCGCGCGGACTCTAACAACGCCGGCCCTGCCTGTAAACGATCTTTCATAACCTTTTTATTTCAGTCACTTACCGCGTTATCGCCGGGGTGGCGGGATGGCTTCGCCGGGGTCCCAGGGAAGAGTCTCTCCGCTTGGTGCGGGCGGCGGCACTGCATCGGCGGGTAATCGCTGGGCGAACGGGCGGGCCTTATCCCCAAGCACCCGCTGAATGCCCACGACCGCCCCCATGGCGACGTTAAGCGCCGTGTCCCCCCAGTTCTCGTCGAGCATACCCGCCGAAACCGTGTTGTTCTGCTCGGCGCTGCCAAGCGCCTTGCCCTCCGTGGTCTCGACCGACCACACGATGCGGGCGTTCTGCTTACCGTCCTTGGGCTCGGACATGACGACCAGTCCGCGTACCAGGAATCGCGCCTGGCGTGGGTCGTCGGTGACGTTCTGATCGCGCGCGCGCAATACGCGCTTCAGCGCCTCACTCAGCAGGCGGTTGCCGTTGCCGGGGGCTCCCGCGACCTCGGCGATCAGGAAGGAATTGGCCGCGTCCTGGTCATGGGTCCGCAGGGTCGGCGGCGTGAACGTGTCCTCGACGACCTGTTCGCCGGCCGCATCCTCGGGACCGAGCACGCTTTTCTCCTCGGGGGCCGGCGGGGTGTCTTCGGTCGCCACCCTGGAACGGGAGGCCTCCAACTCTTCCTGGGCGGTCATCTCGGGGGGCGCGCCCTGGGTGACGGGGGCGTCGGGCGGCACCAGATGATCCTGTAACTTGGCGATCACCCGCTTGGGCCCGCCGGGCGTGGGCAGGTCGGGGTTGTCGAGATTGTCCGGCACGCCCAGGCCGCGGCCCTCGGCCAAGGTGCGTTCGCGCTCTTCCCAGCCGCCGATGACTTCATGAATGCCGTCGACGGCGGCGGCGGCGATCAGCCGCGCGGTCGGCATCCATTGCGTATCGAAGGTACCCGACGGCACGGTGTTGTCCTGCTCCGCCTTGCCGACTTCCTTGCCGTCGGGGCGCGTCAGGCGCCAAGTGATACGCACCCCCTGGCGGCCCTGAACCGACGGCGAAACCTCCATCAATCCGGTCAGCACGTATTTCGCCTGTTCACGGTACCGGGTCAGGCGCGTGCCGCGCACCTTTAGGGCTTCGGCGATGGCACGGGTCAGGGAAAAGTCGCCGTCACCGGGCGCCCCCTCGACCGGCATCACGAAAATGCCCTTGTCGGGGGCTGGTTCCGGCTGCGCTGGGGCGATCCCGGCCAAAATCGCGGCGACCCGATGGGCGACGTCCTCGGCGACGCGGATGATGACCTCGGGCGTGCCGAATTCCCACTCGCCGCTGGTCGCGTCGACGGGCTGTTCCAGATCGGCCAACAGCAGGCCGTCCTTGTTGGACAACTGCCAATGGAGGGTGACGTAGGGGATGGCGTTGGGGTTCGGGTCGTGGTGGGCGCGGCCGTGAAGGATGTATTCCGAGGCGTCGAAAGGGGCGACCCCGGCGGGCAGGCCGTAGGGTTCGAAGGAATCGACCGTGGTCCGCGCCAAAATCTTGGACATGATCGGCGCCGTGCCCTCAATCGGATTGACCTGGATGCCCTGGGTGAAGGTGCCATGGACGATGGCATTGCCGACACTGTCGACTTCGCCCGGGGTGAAGGCGCGGGGCACGGGGCCACAGGCAGCCACGGCCAGCGCCGCCGCCGCAAGAATCCAGATCGCGAATTGGACCGTTGCCCGCAAGGCCGTCCGTCCTTCGGCTTCCCGCGCCATCAGGCGATGGCGCCTCTAAACAATAACGCAGGTGACGAGAATCACCGCGAGCGCCGCCAAGGTCAAGACCGCCAGATAAGGCATGGCCCCGGCCCTCAGCCCGTGGCCAGCGCGACCACGGCGAGTTCGCGCCCGTAGTCGGCCTCGCCCTGGTGAGTGGCGCGGCGGTAGCTGAAGAATCGGTCGGCATCGACATAGGTGTCGAGACCCACGTCATGGGTGCTGGCCAGGCCCAGGGCGGCCAGCCGGTCCATGATGAACCCCGCCAGATCGAACTGGTAATGGCCGGGCCGGTCACCGCCGGCGAAATACCGGTCGTGATCGGCGTGACGGGCGGCGAAGGCGTCCTTCATGTCCTGGCCGACCTCATACGATTCCTGACGGATGCAGGGGCCGAGGGCGGCATGGATGCCGGCCCGCTGCGCGCCCTCTGCCTCCATCCGCGCGACCGTGTTTTCCAGCACCCCGGACATTGCCCCGCGCCAGCCCGCATGGGCGGCGGCGACCACGCCCGAGGCACCGTCGGCGAACAGCACCGGCGCGCAATCGGCGGTCAGGATGCCGAGCGCCAAGCCCTTGCGGCGGCTGACCAGGGCATCGGCCTTTTCCATGGCGGTGCGGTCACGGGGGGCATCGGCGGTCCACACATCGGGCGAATGCACCTGATGGACCAGGGCCAGATCATCCGCCTTCAGGCCCATCGCCGCCATCACCCGGCGTTTGTTTTCCCGGACATGCTCCGGGGTGTCCTTCGACCCCTGCCCGCAATTCAGCCCGGCGTAGATGCCGCCCGAGACCCCGCCCCGGCGGGTGAAGAAGCCATGCGCGACCCCGGCCTGATCAGCCAGGTTGGGCGCGCGGACGATGTCGAGGGAATCGGTCATGAAGACTTTTACCTTGTTCGCACGGGCCAGTTCAAATCACGGATTCGACTTTGGCCTATTCAAATCCGGGCGGCGCCGGCAGACCCGGGTGCTGCACGGCCAGGACCCGGAACAGGCGGCCCATTTGGCCGGCACCGGTCAGGCGGGTGAAGGCCGCGTCGATCGCCGCCTTCTGACGGTCGTCGGCCTGGGCGGTCAATGCCTGCACCCGCGCGCCGATGCCGAGGGCAATGAGGAAATCCCCCTGCCCGACGGGGCCGAAAGTCACGGAGCCTGCCTGGATGCAGGTCTGGGCCAGTTGTTGAAAATCCACGTGGGCGGTCAGGTCCGCCGCGCCCGGATCAATCAATACATCCGCGTATTGATGATCCTTCACCGCCTGAAGGGTGTCGCCGGGGGCACTGCGGTCGTGGCCGTAATCGACGATCAGCGCCGCCCCGCCCTGGGCCGCCAGCCGCGCCGCAAGTGTATGCGCCTTGCGCAAACCGACGGGGCAGATTTCGATCAGGCTGCCCTCGGGCGCTTGATTGAGGGGCGGTGGAATCAGCGGGCTTGTCGCCTGCGCCCCCGACAGGACGAAGGCAAGGGCCGCCGCGTCCGCATCCCAGGCAACCAGACGTTCGCGCCAGCCGTCGGGCCCGCGCAGGAACTGACGGACCGGCAGGGCATCGAAAAATTCGTTGGCGATGATCAGGGCGGGGCCCGCCGGCACCTGGGAAAGGTCGTTCCACCATTGCGGCGTCATGCCGGGATGGTGGGCCGCCAGGGTTTCCCGCTGCCGGTCACGCAACACCGGGCTGGTTTCGACCAAGTGCACCTGCACGGCTGCCCGGAAAGGTGCGACGGTCGCCACCGCACGCAGCGCATCCGCCATCAGGGTGCCGCGCCCGGGGCCCAGTTCGACCAGATGCACGGAATCGGGCGCCCCCATGGCCTGCCATTGCACAGCGGCCCACAGGCCGATCAGTTCGCCGAACATCTGGGAGATTTCAGGTGCTGTCGTGAAATCGCCGGCCGCCCCCAGAGGGTCGCGGGTCATGTAATATCCATGGGCCGGGTTGCCCAGGCATTCCTCCATATAGCGGGCGACGGTCAGCGGCCCTTCCAGGGCGATGCGGCGGCGGAGATGCGCCAGTAACCCCGTCATGCGTCCGCTTTGCCGGCCTGGTTGGCACGCCAGATCAGCCACAGGCCGAAGGCGATCATGGGCAGGGACAAAAGCTGGCCCATGGTCGCCCCTTGGAACAAGAAACCAAGGTAGGCATCCGGTTCGCGGAAGAATTCGGCCGTGATCCGCGCCGCGCCGTAGCCGATGAAGAACACGCCGGCGAGGAAGCCGGGCCGCGCCCGCAACCCCGGCCGCCGCCACAGCACCGCCATCACGACGAACAACACAAGGCCTTCTAGCAGGGCTTCGTAGATCTGACTGGGGTGGCGCGCCAGGGGGCCGCCGTGGGGGAATACCATGGCCCAGGGCACGTCGGCGGCGCGGCCGAACAGCTCCCCATTGATGAAATTGGCGATCCGCCCGAAAAACAGGCCGATGGGGGCGGTACAGCCCAGCATGTCGGCGAAGGTGAACAATGGGATGTCCCGTTTGCGGCAGAACAGAAGGGTCGCGACACAGACCCCCAGCAGGCCGCCGTGGAACGACATGCCGCCCTGCCATACGGTCAGGATGTTCAGAGGGTTATCGAAATAGAACCCGGGCTTGTAGAACAACACGTAGCCGAGCCGCCCGCCCAGGACCACGCCGATGGTCGCCCAGACCAGGAAATCATCGACGGCGAGGCGGCTGACGATGGGCTCCCGCACGGTCGTCGCCTTGCCGTCCTCGCCCATGGCCTGAACATCGCGCAGGGGCAGGTCGCCGGTCAGGCGCAGCATGTAGCGCCAGCCCAGGATCAGCCCGCTGATATAGGCCAGGGCGTACCAGCGGATGGCGAAGGGGCCGATCTCGACGATGATCGGGTCGATGGCGGGAAAAGCCAGAACGGGGAGAACAAGCGCGATGGTCATGGCGTTCCGTCCGTCACAGATAGGGATCGCCGGCGGCGAGGAAGTCCTGCACGTAGCGGCGCACGCCCTCTTCCAGCGGCGTTTGCGGATGGGCGTAGCCGGCGGCGCGGATGCGGTCCATGCGGGCTTCCGTGAAGTACTGGTACTTGTCGCGGATATCCTCGGGCGTCGGCACGAAATTGATCATCGGCTCTTTGCCCAGCGCCAGGTAAACGGCCGCGGCCAGGTCGGCGAAGCTGCGCGCCTTACCCGCCCCGCAGTTGAACAGACCCGATGCCTCGGGATGATCCAGCAGCCACAGCACCATGTCGACGCAATCGCCGACCCAGACGAAATCGCGCAACTGGCCGCCGTCAGGGTAATCCGGGTTATGGGATTTGAATAAAGTACAGCCCTCGTCCCGGGCCGCTTTCTCGTAAACCTGGCGGGCGACGGATTGCATGCGGCCCTTGTGATATTCGTTGGGCCCGAACACGTTGAAGAACTTAAGCCCGGCCCAGCCCGGCGGCTTGGGCCGGCCCGCCGCGACTTGTTCCGCGACCCAAATGTCGAACTGATTCTTCGACCAGCCGTACATGTTGAGCGGCTGCAGCGCCTTCAGCGCCTCGATGGCACCGTCGTCGTCGAAGCCTTGGCTGCCGTCGCCGTAGGTCGCCGCCGAGGACGCGTAGATATAAGGAATGCCCAGGTCCGCGCACCAATGCCACAGGCGACGGGACAGGATGATGTTGTTCTTGATGATGCGGACCAGCCGCGTTTCCGTGGTCGCCGAGATGGCCCCCATGTGAATGATGCCGCGAATCCGGCCCGCGTTGTCATCGAGGAATCGGGACAGATTCTCAGGCGTGACCGTCTCAACATCCCGGCGCTTGGCGATGTTGCGGGCCTTTTCGTCCGAATCGACATGGTCGACGACCGCCACCGGGCCCAGGCCCCTGGCTTCCAGCCCGTGAACGATATTCGATCCGATGAACCCGGCGCCGCCGGTGACCACATACATGGGCTGCTTATAGGCCGGGCTGGGCCGGGGAGCAACCGGGCGCGCAGCCGGGCCCACGCTTGCGAAAGCCCCCCAACAGGGCCATATATCACCTATAGATTACGCGCCATAAGCCAAGGAGTTCCGCCATGCAGACGTCCAACCGAATCCTCGACGACCTGGCCAAGGTGGCCAACGGCGCCGTGGCGACGCTCGCCGGCATGAAGGACGAGGTGGAAGCCATGATCCGCCAGCAGGTCGAACGATATCTGGCCGACGGCAACCTGGTTCCCCGCGACGAGTTCGATGCCATGGCCGAAGTCGCGAAGAACGCCCGCGCGGCGCAGGAAAAACTGGAGGCCCGAGTCGCCAAGCTGGAGGCCCAGATAGCCGGCAAAGGCGCCGCAAAACCGCAGACGGCCGCGAAAAAAACCACGGCCAAACCCGCCCCCCGCAAGGCCCCGACCGGTAAACCCAAGGCCTGACGCACCGTCCATATATGGAGTCGTTTCAGGGTCTTGCGGCCACCCGCTTTTTCGCCCATTTGCGTGTAAGCCTTTCTGATTCCCGATTCTTCCACAAATATTCACAGAACCGCCCCAATCCACCCTTGCACGGCTTTCGCCCTTAAGGCAGGCTAGCTCTTGTATCCAAGGGGGCCACAGATACCATATTTCGGTAAGCTCCGAGATGTTGTGGGCGATCCCTTTGGCGACAAGCCTGGAGGCGCCCGCCCGGGCGCCGCCGGTCCAGCCACGAAGGAGCAGCGGCCATGCCTGCACTCGAATTCGCCGTAGATAGCCAAAAACACAATCCTTTGGACCTGATCGAACAGATCGTGGAAGGAAACGACTGGACCTTCGACCGCCGAAGCGACCAGGAACTGGCCGTTCAAGTGCCGGGAACCTGGTGCGACTACAGCCTCTATTTCGCCTGGAACGACGAGATCGAGGCCATGCACTTCACCTGCGCCTTCGACATGCGCGTGCCCCAGGAGCGGCGCACGCCGGTCTACGAACTTCTGGCCCGGGTCAACGAAAAGCTCTGGCTCGGCCATTTCGGCATGTGGGATGACGAAGGCCTGCCCATGTTCCGCCATGTCCTGCCCATGCGCGCGGCCAACGGCCCGACCATGAGCCAGATGGAAGACATCGTCGAAACGGCGCTGTACGAATGCGAACGCTTTTACCCCGCCTTTCAATACGTGATCTGGGGTGGGCGGACCGCCGACGATGCCGTGGCCGCCGCCATGGTGGACACGGTCGGCGAAGCCTGATCCCGCCCCGCAGGACCGAAGGAACCCTGCCATGACGGCCGCCCGTCCCTTGTTGGTTGTCGGCGGCGGCAAGATGGGCGGCGCCCTGATGGCCGGCTGGATCGGCCGGGGCATTTCGGCGGCGGACATCTTCGTCGTCGAGCCCAATCCCGACAACGCCTCAGCCCTGGCCCGCGATCTCGGGGTCACCGTCGCCGCCATGGCGGACGACCTGCCCCCGGATTTGCTGCCTGAACTGGTGATGTTCGCCGTCAAGCCGCAGGTCATGGCCGACGTCGTCCCGGCCTACCTTCCGTTCGCCGGGCCATCGACCGTGTTCCTGTCCATCGCCGCCGGCACGCCGATCGCCTTATTCGAGGATTGCCTGGGCGAGGTCGCGGCGATCGTCCGCGTCATGCCCAATACCCCGGCCGCCGTGGGCCGGGGCGCCAGCGTCGCCTGCGCCAATGCCCGCGTCACCGACGCCCAGCAGAAGCTGTGCCATGATCTGCTGACCGCCGTCGGCCAGGTTCATTGGGTCGAGGACGAAGACCTGTTGCATGCCGTCACCGGCCTGTCCGGCAGCGGCCCGGCCTATGTCTTCCATTTGGTCGAATGCCTGGCCCGGGCGGGCCGTGAGGCCGGCTTGCCGGAAGACCTTGCGAATTCCCTGGCCCGGGCAACGGTCGAGGGGGCGGGCGAACTGCTGCACCGATCGGCCACGGACACACCCGATACCCTGCGCCGCAACGTGACCAGCCCCGGCGGCACCACGGCGGCCGGGCTGACGGTCCTGATGGGTGGCGATCCCAACAAGGGCGACCCGGCCAATGGCCCCCTGGGCGACCTGGTGACCGATTGCGTCGCCGCCGCCGCCAGGCGGTCCCGCGAATTGGCGGAGTAACTTCCGCGATCCGACTGGCATTTCCGCCGACCCTTCCTACATAATGAAAAGCGCAGGTAAGGAGGCACCGCCATGGCCAAGCGGCCCCAAGGCACGACCCCAGGCAAGACAAGCGGCAAAGGAAAGGCGAAGACCGCCGCCCCGGGCGATCCACGGGACGCCGTGATCGACGCCGCCATGGTCCGGATCGCGCGCGATGGTTGGCGGCGCCTGTCCCTGGCCGATGTCGCCGCTGACGCCGGGGTGCCGCTGGCCGACGTCCTGATCCCCTTTCCCACCAAATACGACATCGTCAACGCATTCCAGGACCGCATCGACGCGCAGATGCTGACCGCCGCCGACACGCATGCGGCCTCGGGCGACGCGGGCGTCGGCATCCGCGACCGCCTGTTCGACCTGTTGATGGAACGATTTGACGCCCTGACCCCGCACCGGGCCGCCATGGCCGAGATCGCCAAGGATTCGCTCTGCGATCCGGTGGCACTGCGGTTTCTGCCGCGCATGGCCCGGACCATGGCCCGGGTGCTTGCGGCCGCGGGGATTGACGCCTCGGGCCCCTGCGGACTGCTGCATGCCAAGGGCCTCGCCCTGGTCTATGCCGATGCCTTTCGGGTGTGGCTGGGCGATGACGGCGCCGATCAAGCGAAGACCATGGCGGCGCTCGACAAGGGGCTGCGCCGGGCCGAGGCCGCGATGCGGTTTCTCGGCCGGGTCCGCCCGAAACGGTCCCCCCGCCAGGACGGGCCCGAGGCCGCCCCGGCCTAAGTTTTATTTTATTGCACTGCAATATAAGGCTTGACTTACATCCCCATTCGACCGCATATAGGCGTCACTGTTGCAGTGCAGCATAACTCTCGCACATGCACAAAGCACATTCCCTTTCGCGCTCCAATGGAGGACCGACCAAATGTACACCGATATGTTCAAGCTCGACAAAAATGGCTTCCCCGCCTGGGCTACCGACTTCACCAAGATCTATGCCGATTTCGACCCCGCCAAGATGTCCGACCAGGTCATGAAGGCGATGAAGGGCGGCTCCATGGAAGCCATCGACGTCAACGCCGTGATGGACATCCAGCGCAAGAACCTTGAAGCCCTGAACAAGGCCAGCCAGGCCGCCTTCGAAGGCGTCCAGGCCGCTGCCCAGAAGCAGGCCGAACTGTTCAAGGCCGCGTTCGATCAGGCCAGCACCGCCGCCGAATCCCTGGGCAAGGTTTCTTCCCCGCAGGATCTGGTGACCAAGGAACTGGACCTGTGCAAGGCCGCTTTCGAATCCTCCCTGGCCAATTCCAAGAAGGTTACGGACGTCGTCACCAAAGCCAACGACGCCGCCGTTAAGGTGATCAACACCCGCATCGCCGAAGCCTTCGACGAAATGAAGGGTCAGATGAGCAAAGCCAAGTAATCGGCTTTTCCGTCTTTCGAAGAAGGCCGCCCGCCGAGGGCGGCCTTTTTTGTTGCGCGCCTTTTTGATTGCATGACGGGGTGGGCGCGATAAATTTCCGGGCCGAAGGAGACACTCCATGTCCGAAAGCCCGACCCCGCAGATCACTTTCGACGATTTCCTGGCCGTGGATATCCGCGTCGGGACGATCGTCCGCGCCGAACCCTTTCCCGAGGCCCGCCGCCCCGCCATCAAACTGTGGGTCGATTTCGGCCCGGATATCGGCGAGCGCAAGACCTCGGCCCAGATCACCCGCCACTACACGCCGGACAGCCTGGTCGGGCGTCAGGTCGCGGGCGTCGTCAATTTTCCGTCAAAGCAGATCGGCAAGTTCATGTCGGAAGTGTTGGTCCTGGGGTTTCCCGACGCGGACGGCGAGGTCGTGTTGATCCACCCGGACCTGAAGGTTCCTAACGGCGGACGGCTTTTCTGATCTTCCCGGCCGCCCGTCAGATCTGGCGTTCCATCTCGTCCTTTTCCTGCGCCCGGGTACGCGCCTCGATCGCGGCCATCCGGCGGGCATAGGCGATCGATTCCGCGACCATCAGACGCAGTTTCTCGGGCTGGATCGGCTTGTGCATGACCTCGAATCCGCTGGCCGCCGCCTCCCGCAGGCGGTCCGGGCCCGTGTCGCCGGTCAAAAGGAACCCCGGCACATCCCCGCCCCAAACGTGGCGGATGGCCAAAATCGCGTCGGCCCCCGTATGGCCAAGCTTGAGCCGATAATCGGCGACCACCAATTCCGGTTGCTTGCGTTCCTGCTCCAGCTTGGCGATCGCCTCGACCGCCGAGCCGGCGACCACGGCGTCATAGCCCCAGCCGGTCAACAACAACCCCAGGGCGTCGCGAATGTCGGCCTCGTCGTCAATACCGACCACCACGGCCCCCGTCACATCGGGATGCTCATCCGCCGGCAGGGTCATTTCCGCAGGCGCATGATCGCCCGCCAAGGGCAGGCTGACGGAGAACCCCGACCCCCGGCCCACCCATGACCGCACATCCACGGGATGGTCGAGCAGATTGGACAGGCGCTGTACGATGGCGAGCCCCAGGCCCAGCCCTTCGCGCCGGTCGCGCGCCGGGTTCCCGACCTGGTGGAACTCTTCGAAGATCATATCCAGTTGGTCGTCCGGAATGCCGACGCCCGTATCCCAGATTTCAACACGCGCATTGGCCCCGGCACGCCGGCAGCCGACGAGAATCTTGCCGGTTTCCGTATGGCGCACCGCATTGGTCAAAAGATTGCGCAGCAGACGGTCAAGCAAGCCCGGATCGCTGTCGACCAGAAGCGCGCAAGGCACCATGTTAAGCCGCAGGCCCTTCTCCTCGGCCAGCGGGCGGATTTCCGAACACAGGCGTTCCAGCACCGCGCCCAGGTTGAAATCGCGCCGTTGCGGCACGAACAGCCCGGCATCCAGTTTGGAAATGTCGAGCAACGAGCCGAGCAAGCGTTCCAGGGCGTCCGAACAATCGCTGATCCGGTTGATAAGCTGCTTCGCCTTGTCGTCCAGGTCCCGTTCCGACAGCACGTTGACGAACATCGCCAGCGCCTGCAGGGGCTGGCGCAGGTCATGGCTGGCGGCGGCCAGGAAGCGCGACTTGGCCGCACTCGCCAGCTCGGCTGCATCCTTGGCCTCGGCAAGCATTTCCTCGGCCTCTTTCGTGGCCGTGACATCACGGCCGACACCCTGGATTTCCACCATGCGCCCGTCGTCGTCGAACACCGCGCGTTCGGTCCATTGCTGCCAACTGACCTTGCCGTCACGCCCGACGACCCGATGAAGGTTCTCCTCGATCGGATTTTTCGGGCCGATACGGCGGATGATGGTTTGGCGCAGGACGGCTTCGCCGTCGCTCAGTTCCGAGCCGACGGGCCGGCCGATCAGCTGTTCACGGGGCACGCCGTAATACTGGCAATAGGCTTCGTTGACGAAGGTCCGGACCCCGTCGGGGGTGCAACGGCGGATCAGTTCCGTCTGGTCTTCGACGATGGCGTGATAGCGCAGTTCGGAATCGCGTAGCGCCTGTTCGGCCCGTTTGCGTTCGGTAATATCCTGAGTCACCCCGAACAGCCGACGTGCGCGGTCGTGCTCGTCGAAATCGGCGCTAAGATCCTCAAAGACGTAGCGCACCGTGCCGTCGGGCCGGAGAACTCGATATTCATGCCGGCAGTTGGGCACGGGATCTTCATAGGCGGCGGCGATGCGCGGCCGATCGTCGGGATGGATCATGTCCAGGAAGACCTTGCCCGTGGGCCCCGCACGACCGGGACGCAAGCCCCAGATCCGCCACAGAACGGGCGAGCAGATGGTGCGGTTATCATCCGGGAAATGTTCCCAATAACCGACGCGGGCGGTACGCGACGTCGCCTGCAGCTTGCTTTCTGAATCGGCCAGCGCCTCTTCCCAACGCTTGTCCTGGGTGATCTCCTTGGCGGCGCCGACCACGCGCACGACCTCGCCGCTGGTGCCCCGTTCCGGGCGCGAATAGACGCGCAGCCAGCGCACCCGGCCGTCGGCGGACAGCAGGCGGAATTCGTCTGTCGAGGGAATGCCAAGGCGCAGGCGCTGATCGCGGGATTCCAGGATCGGCACGTCGTCGGGATGAATCTGGGTCAGCCAGGCAAGGGGCGCGTCGCTTTGCCCGGATTGCCCGGCCAGACCGTCGATCCCGCCGACCTGCCATTTCGACGTCACGCGACCGTCGGGGGCGACGTCATAGGCATAGACGACGTCCGAGGTCAGTTCGGAAATGATGCGGTAATGGGCGTCCGTTTCGGCATCTCGTTCGGCGGCCGTCATCGCACGCCGGCGGGGGGCTTCCGCCACCTGTGTTTCGGGAACCGCCACGCCCGCCGGGTCGCGACGGCGGCGGCCCCACCACAACCCGACAAGGAACGCCACCACCGCCACGGTCAGTCCAACCATGATCGCCGGCCCCGGATGGGCCATCGCCTCACCGGATTGCGCCCATGCCGGCGCCGCCGAAATCAATACCGGGACGGCAACGACCGCCGTGCCTGATTGGCGGCGGACGTTCAATGGATGATTTTTGTTTTCCCGGCTTCTGGTGCCATGGTCAGCAGGGGAACAGCGGGACGTCATGGCGCCCTCCTTGTCGGCGCGGTCAGTCCTGTTCCAGGCCCTGTGTCAGTCCCAGCGATGCCGCCTTGATCACCGCCTGGGTCCGGTTGTTCGCGTCGAGCACCTTCAGCAGGCCCGTGACATGCAGCTTGATGGTGCCTTCGGCGAGCCCCAGGATGCGGGCGATCTCCTTGTTTGACTTGCCGCCGGCCATGAGGTTGAGCACGTCGCGTTGGCGCGGCGTCAAGTGCAATCCGCCCGGACCTTCGGTCTTGGCCCCGCCGGGGGCCCAATCGAGCAGCGTCGGCGGCAGATAGATTTCCCCGGCGATCACCTTGCGCACGGCATTGACCACCACGGAACTGTCCAGGGTCTTGGGGATGTAGCCATGGGCGCCGCAGTCCATGGCCAGGCTCATTTCTTCGGACGTTTCGGCGGCGGACACGACCACCACCGGCACGCCATCCAGGGAACGGATCAGGGCGTTCAGTCCGGCGAACCGTTCCATCCCCGGCATGCCCAGATCGACAAGGGCGAGGTCCAGGTCGTCGGTTTCGTTGGCCGTGCGCAGGGCTTCGGGATAGCTCGCGGCCTCGACGACCGTGATGTCGGGATCGATGATTTCCAACAGCGAGCCCAGCCCCTTGCGGAACAGGGCGTGATCGTCGGCAATCAGAACTTTCGACGGAAGGGAATCAGCCACCTACACCCCCCAGACACCAAGCCGAACCCTCCCAGGGCCGCGGTGCCTTGATTATCGGACCACTACTTGATCTTTTCCCATTATAGATGTGATCGGCGGAATTGCCATGAAATCCGCTGTAAGCATCCTGCCCGATATGCCTATAGGGCCCGGCCTGCCTATAGGGGAAGACGGATGCGGCCGCGCAGGCCCCCTGTCGGCGATTCCGACAACAGGATTTCGCCGCCGTGGCTACGTACCACGTCGCGGGCGATGGTCAGGCCCAGCCCGACCCCACCGGTTTCCGGGTTGCGGGAATCGTCGAGCCGAAAGAACGGCCGGAACACCTCCGCACGTTTATCCTCGGGAATGCCCGGGCCGTCGTCGTCCACGGTGATCTCGATGGCGTCGCCCCGGTGTCCCGCCCGCACCGACACATGCTGGCCATAGCGCGCCGCGTTCTCCACCAGGTTGGTGACGCAGCGCTTGAAGGCGTTGGGACGCAGCGGCAGACTCAACCGATCCTCCAGATGCAGGTCGATGGGCCGGCCACGGCGGCGGACCTGACCGACCACGTCCTCCAGCAGCATGCCCAGATCCGTCGGCGCCGGTTTTTCCGTGCCCTCGCCGCGGGCAAAGGCAAGATATCCTTCCAGCATGTGTTCCATTTCCGAAACGTCTGCGGACAGGTCGTCGACCCCATCAACGTTCTTGAACATCGCCAATTGCAGCTTCATCCGCGTCAGCGGCGTGCGCAGGTCGTGGGACACGCCGGACAGCATGTCCGTGCGCTGGGTGATCTGGCGCTGGATGCGTTCGCGCATGGCCATGAAGGCCTGGGCCGCCTGGCGAACCTCGGTCGCCCCCTCGGGCTTGAAGTTCGATACGTCCCGGCCCTTGCCGAAGTTATCGGCCGCGCGGGCCAACCTTCGGATCGGCTTCACCTGATTGCGCATGAAAATTGTGGCGACGCCGAACAGGATCAACGACGTGCCGATCATCCAGATGACAAAGACATAGACCGTGGTCGAAAACAGCCGCTTGCGCGTGGTGGTGATGCGCAGCACGCCATCGGCAAGCTGCACGTCGATGATGACGTTGCGGTCGGAACTTTCCGAATCCAAACGATAGGGTTTGACGATGAAGCTCTGCATGGAGCGGTCGAGCACGTCTTCCAGGTCGTTGGCCGGCGGCACCGCCTTGTTGGACAGGATCGCGCCCGGCAGAAAGGTCACGAACATGTCCATGTTGCGGCCGGCCAGGGCGGCGGCGCGCTCGCGGGCTTCCTCGCTGGGATCGTCGGTAACCAGTTGCACGATGGCCGCCACGTCGCCCGCGACGCTGCGCGCCAGACGGTAGGACACCTTGTCCCAATGGGTTTCGTAGAAAATCAGCCCCGACACCACCTGCAACAGGATCAGCGGTGTGACGATGATCAGCAGGGCGCGGCCGAGCAGGCTTTTCGGCAGGGCGTTCTTGATGGTTGTCTGAAGGGGCATGGCCGGATCTTCAATCAGGGCGCAGAACGTAGCCCTTGCCCCGCACGGTCTGCAGATAGCGGGGATCGCGGGGATCGGGTTCGATCTTACGGCGAAGACGGGTGACCTGTACATCGACGGCACGCCCGCCGCCGGCGGCACCCGTGCGGGCGATCAGGTCATCGCGGGTCAGCACATCGCCCGGGCGCGCGGCAAGCGCGCTCAGCAATCCCGCCTCCAGGTCGGTCAGACGCACGGGGCGGCCGTCCTGCGACAATTCCCCCCGGTCACGGCGGAACAGAAAGTCACCAAGATGAAGGTCGTCCCCGGGAACCTGAGCCTGAGGGGTGCGCTTCATGATGTTGCGGATGCGCAACAGCAGTTCACGCGGCTCGAACGGTTTGACCACATAATCGTCGGCGCCGCCCTCCAGGCCCGAGATACGGTCCTCGGTCTCCGCCATCGCGGTCAACATCAGGATGGGAATGGCCGACCGGGTGCGCAGATCGCGCGCGAACTCCAGCCCCGTTTCCCCCGGCATCATCAGGTCCAGGATCACCGCGTCGAAGTCGAAATGGCTGAGCCGGCTGCGCGCCTGGGCCGCATCGGCCGCCGTGACCACGACGAAGCCGTTCTCGGTGAGGAATCGGCTCAGCAGGTCGCGCAGACGGCCATCGTCGTCAACGACAAGAAGATGCGGCAGGTCGGCGTTCACGACATCACTCCCCCGTGCCATGCGGTCAAGCGTTCAAGCGGCCACAGGGCCGGTGCAAATCCTATCATGATCGGGCCGGACGCGGCAGCCCGTCAGCCGTGGGCCGCGGCGCCGGGGAGGGTCACGCGATGGCGGTCCGCCTCGTTGATCAGGCCGAACAAAACACGGCGGAACCCTTCGACCGCGTCCGGCCCCGCGTCACGGTAGGCGCGGGCGACATGCGCCGACTGGCGGCGGGTCAAAAGCTGTTCCAGATCGCGGCCCTTGGGCGTCAGGTGCATGAGCCGGCGGCGGCGGTCGCCATCGTCGGTTTCCTGCACAACATAGCCTTCGTCGATCAGGGTCGACAGCACGCGGTTGAGGGACTGCTTGGTGATCTTCAGGATCGCCAGCAATTCCGACACGCTGATGCCCGTGTTAGCCCCGATGAAATAGACCGCCCGGTGGTGGGCGCGGCCCATGTCGTAATCGGCCAGAACGGCATCGGCCTCGCCCGTGAAGTCACGGTAGGCGAAGAACAGCAGTTCCATGGCGTGGCGCAGGTCGTCGTCGCGTGGCGCCAGGGGGTCGGCCTGCTGCTGGACCCAGGGGGCCTGTTCATCCATGACGGTTTCCTTCACCGGGGCCGCCGGAAAATGCGATCGAAAGCCCCGTAAAAATAAGTCAGTGTTATTGACTTATATGCCCGAGACTGATAATAAACGCAACATCGTTCTTGGGAAAAACGGACGGACGAAAGAATATTACAATGGCAGCTGCTACCTTCGACGACCGCGACGGTCTGATCTGGTTCAATGGTGAATGGGTCGATTGGCGGGACGCCCGCGTCCATGTTCTGACCCACGGCCTGCATTACGGCTCCTGCGTGTTCGAAGGCGAACGCATGTATTCGGGGCAAATCTTCAGGCTGCGCGAACATACGGAACGGCTGTTCTATTCCGCGCAAACCCTGGGCTTCAAAATCCCCTATACGGTGGAAGAAATCGACCAGGCCTGCATCGATGCCTGCACCAAAAACGGCATCGTCGACGGCTACATCCGCCCGGTCGCCTGGCGCGGATCGGAAATGATGGGCGTGTCGGCCCAGCAGAACCGCATCAACGTCGCCATCGCCGCCTGGGACTGGCCCAGCTACTTTTCGCCGGAACTGCGTGAAAAGGGCATCAAGCTGGAAACCTCCAAATGGCAGCGCCCGGCCCCCGAATGCGCGCCGGTCCATGCCAAGGCCGCGGGCCTGTACATGATCTGCACCCTGTCCAAGCACACGGCGGAATCGCACGGCTGCCAGGATGCTCTGATGCTGGACTATCGCGGCCAGGTGGCCGAGGCCACGGGGGCGAACATCTTCATCTCGTTCGGCGACGGCAAGCTGCACACGCCGACGCCGGACTGCTTCCTCAACGGCATTACCCGCCAGACCGTGATCGCCCTGGCCAAGGCCCGGGGGATCGAGGTCATCGAACGGGCGATCTTCCCGGACGAACTAAAAAAGGCGACGGAAATCTTCCTCACCGGTTCCGCCGCCGAAGTCACGCCCGTCGGCCAGATCGACGACATGACCTTCACGCCGGGGCAGATCACCCACTGGCTGATCGAAGACTACGAAAAGGCCGTCGGCAAGAAGACGGAAAGTGCCGCGGCGGAATAGCCGCCGCGCCTTGCCACCGCGCAGCGGCCGAACCTATTCAGCCGCCGCGAACGTCCGGCGGTGCTGTTCGATCTGCTCGCTGTAGTTGGCGCCGTAGCGTCCGACGATTTCGTCGTGCAGGGCCAGGGCCTCGGGGCTGAATTCGCCGCCGGGCGGATCGATCAGATCGAAGTGCCCCCAACGGTCCTCACCGCGCACCAGCATGGCCGCCATGCGGACCGATCCGGCCGTCCGAACATGTGCCGGGATATAGTTGAAACCGAGTCCGATACGCCGGTAGTCGGCGCCGTTGGGTGCCGAGGCGTGCATGCACAGCCCGTGATGGACGGAAAACGATCCCGCCTTCAGTTCCATCGCCACCTTCGCCGTCTCGTCAAACGGTTCGACCACCGATTGCGTGCCCCGGTTGATGCTGACGTCGACCTGGGCCGGCGCGTGATGCAGAACGCGCGGCGTCTCGCCCCGCCAGGGAATGACGTTCATGCAGCCCGCCGTGGCATCCGCATCGCTCAGGGCCAGCCAGGCACAAACCTCTTCCGACGGGTCCAGGCCGAAATAGGCGTTGTCCTGATGCCAGGCGGCGACATGGGGGGAATGCGGTTCCTTGATCCAAAAGGTCGAAGTCCAGACCAGGATGTCCGGACCGATCAGATCCTCGACCACATCCAGAACGCGGGTGTCGCGAACCAGCTTGTTGAACCAGGGCAGATGGGCGAACGGCATGGTCCGCCACTTGCGCTCGGCCTCGGGCAGCGGTTTGCCCAGCCAGGCCTCGTAACGGGTAAGGTCGGCGCGCGCCGCCGCAACCTCGTCCTGGGACAACATGGGAACGGGAAACAGATAGCCGTCGCGGCGAAATCCCGCGACCTGATCTTCACTCAACGCCTTCACGGAAAGCCTCCCACAATCTTATGTTTATGAGAGAGATTGTATACAAAAATGGTGATCAGAGAAAAGCCGTGCGCCGTGCCGGCAAAGAAGCCCTTTAGGCGTCGGCCGCCAGCCGGCACAAATGCAGGCGTACCGGCGCATCTTCCGGATTAGCGGCGAGGCATTCCTCGAACAGCTTCTTGGCGCGAACCGGATCGCCCGCCTTGCGCGCCGTGATCGCAGCCAAGTAAGTATCAAGGGTGGCTTCCTTGGCCGCACGTTCATGATCGGAAAGCCCGTCGAGGACTTCGAACACGGTGACCTGCTTGGTCTTGCCCTTGACCATCACCGAATCCAGCGGACGGATCGAGTATTTCCCAGGGTCCGACAGGGCGTTCAGGGTATTGTCGGTAATCATCAAGGGCACGCCATACTCTTTCGTCAGCCCCTCGACCCGGGCTGCCAGATTGACCGCATCGCTGATCACCGTGCCGTCCATACGGTCCTTTTCCCCGATGGTGCCGAGCATCAAAGAACCTGTATTGATGCCGATGCCGATACGGATGGCATCGCGGCCATATCGGATACGTTCTTCCTGGTTGTAACGTTCCAGGCGCTGCAACATGTCCACGGCCGCCGCCAAGGCATTGTCCGGTTCGTCGAACAACGCCATGATCGCATCACCGATGTACTTATCGATGAACCCCTTGTGGTCGCGGATGATCGGCCCCATGCGGCCGAGGTAATTGTTGATGAAGCTGAAATTGTCGTTGGGCGTCATCGTTTCGGACAGCGTCGTGAAGTCACGGATATCCGTGAACAAGACCGACATGTCACGCAGCGCATAATCGCCCAATTTGACGTCGATGACGTTTTCTTTTTTCAACAATTTAAGGAAAGTGTTCGGCACGAACCGTTCGATGGATTTGTTTGTATCCGTCAACAGAACGATCTGCGATTTGATCTGATTGTACAGATCAAGCTGCTCTTCTTCCAATTCGACCCGCCGCTTGGCGTTCTCGCGAAATACTTTCAAGGCCCCACCCAAGGCGCCGATCTCGTCGTTGGAACCGGATGCCGGGATATCCACATCCCATCGCCCATCAGCAACTGCCTGCACCGCACCCCGCATCTCGCTCAGGCGCAGGGCAATGGGACGGCCAATCATCACACCAACCAGGACAATCAACAAACCGCTTGCGACGAAGGCCAGAATTACAAAGCGGCTGACCCTGTCGCCCGTATCCAACAAGCGTTCGACATCGACGACCACCTCGAACACGCCGCGCAGGTCACCCAACTTCCATCCCTTCTTGATCGATAGAGGGTGGTAGTTGTGACAATCCACACAGGTTTGCTGGCGAAAGACATCACCCACGGCAACACGGTAGGCACGATGGCCGTCGATACTCGTCTCTTCGCTAATCACCGCTTCGGGATTGGCTGACAACAACTCCCAAGCCTTGGCGCCGAAGGCATCAAGTTCGCGGTCGGCGCGGTTGGCGAAGGGAAAGGGGCTATAGAATTTCAGCGAGATGCCTTCCTTGGACAGGGCCTCGCTGATATCGAGGATGAAGGTCGCAGGCGGAGGAATTTCGTTGATGTTGTCGCTGTGCTCCACGGTCGCGGAAAATTCCGGATGGGCGAGCACTTTGCTGACGACGTTGCGGCTGTAGATACCGCGCACGGTTTTGTACTGATGAATGGTTTCAAGGGCGGCGTCGCGGGCCGCGGCCTCGACGTTGGTGCGCACCATGGGCGGCACGATCAACAGCACGACGACAAGGCTGACCAGCACGACAAGCGGGGTCGGCGCCAACATCTTCCATACAATGCTGAGCCGTGAAAGGCTTGCACCCGACATTCTGACTAATTCTCCTGGAGCACCGTTCGCGGACGTAAGGTCCCGGCATCGCGACCGAATAATGCCCCCAACTTAACGGAGGGGTGCATAAATTGAAATATGACCGAAGGTTATACCGAAAACTATAAAGTATAGGGTGACCGATTAAGCCTAAAGCCCCGGTCCCTTGGGCGCATCCAAGCTCTTGGCCAGTTCGCCGGTGATATAGGTAAAGGCATCGTCGACCGTGTCGACCACGTGCAGGAGGTCGATGTCCTCGGCATTGATCGTGCCGTATTTCACCAGGGCGTCCAGGTTCAGCACATCGTCCCAGAAATCACGGCCATACAGCACAATGGGCATGTGCTTCTTGATCTTCCCTGTCTGGGTCAGGGTTAGGGTTTCGAAAAGTTCGTCCATGGACCCGAAACCGCCCGGAAACACGATCAGCGCCTTGGCGAGGTAGATAAACCACAGCTTGCGCATAAAGAAGTAATGGAATTCGAAGGACATCTCGCGGGTGATATAGGGATTGGCGTGCTGTTCGTGGGGCAAAGATATGCCCAACCCGATGTTAATGCCCTTGGCTTCCGACGCCCCCCGGTTGGCGGCCTCCATGATCCCTGGCCCGCCGCCGGAACACACGAGGAAGCGTTTATGCGTGTCCTCCAGCCTCTTCGACCATTCGGTCAGGCGCCGGGCCAATTCGCGGGCATCTTCGTAAAAGCGCGACATATCCAGCGCCATCTCGGCGCGGGCGACGTCGCCGCCGTGGGCGCGGGCGGCCTGCAGGTTATGTTCCGCCTCGTCCCGGGAAAGGATGCGTGCCGAACCAAAGAATACCACCGTGTCCGCCACGTCGAAGGCACGGAAACGGGCCGCCGGTTCCATATACTCTGAAAGAATACGCAGCCCCCGCGCGCTGGGTGATTTCAGGAACCGCTCGTTGCGATAGGCCCTGGGCGGATGGTAGGCGTCTTCGGGATCGCCGCCGGTGCTCATGCCTCGGCCTCCGCCTGCGGCATGGCTTGCGCCCCCCCGGCCAGGGCCAGGGGCCACATGTCCTGGGCGACCTCGGTCCCATCCGGGAACCGGCTTTCCCGCCAGGCCGGCACGCGGCCGAGAAAACGGGTGCCCACGGCCTGGGCGCAGTCGAAATCGGTCAGGGAATCGCCGACGAACAGCACGCGGTCCGCCGCCACGCCGATGCGCGCAAGTTCAGCGCCGACGATGTCCGGCTTCACGCGGGGTGAGCCGAACACGGTTTGGAAATATGCATCCAGGCCGCGGCGATGGGCGATGCGCCGCAGTTCTTCCTGGGGCGTGCCGGACACCACGTACAACGGGCAATGCCCGGCCCAGGCGTCCAGGGCCTCGGTCGCCCCCGGCACGGCCTCGCATGCGACCACCACGGCCTCGACCATCTCGGAATAGGTCTGCGCAAGATCGGCAAGGCCCTTGTCATCCAAGGCGATGCCAAGAAACTCCCGGTGAAAGCGTTCCAACTTGACCACCCGCGACACCCCTTCGTGGCGGATGTGTTCCGCGATTACCCGTTCGACCACGTCGTCGCCAAAGGGTTCGTACAGGCGGCGGAAGGCTTCGATTTTGACCTCGTTGGATTCAACCAGCACGCCGTCGAAATCGAAAAACACCGCATCGATGTCCTGCGGGTCGATATCGGCGGCGGGAGCCCCGGCCGTCACTCGGCGGCCTTTCCGGACGTTTGCGCCCAACGCCGGGTAGCCGCGTCGTCGGAATCCCGGGCATCGACCCATTGGCCCCCGTCGGACGTGCCTTCCAGCTTCCAGAACGGCGCCTTGGTCTTGAGGAAATCGATCAGAAAGTGGCAGGCCTCGAACGCCGCCTCGCGATGGGCCGAGGCTGCGGCGACCAGGACGATCTGGTCACCCGGCTCCAGCCGCCCATAGCGGTGAATGATCAGAGTCGCGTCGAGGGGCCAGCGCACCTGGGCCTCCGCCTCGATGCGCGCCAACTCTTTCTCCGTCATGCCGGGATAGTGTTCCAGGGTCATGGCGCCGATTTCCTCGCCGCCCGCCATGTCGCGGACCAGGCCGACGAAGGAACACAGGCCGCCGATGCCGTGGTTGCCCGCGGTCAACGCCTTCAGTTCGGCGCCCAGGTCAAAATCTTCAGTCTGCACGCGGATCATCGATGACCCCTGCCCTGTCAGCCGCCCGTCACCGGCGGGAAAAACGCGACCTCGT
>CAXAVJ010000037.1:0-30902 GCA_963972065.1 uncultured Rhodospirillaceae bacterium
ATAGCCGATATGGAAGCCTTCGGATACGAGCCGCCAATAGGCCTTGGTCTTGACCGGCAGGCGCAGGCGGGCGGAGGCCGCCGTGGCGGGCAGATGACACAGTTGTCCCCGATTGGCGCGGAGACCCGGAATACCGCCGGGGACCAACGCCCCCGACCACGGCCCCGCGGCCAGGACCACGGCATCGAAGGTTTCCGTTCCGCCGTCTTCAAAGCCAACCCGCCAGCCCGGATCGGCGAGAGACAGCCCGGTGACCCGCGCCGTTCGCATCGCCGATACCAGGACAGTCGCGGGGCCCGCGAACCGCGCCGCCGGATACCACATGCCGCCGCGCGGGGTCTTAATTCCGGCAAGGTCCGAGGCCGTTTTCGCATCCACGGACTGGGCAAGCCCGCCGTCCCAGCCCAGGCGGGCCGCAAAATCTTGAAGACGCGGCACCTCGGCCGCCGCCGGCAGATGCAGGGCGCCCGAGGCGGGCGGCAGGCCGCCCTGCCCTTCCGCCTGCAGGAACGCCTGGGCCATGAAGCGGCCATAAACATCGTCCGGGCCGGCCAAACGGGGCGACATCAGCACCCGTTCCGGCTGCGCCGCCACATCGCCCGCGTCGAACAGAACCGGGTGGAAGCCTTCCCCGGCCAGGGCCCGTGCCGCCGCCCGCCCGGCGATGCCGCCGCCGATCACGGCGACCGCCGCACCCGGGCCGAGGGGGGGCGGGGCCGCGTACCAGGGAACGTCCCCGTCATCCACGGGGGCGGCGTCGAACCGGCCCGCCAGACATTCCAGCTTGCCAGCGAACCCCGGACGCTTGGCCATGACGAACCCCGCCGCCGCCAAGCCTCGGCGCACGGTGCCGGCGGCGGAAAAGGTTGCGACACGAGCCCCCGGCGCGCTCAGACGCGCGAGTTGGCGGAATACGCCGTCGGTCCACATTTCCGGATTGCGGCGGGGCGCGAAGCCGTCCAAGAACCAGGCGTCGATACGGGCGGTCAGTTTTTCCAGCATCTCCCCGACCGGGCCGAACAGCAGGGTCAGGACGACCCGGCCACCGTCGAGGCGCAGACGATGGAACCCCGGCACCCGGCGCGGATAGGCCGCCCGCAGTTCCGCCGCGAGTGGGCCCAGTTCGGGAAACCCCGCATGGGCGTCGGCCAGATCGCCCGGCTCCAGGGGAAAGCCTTCGACCGAGACGATATGCAGGCGCGCATCCGCCGGGGCCGTGCGCCGCCACGAATCCCACAGGGCCAGCACGTTCAAGCCGGTGCCGAATCCCAATTCGCCGACCGTGAACCGGGGCCGCCCTCGCCAGACCTCGGGCCCGCCGATGCCGTCGAGAAACACGTGGCGCGCCTCATCCAGGCCGCCCTTGGGCGAAAAATAGATGTCCCCGAAGTCGGCGGAACACGGCACGCCATCCCGCCAATCAAGCCGCGCCCGCCCCAGGGGGGAGACACCGGATAAAGGTATTTCCTGGATCATGGCTTTTTCTATATCAGGATGGGCGTCCTGTCGGCGCTCAATTCCAGCCCCTCCCGCAAACCTTAAGGTTTTTTAACCAGTTGGTAATTCCTGGCGATTTATCCTGCGCGAGGTGGTCCCAGAAGGGGGCCGAAACGCGGACAGGAGAACAGGTCCATGGGAATTATCTCGAACACGCGGTTCCGACCCGGGAGCCCGCAGAATGATCGGTTTGCGCGACTATCGGTGGTCGTCGGCGACAGTCAGGATTTTTTCCTGCACCAGACGCGCCGCACCCTCGCCCAGCTTGGTGTGCGCGACATGCATCTGGCCCGCGACGGAGCCGAGGCGCTTGGCCTCGTGCGCACCCAGGAACCGCATCTGGCCATCATCGATTGGGACCTGAAAGCCATTCCCGGCGTTGAATTGACGGCCTTTCTGCGCCGCGCCGAAGGCAGCCCGGCCCCCAACCTGCCGATCATCATGACCATGGCCTCGGTCGACCGCATGAAGATTTCCCGCGCCATGAACGCCGGCGTAAACGAAATTCTGATCAAGCCGGTGACGGCGGATGCCCTGTTGCGCCGCATCGTCTCGGCCATCGCCGCCCAGCGCAAACCGCAGGTCGCCGCCGGCGCCTACATCGGCCCCGACCGCCGCCAAGCGAGCGAGCCGATCACCGAGGAACGGCGCGCCGGCACCTGAGCCGCCGCCGCCCACGGCATACGGAATCAAAAAGGCGCTCCCTGATCGGGGAGCGCCTTTTCATTTTGGCTGGGGTGCAAGGACTTGAACCTTGAATAACGGAGTCAGAGTCCGTCGTGTTACCAATTACACCACACCCCATTGGAAAGTCCGGCGGGCCGCCCCATATGCAAGGGCCAGATCGCGCCAAGGCGGTTATATACCGATTGGCTTTCGGGAACGCAACTGACGAGACACGGTTTTCGTCGTATATGCCAAAACCCTAATTACGATATAGAATTGGTGGACCCGGGGCCGCCGATCACTAGAATGGGCGGTCAAGCGGGAATAACCCGCAGTAAACCGTTGGAAGTCTTCATGGCCAAGTGGCCCCAAGCAAATTCGCCGCACCGGCATCGCCGCCGCAGCAAGGGCAGTGCGCCCTGCTTTGCGGCCATCGACTTGGGCACGCATAACTGCCGCATGCTGATCGCCGAGCCGTCCGACGACGGCCCCGTGGTGATCGACGGGTTTTCCCGCATCGTCCGCCTGGGCGAAGGCCTGGGGAAATCGGGCAACCTGTGCGAGGACGCCATCCAGCGGACCATTTCGGCGCTCCGCGTCTGTGCCGGCAAAATCCGGCGCCATAACGTCGTGCGGTCGCGTCATATCGCGACGGAAGCCTGCCGCCAGGCCGTCAACTGCAAGGACTTCTTTGAAAAGGTCGAGGCGGAAACCGGCATTCTGCTGGAAGCCATCCCGGCAGAGGAAGAGGCCACCCTGACCCTTGCGGGCTGCCTGCCGCTGCTGACCGGCGGCCATTCCAGGGCCCTGATGTTCGACATCGGCGGCGGATCGACGGAATTGAGCTGGATCGACCTGACGACCTGCGTGCCGCACCCGATCGGCATCCTGTCGCTGCCGATCGGCGTGGTGAACTTGATGGAAAAGAACGCGTCGCCCGACTGCACCGCCGACCGCTTTCAATGCCTGGTAATGGAGATTGATGCCCTGCTTGCCCCGTTCGACGCCGAATACGGGATTTCCGAAACCTTCGCCCGCGAAGGGGCCCTGATGCTGGGCACCTCGGGCACAGTGACAACCCTGGGCGCTATTCACTTAGGGTTGAGCCGCTACGACCGTTCCCTGGTCGACGGCCTGACTTTGGATTTCACCGATATCGAACGGCTGGCCGACCGGGTGTCGGCCATGCCCTGCGAGGCGCGCAAGGCCCTGCCCTGCATCGGGCCGGAACGCGCCGACCTGATGGTCATGGGCTGCGCGATCCTCAAGGCGATCACCAAGCGTTGGCCTGCCGGGCGGCTGCGCATCGCCGACCGCGGCGTGCGCGAAGGCCTGTTGGTCCGCATGATGCAGGACGCCGTCAAGCAATGAGCACGGGTTCTAAAGGGTCGGGGTCCGGGCGATCCGGTTCGGGCCGCCCCGGCACGACGAAAACGCGCACGACGCAATTTTCCGGGCGCGGTCTGCACAACCGCGTGAAAACCGCCAAGGGCCGCAAGACGTCGTCCAAGATGTGGTTGGAACGTCAGTTGAACGACCCTTACGTGGCCGAAGCGAAGGCGCGGGGATACCGCTCTCGCGCGGCGTTCAAATTGCTGGAACTCGATTCCATGTTCGGTCTGCTGAAGAAGGGCGCCCGAGTGGTCGACCTAGGCGCCGCCCCCGGCGGTTGGACCCAGGTCGCCGTCGATGCCGTCGGCGCCGGCAAGGGCCCGAAAGGCGGGCAGGTCGTGGCCATCGACATTCAAGGCATGGACCCGGTCCAAGGCGCCACGGTAATCCTGCAGGACTTCATGGATCCCGACGCACCGGACCGCATCAAGGACGCCCTGACCGGCCCGGCCGATCTGGTGCTGAGCGACATGGCCGCACCCGCCACCGGCCATCGGCAGACCGACCATCTGCGCATCATGGGGCTGTGTGAGGCGGCTTTTGATTTCGCCTGCGAGGTTCTGGCCCCCGGCGGCGGCTTTGTCGCCAAGGTGCTGAAGGGTGGCACGGAAAACGAGCTTCTGGCCCAAATGAAGCGGCGCTTTGCCATGGTCAAGCACGCCAAGCCGCCGGCCAGCCGCGCCGATTCCGCCGAAAGCTACGTCGTCGCGACCGGATTCCGCCCCGATCCCGAGGCCTGAGAGCCGCCGAAACCCAGGGGTTTTGCAGGTGCGCAAAGGTGCTTGGCAAGGCCATGCGCATGTGTATGATGGGCCGCCAACTCGAACCCACAGACGAGGATGGCATGGCCGACCTGAGAGAAGCGCTGACGTTTGACGATGTTCTCCTGGTCCCGGCTGCGTCCAATGTTCTTCCCAACACCGCCGATACGACAACCCGCCTGACCCGCGAGATCACGCTGGGCATTCCGCTTGTCTCCGCCGCCATGGACACGGTGACGGAAAGTGCTTTGGCCATCGCCATGGCCCAGGCCGGCGGTATCGGCGTCCTGCACAAGAACATGACGCCCGAGGATCAGGCCGCCGAGGTCCGCAAAGTCAAAAAATTCGAAAGCGGCATGGTCATCAACCCGGTGACCATGTTCCCCGACCAGACCCTGGCCGATGCATTGCGTATCAAGGAGCACACCGGGTTTTCCGGCATGCCCGTGGTCGAACGCGACACGGGCAAACTGGTCGGCATCATCACCAACCGCGATATCCGCTTCGCCGAAAATCTGAAGCAACCAGTCAGCGAACTGATGACCCGGAACCGGCCGGACCTGCCGTTGATCACGGTCAAGGAGAACGTGTCACGCGACGAGGCCAAGCGGCTGCTGCACAAGTTCCGCATCGAGCGCCTGATCGTGGTTGACGATGCCTATCGCTGCGTCGGCCTGGTCACGGTCAAGGACATCGAAAAGGAACAGGCCCATCCCAATGCCTGCAAGGACGACCAGGGCCGGCTGCGCGTCGCCGCGGCGACCGGGGTCGGCGACGACGGCCGGGTGCGGGCCGAGGCATTGATCGACGCCGGGGTCGACGTGGTCGTGGTCGACACGGCCCACGGCCATTCCCAGGGCGTATTGGACGCCGTCAACATCATCAAGAAAATGTCCAACCGCACCCAGATCATCGGTGGCAACGTGGCCACGCCAGAGGGCGCCAAGGCGTTGATCGACGCCGGTGCCGACGCCGTGAAGATCGGCATCGGGCCGGGCACCATCTGCACCACGCGCATGGTCGCGGGTGTCGGCATGCCGCAATTGTCGGCGATCATGGAATCGGCGGAAGCCTGCGGCAAGGCGGGCGTGCCCTGCATCGCCGACGGCGGCATCAAGTATTCCGGCGACGTCGCCAAGGCCATCGCGGCGGGGGCCGAGGCGGTGATGATCGGATCGCTGTTCGCCGGCACGGACGAAAGCCCGGGCGAGGTGTTCCTCTACCAGGGCCGGTCGTTCAAGTCATATCGGGGCATGGGGTCGCTCGGCGCCATGGCGCGCGGGTCGGCCGACCGCTACTTCCAGGCTGAAGTCTCCGACAGCCTGAAATTGGTACCCGAAGGCGTCGAAGGCCGGGTCCCCTATCGCGGCCCGCTCGGCACCATCGTCCATCAGTTGGTCGGCGGCCTCAGGGCGGCCATGGGCTATACCGGCTGCGCCACCATCCAGGAATTGCGTACCAAGCCGGAAATGCGCCGTATCACCGGGGCGGGACTGCGCGAAAGCCACGTCCATGACATCACCATCGCCCGCGAGGCCCCCAACTACCGCTCGGAACCCTAAGAGGACAGCCCCCATGGCGCGCATCGAATCTGAACAGCAACTGCGTGAACTCTATGCCGAACCCAAGGGCCGCGCGGTGACCAAGGTCTTCCATCGGCTGGAAGAGAATTCCCGGCGGTTCATCTCGCTGTGCCCCTTCGTGGTAATCGCGACCCAGGGCCCCGGCGGTGCCGACGTGTCGCCGAAGGGCGACCTGCCTGGCTTCATTCAGGTTCTCGACGACGTGACCGTCGCCATTCCCGACCGCCCCGGCAACAACCGTCTCGACGGCTACGCGAACATCCTGGCCAACCCGGCCGTCGGCCTGATCTTCCTGATCCCCGGCATCAACGAGACCTTCCGCATCAACGGTACGGGCGAGATTCGCGACGATGCGGATCTGCTCGCCAAGTTCGAGGTTTCCGGCAAGCTGCCCAAAAGCTGCCTGGTGGTCACGGTGCAGGAAGCCTTCATGCATTGCGCCAAGGCGTTGATGCGCTCCCGCCTGTGGGACCCGGAAGCCCGCGTTCCGCGCGACGCCCTGCCGACCGCGGCGGAGATGATGCGCGCCCAGACCGGCGACCAGAACATCGCCGATGAAACCACCGAAGAAGCGGTAGAACGCTACAAGAAAGTGCTCTACTGAGCCTTCCCTAGCGCGGCCAGCGCGGCAGTTGGTCCAAACCCATATAAGTGATGATCGCCCCCAGGATCACCAGGGCGATCATGAACGCCAACAACGTATAGCGGTGGAAGTTTCCTTCCGCTGATGACTTGATTGCATGGATTTTCTGGAACGTGGCGCTGAAGTGGCTGGCCACGGCCTGAATGCGCGCAAGCTCGTTGTGTTGCCAGAATTGATAGATCACCAGCATGAAGACACAGGCACAGGTCATGAGAATGATCAGGCCGGTCAGCGCGCTGACATATCCCGCCTTGGCCCCGACCAGCTTGGCGATCACGAACAGCCCCATGAAGACCGCCAGGGTCGAGCCCACGGTCCACCACTGCTGTGCCTTGACGAACAGCAAGGCATCGTTGGCCTTGGTATAGATCAGGGAGAGCTCCGCGCGGATCTCGTCGTCGATGGGCTCGGGAACGGGTTCGTCCAGATCGCCAGATTCTTTGTCAGCCATGATGTGCTCCTTTGCAACTGACAGGGGCGCGCATTATCGCGCAAAAGCCGGCCAAAGCCCCCTATGCCTTAGGTATAGTGCCTTGAATCGACTTACGTTATTCGCAGTTCCTCAAATCTTGAATTCCCGGGGGTCGATGATACGCGGCGGCACCTGCGGTGCCTTCAGGGGCGGTTGCGGCGGCGGCTGAATTTCCACGTTGAGGTCGCCCAGGTCTTCCGGCCCCTGCCTGGAAAACGGGTTGGTGATAATCAGGACCGAATTGCGCCGGACGGCGTCTTCCAGCCCGTCCTGCAACTGTTCGGCGAAGCGCGGATTCCACGGAATCGAATAGTACCGAGGGGCGACCTCCTCAGGCAGTCGAAGCCATAGATAGATGGCCTGACCCTCGTCGAAATCGACGCCGAGCACGACGGCCTTATCCCGCGTCCGTTCGTACCAGGCGTATTCCATGGGTTTGGGCCGCGACAAAAGCTCCATCAACTGGACATAGGCCAGCGGTAGGAACAGCGAAACGGCGGCGACGGCGACGAAGCGCACCCAGGTCCGGCGCGGCGCCCATACGGCGAGCGCCCCCAGGACGAAGGCCGTCAGGGTCATCGCCGTGAAGATGTAATAGATGATGTCCATGGCCGGTTTCCTTGCCTGGGGCTCAGTGCAATTCGGTAATCAGGGGCTTGCGCAGCTTGCTGACGCTGCCTTCGACCAAGTGTCCCTCGCCATCCAGGCGAAAGCGGAACGCCGTTTCCTCCTGGTTCTTGCTGCGCAATTCGACCGTCGTGGCGGCGATCTGTTCGGCTTCTTCCAACGGCCGCTTGACGCTGACCACCACCCGCACCGGCACCGTCATTCCCCTGGGCAGCGGACCGTACATATGAACGTTGACCACGTATTCCCCGGCGGGGACACCGCGGCTGTAGGTCATTTCGTAATTGCGGTCCGTGGCGTCGCCTTCGATCCCCAGGTCGTCGCGCAACAGATTGAAGGTCAGGCCGCTCTGGTTCCAGAACCCGACGGGCAGTTCGTTCGGCGCCTTGACCCATAGGTCGACGTCATAGGGCATGTCGTTGGGCCAATGCATTTCGACCATCACGTTGCCCGGCGCCTTGGCCTCTTCCCGCTGTTCCTGGGGGGGCTGCAAATGCGGCAGCAGCATCACCACCATGGCGACGAAGCCGATCAGGGCCAGCAGAATGACATCCCGGAAAACGGTCCCGGCGGTATCTTCGTCATCAAAAGTGTCGAGCTCTTCCATGGCGCCCGCGCGTTTCCTTGCTGCCTTTCCGTCCTTACTCCGCGGCCTGGCGACGGCGGGTGCCGTCAGCGGCCGAGGGGGCCTGCAGGACGGCGGTCAGCAGCCGCACCGTGCCCGTGGTCAGGATGCGGTGATTGACGATGAGCCAGACATAGAGGATCGAGCCGACCAACGTGGTGTTGAGCGCCACCGACATGCCGCTGATCAGGGTCGCGACCATGGCCCCGACTTTGTTGGCGTCGGACGCCGCCGCCGGGTCGACCCCCGACAGAGCGATGATGGCGCTCAAGACCGTACCGATCAGGCCCAGCAGGACCAGTGCATTGGCGATATGGCGGACCACAACGATGCGGTTGGACAAGGTCAGGCGCAGGATCTGCGCCGCGCGGTCGGCCTCCCGATCATCGCCGGCGGCAAGGGCCGCCATATAGGCCGCGGCCGGAGACCCGGCCGACGGACGGCCGTCCCCGACCTCAACGGCCTGGCGGCCGGTCTGCCACACCTTCCACGCCGCCAGCGCCGTGCCGTAAGCGAACACGGCGCAGATCACGCCGGTCAGTTCGAGGAGCGGAGCGTCGATGATGGGATCGAGCCAACCCTGAAGATAGGCGGCCCCGACAAAACCGAGGGCGACCACGTTGACCAAAAGGAAATGCGCGACAAGCAGATATCGGTACAACACCGTCAGGCCACTCCCCTGCATCGGGGTGCGGGCGTCCGCACCCGGGAACGCCGCCCTTATACCACGATCTTCCCGCCCTGATCGCGATTTCAAACGCGACTCACGTAATTGCGATCCCCCGTGTCCCTTCCCGTCCCCGACGGAAATCCTTGGCCCCCGGGCGGGCCGGCGGGTAATCTCTGGCGCAAAGAAGAACACTTCAACAATCCAGCAACACCAGGGAGCGCGATCCATGACGCCGGGCGCCCGCGTACAAGCCTGCATTGAACTGTTGGCGCAGATCGCCGCCGAGGCACAGGATGCCAGCGCCGTCATCGACGCCTATTTCCGCACCCGCCGCTATGCCGGGTCCGGCGACCGCCGCACCGTGACACACCGCGTCTATGAAAACCTGCGCCACCGCGCCCGTCTGGACTGGTGGATTCAGCGCACGGGCGTGGTCCTCGATTCAACGCCGCGCACCCGCGTCCTGGCCCAGATGGCGGTCTACGAGCGGGTCTCGCCGGACGAATTGGCGCGGCTGTTTTCGGGCACCCGCCATTGCCCGCCGACCCTCAACAACCGGGAACAGGAGTTGGCGGAATCCCTTTACGGACGTCCGCCCATGCACATCGACATGCCCGACTGGGTGCGCCTTGAATATCCCTCCTGGATGGGCCCCTCCCTGCGCGCCATCTTCGGGCGGCGGCTGGAAACGGAACTTCAGGCGCTAAGCCAGACCGCGTCCGTGGACCTCCGCGTCAACACCCTGAAGGCGACCCGGGAACAGGTGCAGAGCGCATTGACCGGCGACGGCATCGAGGTCGAGCCGACACCGCTGTCGCCGCTGGGCCTGCGGCTGCAATCGCGCGCCCGGCTGGGTGGCACCCATGCCTTCAAGCGCGGCCTGTTCGAGGTTCAGGACGAAGGCTCGCAGCTTATCGCCCTGCTGTGCGGTGTGCGCCCGGGCATGACCGTCATCGATTATTGCGCCGGGGCCGGCGGCAAGACCCTGGCCATGGCGGCGGCGCTTGGGCCCGGCGGCGACAAGGGGATTGAGGACGGCGCACCGCGCGGCCGCCTGATCGCCTGCGACGTGTCGCGCTATCGCATGGACCGCATGGCGCCGCGCCTGAAACGCGCCGGTGCCGACATGGTGCGCCGACAGGTCGTCTCGGCGCGCGATGACAGCTGGGTCAAGGCCAACCACGAAATGGCCGACCGGGTGCTGGCCGATGTGCCCTGCACGGGCACGGGGGCTTGGCGGCGCAACCTGGACGCCAAATGGCGGTTTCGCCCTGACGACCTGGAACACTTGATCGAAATGCAGCGCCTGATCATGGTCCAGGCGGCGTCCCTGGTGGCGCCCAAGGGCCGGCTGGTCTACGCCACCTGCTCTTTGTTGCGCGAGGAGAACGAGGAACAGATCGACTGGTTCATGGCCGAGGTCCCCGGTTTCCAAGTCCTGCCGCTGGCCGAAGTCTGGACGGAAACCGTCGGCGGGCCGCCGCCCAACGAAGGCGATTTTTTGCGCCTGTCACCAGCGTCGACGGGAACCGATGGATTTTTCTGCGCAGTTCTGGAAAAATCAGATTAACATTGTATACAAAATTAGTCTGCCGGAGAGGAAGCCATGCCCACCACGACCAACGACAATCTGCAACCCGCCCAAGGCGCCTCATGCTGGACCGGCCCACAGCTGGCCGGATCTCGTTCCTGGATCGTCGAAATATCCGACGCGGACCGCGCCGCCATCATGGGCGCACTTGACGCCAGCGCCGGCTGCGATCCCCTGACGATGACCGCCGATGATTTTCCCGTTGGCGCCTTTGCAAAGAACCTGGCCGCCCTGCGCCGCGAGGCCGCCTTCGGCACCGGGTTCTTCCTGCTGCGCACGGGACTGGGGAATTTGGACGAGGAACAGGCCAGGCGGATGATCTGGGGCATGGGCCAGTATCTGGGCATTCCGCAGATCCAGGATGCCCGCCAAACCCTGCTGCACGACGTTCGCGACACCGGTGCCAACCTGCAAAAACAGGCCGACGTGCGCACCTATCAAACCAACGAGGCGCAACCCTTCCACAACGATGGCGGCGACATCTTCGCCCTGTTGTGCCGGCGTCAGTCAACGGGTGGCGGGAAGTCCCTGATCGTCAGCGCCCATACCGTGTTCAACGAAATCCTCCGCCGTCGGCCCGACCTGGCCAAGGTGTTGACCGAACCGTTCTATTTCGACGCCCGCGGCCAGGCCCTCCCGGGACGGCCCTGGTATCAGGCCCTGCCGATCTTCCAGTTCCACGGCGGACATTGGTTCGTCATGTACAAACGCCATTACATCGACCTGGCCCAGCGGTCCGACGAAATTCCCCGACTGACCGATGCCCAGATCGAGGCCATGGACCTTTTGGACGCGCTTTGCGACGACCCCAATTTCCATCTGTCGTTCGAAATGTCGCCGGGCGACATGGTGGTCGGCAACAACTTCACCACCCTGCACGCCCGCACCGCCTTCACGGACCCGGAACCGGCATCCGGCGAAAAGCGGCACATGCTGCGCCTGTGGCTCGGCATCGAAGACGGCCTCGCCTTGCCGCCGGCCTTTGCGGAAACCCGGGAATTCGGCCCCCTGTTCGAAACGACGCACCGCATCGCGATATAAAATTTCTTCCGTTGACATAATATCGGAATTTTATTATCGAATTTAACGATTCGTTATGGTATTGTTGCTACGCTACCAGAAGGTGGAAACGCCTTGTGTGGCGGAGACGTCGGACGAGGCATCGGCGCCAGGGATTGCTCCCCTGGCCCGGGTTTTTCGTTCATCGGGAGAAGACAGATGAAACAGGCCCAGCACATGCAAGCCCCCCGCGAAAACGATCATCCGTTGGAAGGCCCCCACCCGACCGACTGAGTCAGGGGCCCGTCCTTTCCGGACCTTCCGCGTCCGGGTTGCGCTTTAACCAATTTCGTCGCGCCGCTTCATCGCTGACGCCAACCGGACCAGTGGGTCCATCGCGGGACCATCATCGTATCGCCCGTCGATGCAGACATTCCCCCGCCTTTCCGCTAAAAATTCCCAACAGGCCCAACACTCAGAGAGCACGCCATGAGTTCCTACGAAGATGACCTGCGCCGTCAGCAGCAGTTCCTGCGCAAGGCGGAATTACTGATTTCCCAGGCCAACCGCGAAATCATCGGCCCGATGATTCCCGAAATCAACGAGGCCCGTGTCATCAATTTCGCCCGCGCCGTGGCCCATCTGCGTGGCCGCTACCTACAGGCCTCATTCAACATTTCCAACGTCGCCGAGGGCGAAGCCCCCTCCGACGCCGAGATCACCAACCTGCGCAAATACCGCGACATTTACGAAGAAGCCAAGAAGGCCTATGAGGAACTGACCCACGCCATTGAACGCGGCTACATTCACATCTCCGAAAAAGACTGATCCAAAAAGGCCGAACTCTCACATCATGGACCACGCAGCCCTCGCCCAAGACGTGGCGGCCCTTGCCGCCAAAGCTCAACGCATCGAAACGCCGGGCCCCAACGGCCCCTGTATCTGGCACCGCTGGGAAGGCGGCGGCCCGACTCTCGTGCTGCTGCACGGTGGCTGGGGGTCGTGGACCCACTGGTATCAGTCCATTCCCCTGCTGACGCCGCATTTCACCGTGCTGGCCGCCGACACGCCGGGATTCGGCGACAGCGGCGCCCCGCCCAAGCCGACCTCCCCCGATGACATCGCCGATATTCTCGTCGCCGGCCTGGACCAGCTTGTGCCCGCGGGCGAGACCTTCCATCTCGCCGGTTTTTCCTTCGGCGGCCTGATCGGCAGCGTCGTCGCGTCGAAAACACCCGGCCGCTGCCGCAGCTTCGTCATGGTCGGGGCCAGCGGCTTCGGCGTGCTGCACGCGCCGCCCCAGGGCACGGCCCTGGCCGAGGACGGCATGACCGACGACGAGATCGACGAATTGCAGCGCCGCAACCTGCAGATCCTGATGATGCACGACCCGGCCAACATCGACGATCTGGCCGTGCACCTGCACCGCCGCAATCTGGAACGCGGGCGTATCCGCTCGCGGCCGATCTCGCTGACCGACCGGCTGCTGCGCGCCCTGCCCGACATCAAGGCGTCCATGGCCGGAATCTGGGGCGAACACGACATCACCGTGATGGGCCAGGAGGGCCTGGATAAGCGCAAGGAAATCATCCGAAGCTTCCAGCCCGAGGCCCCCTTCCACATCATCAAGGACGCCGGTCATTGGGTGATGTACGAAGCGGCGGAGGAATTCGCCGACACCCTGACGAACACCTTGAAGACCCTCACGCCCTACTGACCCGCCCATAAGCCGTTGCCTCACCCCCGCCCCTCGGCCAATAATCGAGACGAGGGAAGCAACGGAGGCATTAGGTCATGGCGGGCGTGCTCGACACCCTGACGGATTTGTATCGGGAGCAGATGGCGCGGCACCAGAACCGCCCGTTCCTGGAGGCCGTGATGTCGGCCGCCGCCCTGGTCTGCGCCGCCGACGGGCAGGTGACTTTTCCCGAACGCATGCGCCTGGACCAGATCGTCGAGGCCATCAAACAGTTGCAGGTGTTCGACCCCCACGAAGCCGTCGACCTGTTCAACGATTACACGGCGGAAATCCAGGACGATCCGAAAACAGGGCGCGAAGCCGCCTTCCAGCGCATCGAACCCGTGGCCGACAACCCGGAAACGGCGTCGCTCATCCTGCGGGTCTGCATGGGCATTCTCGAGGTCGAAGGCGAAGACAACCTAACCGAACAGATCGAGGTCGTCAGCCTGTGTTCGCGCCTGGGGATCGAGCCGAAGGAACTCGGTCTTTACGTGGACGACCTCCCCAACATTCCCGACGAAAAGGCATGAGCCCCCAATGGAGCCGTTGACCGCCCTTGCCGTCGCCCTGGGATCCGCCTGGGGCAGCGGACTGAACCTGTATGCCACCGTGCTGATCCTGGGCGGTCTGGATGCCTTCGGCGTGATCTCCCTGCCGGACAGCATGGCCGTGCTGTCCTCGACCTGGGTGCTGGCGGCGGCGGCACTGCTGTATTTCATCGAATTCTTCGCCGACAAGATTCCCGGCCTGGATTCCATCTGGGACCTGATCCATACCTTCATCCGCATCCCGGCGGGTGCGCTCATGGCCGCCGGTGCCGTCGGCGGGCTGGATTTCATGAACGACGAATTGCAGACCGTGGCGGCCCTTCTGGGCGGCGGCATGATCGCCGCCGGCACCCACGCCGCCAAGGCGGGATCGCGCGCCGTCATCAACACCTCGCCCGAACCGTTCTCCAACTGGGGCATGAGTCTGTTCGAGGACTTTCTGGTGTTCGGCGGCCTGGCGCTGGCCGTATTCAACCCGGTCGCCTTCCTGATCGGCCTCGGCCTGTTCGCCCTGCTGGTGATCTGGCTGGTGCCGAAAATCTGGCGCGGCATCCGGCGGTTCTTCGGCGGCTACAAGGACCCGGAAACCCTGCGCCATCCCAAACCGGGCATGGCGGGCATGGGATCGGCGGGCTTTTCCGGCGGCCCCGGTGACTGGGCCCCGCCCGACGGCAGCCGCCCTCAGGACGCACCCGCCGCCGGCACAACCGAGGTCGCCAAACGGCCGGGAAGCGACATCACGCCTTAGGGGCCGCCCCTAGATGAGGATGGCCTCCGCCAACCGCAACCTTCCCGTCACCCCCGGGCTTGACCCGGGGGTCCCCATGGATGGCCGGGTCACGCCCGGCCATGACGGCGCCTAAACGATGTTGGCTGGCGTCCCGTTCTTGAAGTTCTCGATATTGCGGATCAGCTGTTCCGCCATGGCTTCGCGGGCCGTGTTTCCCGCCCAGGCCGTATGCGGGGTCAGGATGAAATCGGGCCGCCCGACCAGGGCCATGAAGGGATGATCGGCAGGCGGCGGCTCCGACGACACAACATCCATTCCCGCGCCCGCGATCAGGCCCTCCGTCAGGGCCTGAACCAAAGCATCCTCGTCGATCAGGCCACCCCGCGCCGTATTAATGATCAGCGCCGTGCGCTTCATGCGCTTGAATTCATCCAACCCGATCATGCCGCGGGTTTCCGGTGTCAGGGGACAGTGCAGGGTCAACACGTCCGCCGTCTCGATGGCTTCGTCCCAGGGGATCAGGGGGGCATCCGGCGCGGCATCGCCCTTGCGGCCGACAAACACGACCTCCATCCCGAAACCCTTTGCGATCGTGGCAACGCCCTGGCCCAAGGACCCCCGCCCGACGATGGCCAGGCGCGTGCCGTAGAGGTCGCGCAGTTCGTGGGTGAAGAAGGTGAAAGTGCCGGCCTGCTGCCATTTGCCGGCCTTCACGTCGGCGAGGTAGCCAATGATCTGGCGGCGCAGGGTCAGGATCAGGCCGAAGGCATGTTCCGGCACGGAATGTTCCGCATAGCCCCGCACGTTGCACACGGTAATGCCGCGTTCCTTGGCGGCGGCCAGATCGATGATGTCCGTGCCCGTGGCGCAGACGGCGATCAGCTTCAACCCCGGGGCGGCGTCCATCTCGGCGGCCCCCACCTTGATCTTGTTGGAGACCACGATGGTCGCATCCTTGATGCGGGCCGCGACCTCGCCGGGTTTGGTCTCGTCATGGTCGATCCATTGATGGGCGAACGCGGGCGGGCGCAGCACCGTGCCGGGGGCAAGGGATCCGTGATCAAGGAAGACAATGGTATCGGTCATGGCGGGAACTTTCGGGCTGGGGATTACACCCCATACTTATCGACGGCCCGGTCGTTCCATTCAATGCCGATGCCGGGTTTTTCCGCAGGGTGGCAATGGCCGTCGGTCACGGGCAAGGGGTCAGCCAGGATCGGCTCGGCCCAGTCGACGTATTCCAGCCAGTGGCGGGTCGGCGTCGCCGCCAGAAGGTGCACGCTGATTTCCGGGTACAGGTGGCTCGACAACGGCAGGTGGGCCGCCGCCGCCAGCTTGGCCGCGCCCAGCCAGCCGGTGACGCCGCCGATCTTGCCCGCGTCGGGCATGAAATAATCACATCCGCCCGCCGCCATGCATTTCGCCATCTCGCCCGGATACCAGCAATTCTCCCCCGTCTGGATTTTCGTCTTCACCACGGCACGCAGCGCCGCATGGCCGTAGAAATCGTCGTAATGGACCGGCTCCTCCACCCAATAAAGGTCCACCGCCGCCAGCGCCTTGACCCGGCGGATGACCTCTTCGACCTCCTGGCTTTGGTTGTAGTCGCTCATCAAGGGCACGTCGGGGCCGATCGCCACCCGCACCGCCCGCGCCACGGCGACGTCTTCTTCCAGCGTCGGATAGCCCAGGCGCAGCTTCACCGCAGCGAAGCCTTCGTCCAGAAGGTCCCGCGCCTCCTTGGCCGCCGCCTGCACGCCGATCATGCCGAGGCCCTTGGAATTATAGGCCGGCGTGGCAACCGCCTCGGCGCCGAGCAACTTGTACAAAGGCTGGCCTTTACCCTTGGCCGCGGCATCCCACAAGGCCATGTCGAGGCCCGAGATCGCCTGCCCCGCCGCCCCCTTGGCCCCGGCCAGGCGGGTCATGGCCATCAGGTCCGCCTGCACCGCCTGCGGGTCCAGAGGCTTGCCCATGATGCGCTCACCCAAGGCCGCATACATGGCCATCAACGGCTTGAGCGCCCAGGCCTGATAGGCGAAGGAATAGGCGCGGCCGGTGATGCCGCCCGAGGTCTCGACATCAACCAGGACCAAGGGCGCTTCCGATACCACGCCCCCCGCCGTGGCCAGGGGCCGGCGCATGGGCACGACCACGGGGCGGGCCCGCACGGCGGTGATGGTGTCGGTCATTGGTCGGATCCTTCTATTCGGTCCAGGCGCAGGCGATGGCGCGGATCGGTGATGCGCCAGACCGCGGCATAGATCGCCATGACGGCGCCGATGCCCGTCGCCCCGCCGATCAGGAACATCACCAGCAATTGGTATTTCACCGCTTCCACCGGGTCGGCACCGGCCAGGATCTGGCCCGTCATCATGCCCGGCAGGGACACCACCCCGGTCGCGGCCATGGAATTGATGGTCGGCATCAGCGCGGTCTTGAGGGCGCGGCGGATGAACGGGCGCAGCGCCACCTCGCGCGGATGGCCCAAGGCGATCTGCGCCTCCACGGCCCAGCGTTCGCGGACCACCGTGTTGAACAAGGTGTTGAGGCCCAGGCTGATCCCGGTCATCGCATTGCCCAGGATCATGCCCAGGATGGGCACGGCATAGCGCGCATCCCACCAGGGGTCGGGCTTGAGCTGCGTCGTCAAGGCCAGGCAGGTGACCGAAATGGCGGCGAAGGTCATGGTCGAAACGCCGATCCCATAGGACCACCAGCCGGTCAGCTTGCGGTCCTGGCGGTTCATGATCTCGTAGCCGGCAAAGCCGACCATGATCGCCACCACGCCGAGCGTCAGCCAGGGCGACTGCTGCGCGAACAGGGCTTTCAGGACCAGACCGACCAGCAATAACTGCACCGTCATGCGGAGGGCCGCAATGGCCAGCGAGCGGGTGATGCCGAGGCCGAGCCAGAGGGACAGGCCGCCGTTGATGACCAGCAGCAAGGCCGCCAGGGCCAGGTCGAACGCGGTCAGAGGAATGGCCTGACTGGTCATGCGGACAGCCTGCCGTCGGTCATGGTCAGCAGCCGTTTGCCGAGCCGTGCCGCCTGATCCTTGGCATGGGTCGCCAGGATGACGATGCCGCCGTCCATCAGGAAATCGTGGATCACGCCCTCGACCAGCGCCGTCGCCGCCTGGTCCAAGGCGCCCGTGGGCTCGTCCAGCAGCAGCACGCGCGGCCCCCGGTCGAAGGCGCGGGCGATGGCCAGGCGCTGGCGCTCGCCGGTGGACAGGCGCGACACCGGCCAGGTCAATGCGTCGGCCTTGAAACCCAGGCGCTGCAACACGCCGGTGACCGCCTCCGGATCCTCGAAATGATCGCCCACGCGGTCTTCCCACCAGCCCGATTCCGGGCCGACATACATCACCTGGCGGCGCCACTGCGGGCCGGTCATGGACATCCGTTCGCGGCCGTCGAGCGTGACCTCGCCCGCCGCCGGGTCGAGATCGGCCAACGCCCGCAGCATGAGACTTTTTCCCGAGCCGGATGGCCCCATGACGGCGATGCAGTCGCCCGCGTCCAGGTCCAGGTCGTCAACCTGCACCAGGTGCGCGCGAAGGTTTCGGATCGACAGCATGATGGGGATATTAGGGGGCGGCCCGGGATGTGGCGACTGAATTATGTCGGCCCGGCCTAGCGGCCGACATAGTCCCAGGGCGGTGTGAACTTGGTCACCCACATGCCCTTATTCTGAGCCTTCGCCTGGGCCTCATAGCCCGTATAGCGCTCCGTATCCTTGCGGTTGGCCAGCGCAAAACCGTTGGCCACCATGTGCTGATTGATGTTGTCCGCACCGACAAAACATTCGGCAATGGTGATGCCGCCGAACGCCGTCGCCTTTTCCTCGCAACGGATTTCCGCCGTCTTGATCTTTTCCTGCAGCATGGCCGCCGAATAGCGCCCACACAGCACTGCGCGGCCGCCATGGTCGCAGGTCTGCTTCAACTTAAAGGCGGCGACACCCCAAAGCTTGACGATATCCCCGCCCTCGCACTTGGTGTGGCGGCGCTTGCCGCCCAGCATCAGGGTCTCGCCATCGATGACGCAGGCGCGCCCCGCCAGTTCGCCGGCGGCGGCCGGTACGGACACCATCGTCAGACCAGCGAACAGGACTGAGATCACACCTCGCATGATTGATGATTATAACAACAATACATAGGCCGTCGGATAGACCAAAAAGAGTCGGCGGCATGTCCGAAAGTCCCGCAGCCTGCCGCTATGGGTTAGCGCCATATAAAAAATTCTGGCGACGGTAATACAACCATGGTGTTATATTAAATCTTAATTAGCTAATATATAGACACACAGCTGTACACATGCCGGGGGAGTATGGTGATGAGCGCTGATTCATTCACATTGCTGATATGCGCACTTGTGGTCGGGTATTTCGCCTATAAGAGATTCAATCTGCCGGTCGAAGGGACAGCCAACCTGCTTGCGCGCCACTCGACAACCTTCGAGCGATTCGTGTTGTCGGCGGGGCTTTATATCATCACCATCGAAATGGTGTTCATCACCCTGACGGCCTTTTTCTCCCTATCCTCGGAATACACCGACCCCGTATTCAGACTGTTTAATATCGAATTCAGCGGCGAAGAAGGCGACCTCGCCCCGCCCTTACTCAGCGCCATGCTTCTGACGTCGCTGCTGCCGTCGTCGCAGCGTCTCCAGGCGTTAGACGAGCGGCTAAGGGCTCTCGCTCATGGGATCGGAAGCATCCCCCGCATGGTGCGCCGCCTGGGCAAGGGCTTGCGCCACACCAAGTTCAGCACGCCACGAGAAGCCCGCGCCACGGTCCGCACGGAAGTCACTCGCCGTGCGCCCGACAGCGCCGCCCGCTTCGATCATGAAGACTCCCTGGAACACCTTTGGACGAAGGTCGTATCAATCGTCCTGATGATCAAGGATTGGCGTCACCATCATCCCGAGGCCCGCCAATCGTCGGAAGAAGAAGACCGCAATAGCGGCCAGTGGGACGACTACAAGTCCGTCCACAAGCAGGCTCAGCGCGATTATGCGGCGATCATGCGCAAGTACGACGACCTTCGGCTGAAGGTCAGCCAATGCCTGACGAACACCGCCGACGCTGATCCGCAAAACGAACTCACCAACAGCTACCGGCAAAGCGTACGAGAGGTTTTACAGGCCTTCATGGTGCCGCTCAGCCTATATGTGGCGCGCGGCCTACTGATGCGCACGAAATCGCAAGACGACCGGAACAAGGCGTTGCTACGGATGGGATTCGAGCCGTTCGACGACGATAGCCAATCCGTTCTGTCCGTCACCCACATTGCGGTCGTCGCAATCGGCATCTTCGTCGTGATGGTGGTGTCCTTCCTGGCCGTCGGCACGGTCTCGGGCCTGGATTTCCAGCGGGGGTTAGGGCACATCGTGATGACCGCCTCCATGGTCGCCGCAATGTACGTGGTCGCCGTCGGCCTTGCCGTCTATTCAAAGGGGATGTGGCGCAAAAGCGGCGTCAAACCGGCCTCGTTCGAAGCTCTGCCCGGATATTTCCTAACGAGTCTGGCCGCCGTCGCCGCCAACGTCGTGGTTACGGTGGTGTTCCGGTCCCTCTATCTGGCCGACAACCGGATCGCCTTCGACAAAGCAGTCCAGGCGCTGGAATGGACCCATCCCTGGCTGCTGTCCACCTTCACCGTAACCTTCGCCATCTCTCTGGCCACGGACATCTACTACCAGCGGACCCCGCCCAAGTATTACTGGGCCTTGGAAAGCCTGTCGATCAGCGCCCTGCTTGTCGTCGTCAATGCCATTATCATCCACTATTGGCTGGTCCTACGCTGGAACACGGGCACACCGCCGACAGAACTCTTCCTCGGCCCGAACCCGCCCAACCAGACAATGGTCGCCGTGGCCTCGTTAGCGATCGGGTTGTTGTTCATCGGATGGATTCCGTCCGCCTACCGCAAGCGCATCCTGCTCGCCCCGCATCAGGCGCTGGAACAACACCTGGATGACAACCTGCCAACCATCGGCAATCAGGCCCACGATGCCATAAACGGCAATATCTCCGACAGCCACCTGGTGGGCGACAGTCTGGCGTTCTGCTGCGCCAGCGTGGCCGCCGCCGACGGCCATGTCGAACCAATCGAGGAAAGCCGCTTCAACATGGTGCTGAGCTCAATCAGCAGCCGGAATGCCATCACTCTGGACCGCGATACGGTTATGGACGCCTTTCGCGCCTATTGCGGGCGTCTGATAGCCCACGACTTGCGCTCCTCCGATTTTGAGGAATTCTTCGCGGAACAATTCGATAACCTGCGGGTGCTCATCGGCCGACGCGACCTGGCCTTGATGGTGCTGCGCTGCTGTGAGGCCGTGGCCAGCGCCGATAACATCGTCCGCCCCGTGGAACTCGATGTCATCCGGCAGTTTGTCGGTCATACCCAACTGACACCGCAGGATATCATCATCCGCGCCACCCCGAACTCCCTCGAAATCCGCGCCGCGTGAAATCCGGAATTCCTTGACCTTGGGCCCGGGAATGTCCAAATTCCAATTGTTCCGACGGGGGGCCCCGATAGGGGGCTGAGATTCCGACGGTCGTCCGAAGCGCATCAGCGCGAAGGAGGACAACGCGGTGACCCTTCGAACCTGATCCGGAGCAATACCGGCGTAGGGAACGGAACCCCCAAAGGGGCTCTCTTATTCTTTTTCCCTTAAGCGCCGTTGGTTATCCGGATCGCATGAGCGACCATTTGATAACGCGACCTTGGGAGTCCTGATCCATGAACGTCATCCGCAAGCCCACCACCGGCGATGTCACCACCGGGCCGCTGCCCGCGTCGAACAAGATTTTCGTCGAAGGCACCCTGCCGGGCGTGCAGGTGCCGATGCGCGAAATCCATGTCCACGAAAGCGCCATGGAAGCGCCGACCGTGGTCTACGACACCTCGGGCCCCTACACGGACCCCAAGGCCTATATCGATATCGAGGCCGGCCTGCCCAAGCTGCGCCAGGAATGGATCGAGGCCCGCGGCGACACCGAGCCCTATGACGGCCGCGACGTGAAGCCGGAAGACAACGGCAACGTCGACGACGACCATCTGGTCCCCGAATTTCCCGTGCGCAACGCGCCGCGCCGCGCCATTGACGGCAAGGCGGTGACGCAGATCGCCTATGCCCGCCAGGGCATCATCACCCCGGAAATGGAATTCATCGCGATCCGCGAAAACATGCTGCGCGAGCGCCTGCCCGAAGAGGTCCTGAAAAAGGCCCGCGACGGGGCGGAAAGCTTCGGCGCCGAAATCCCCGATTTCATCACCCCGGAATTCGTCCGTGACGAGGTCGCCCGCGGCCGCGCCGTCATCCCCAACAACATCAACCACCCGGAAACGGAGCCGATGATCATCGGCCGGAACTTCCTGGTGAAGATCAACGCCAACATCGGCAACTCGGCCGTGACGTCCTCCGTCGCCGAGGAAGTCGACAAGATGGTGTGGTCGACCCGCTGGGGCGCCGATACGGTCATGGACCTGTCGACGGGCCGCAACATCCACAACATCCGCGAATGGATCATCCGCAACTCGCCCGTGCCGATCGGCACCGTGCCGATCTATCAGGCGCTGGAAAAGGTCGACCGGGCCGAAGACCTGACCTGGGAAATCTACCGCGACACGTTGATTGAGCAGGCCGAACAGGGCGTGGATTATTTCACCATCCATGCCGGCATCCGCCTCAAGCATATCCATCTGACCGCCGACCGGGTCACCGGCATCGTCTCGCGCGGCGGGTCGATCATCGCCCAGTGGTGCCTGGCCCATCACAAGGAATCGTTCCTCTACGACCATTTCGAGGACATCTGCGACATCATGCGGGCCTATGACGTGTCGTTCTCGCTGGGCGACGGCTTCCGCCCCGGCTCCTCCGCCGACGCCAACGACGCGGCCCAGTTCGCCGAACTGGAAACGCTGGGTGAGTTGACCAAGGTCGCCTGGGAAAAGGACTGCCAGGTCATCATCGAAGGCCCCGGTCACGTGCCCATGCACAAGATCAAGGTCAACATGGAAAAGCAGCTGGAAGTCTGCGGCGAAGCCCCGTTCTACACGCTCGGGCCGCTCGTCACCGACATCGCGCCGGGCTACGACCACATCACGTCCGGCATCGGGGCGGCCATGATCGGTTGGTACGGCACGGCCATGCTGTGCTACGTGACGCCCAAGGAACATCTGGGCCTGCCCGACCGCAACGACGTCAAGGAAGGCGTGATCACCTACAAGATCGCGGCCCATGCCGCCGACGTCGCCAAGGGCCACCCGGGCGCCGCCGCCCGCGACGACGCACTGTCCCGCGCGCGCTTCGAATTCCGCTGGGAAGATCAGTTCAACCTCGGCCTCGACCCGGACCGGGCGCGTGACTTCCACGATCAGACGCTTCCGAAAGACGCCCACAAGACCGCCCACTTCTGCTCCATGTGCGGGCCCAAGTTCTGCGCCATGGAAATCACGAACTTGGTTCGTGATTATGCGAAAGAAGGCATGGATGAAATGAGCGAGAAGTTCAAGGAAGAGGGCGCCGAGCTCTACAAGGAAGACTACCTCGACAAGAAGGCGGCGAGCGGCGACGACGACTAAGCCGCCCGCGACGCCCTGGCGTCCACTACCAAGTTAGCACCCGGGATAGCCTCGGGACGAAAGGCCGCGTATCTTTGATGCGCGGCCTTTTTGGTGGGCGCAGGCGGTGCAAGTTGTCAGTTGGATTTCGCCCCGACCTACTCTCAACCTCACCTCTTATTAGATTCTCTGGTTTCTATGATGCATTGCATTGCTGGAAGAGCCAGAAATCGTTTCATCAAGTCGCCGAAATTTTCATCGGGATTCTGTTCCAGATTTTGCATCTTTGAAAAAACTTGAGTTGCTTCGTTGATCTGGCGTGTCCACTCGCTTGGCTCTCCATCTGGCCCATCGGTGGTCATGCGCTTAAAACAATTCGCAAACTTTAGCCCTAATTCTGGCCCGAGCTCCGCTTCCATGGGAGTCACAAATTCAGGAACTGCCCTGCCCAAAATCCTGTCTCGAATCTCACGTTGCTGATCAGCACTCATTTCCAAGTACTGACGCAATGAAATATTTTCCGATTGGGCGAATACCGGGATAGCGAGAAACAACAAACTAGAAATGCAAACAATTCCACCAAAATAACGCATCAAAGACCTCTCAACACATAGCTTTTCCAGGACGCGAAGTGACATCAAGGAAATTTAACCCAACCACCTCTCGCCGAACACAAAAAGGCCGGGCAATGCCCGGCCTTTTCTTTGTCTGAGTTGCGACGATCAAGCCCCGAGATACGCATTCCGAAACGCGATCCGGCATTCCGCCGGGTTGAAGTTGCGTTTGAAGGCCGTGGGGTCGCCGGGGAGCACGCGGCACCACAGGAAGCGGGGGCCGGGCTGGTTGCGGATGAAGTCGTGGGCATCCGCGATCTGGTCGGCCGAGGCGATTTCCAGGACGCTGGGAATGCCCGATCCCTGGGCGATCATGGCCAAGTTGGTGCGCTGCGCCGTGTGGCCTTCCTGGCCGCCGGTTTCGCCATGGGTGCCGTTGTCGATACAGACGATGGTCAGGTTGGCCGGGGCCTGCGTCGCCACCGTGTTGAGGGAGCCCAGGCCCATCTGCAATTCGCCGTCGCCGGTGATGACGGCGACCTGTTTTTCCGGGGCCGAGAGCGCCATGCCGAGGCCGGTGGCGACGGCGGAGCCCATGCAGCCGGCCATGGTGAACAGGTTGGGGCCGTCGTTGGTCAGCCCGGCGGCGTCCTTGGACGAGCCGGCCAATCCGGAAACGAACAACCATTTATCCTTGTCCGGGAACAGGGGAGCCAGAAGGTCGCGGCGGTCCAGCGTAATCTTGGTCATTGAAGGTTCCTCCCTCAAACAGCGTCATGCGCCGTTATCGTATAAGTTCACCACTGAGGCGGTGAGACGGTGAGGTGAGACGATGAGAAGAAATAAAATCATCTCCCTCTTTTCCTCACTGCCTCTGTGTCTCTGTGTCTCTGTGGTTAAATCATGCCTTTATCCGCGCAAATCGTCGTCGGCCGCCCTGCGGGCGCCCTCGGGATTTGCGTCTAAAACGCCTTCGCGCCCAGGAACTTCTGGGTCAGGATCAGGGCGGCGCCCTGGTTGTTGCGGAAGGCGGCGTTGATGGCGGCCTGGCTGGCGGCCTCAAGCTCGTCGCGGCGGTCGACGCGAAACACCATGACGCCCATGGCTTCGAGGATTTTATCCACGGCCTGGCCCATGGGGTACTGCCAGGGGTTCTGCTCCCCATAGTCGCCGCGCATGGAGACCATCATCAGGCAGGGAAAATTGCCGCCCTTGGAAAAGCTAAGATAGTTGGGGCAATTGCCGACCCCCGACGACTGCATCATCAGGACCGACTTCTTGCCGACCAGATCGGCGCCCGCCGCCATGGCGACGCCCTCTTCCTCGGTGGTCAAAAGGACCAGCCGGGTTTCGTTGTCTTCCTCGGCCAGTTCGGCCAGGCGCGCGTTGCCGGCGTCGGGGATATAGGTGAACAGGTCCACGCCCGCGTCCTTGAACTGACGGAACAGAACCTGCGACCACTCATCGTGGGGATGCTTGGACATCTTTTGGTTTTCCTCCCTAGGTCCGGCTTAGGCCGGTTGCGGGCGGTCTCGGCCGCCCGTTCGTCATCATTGTATACAATCCCGGCGGGCCGGACGGAACCCCCCTCGTAACCCACGCCCCTGCCCGGTTTCCGCCTGCGCCCGGCCGCGCTACCATGGGGGCATTGATGACATTGAATGACGGGAGCCACCCCATGAAACGCCTGTTCGCTGGCCTTATCTTCGCTGGCCTGGCCATCGCCGCCCTGATCCTTGCCCTGCCCGCCGCCGTCAGCGCCCATGACACGGGCAAGCTGCACTTCCACGGCGAACAGCTGGGCCAGAACGCGGGCCATGTCTGTTTCAGCAACTGTATCGAGCAGAACGGCGCGGACGCCAAGGCGTCCTGCGCCATGCAATGCGGCGTTACGGGGAATTCGGGGTCGGGCATGGGCCAGGGACAGAAGGACTGCGGCGCGCTGTTCAAGCAATGCCGCAAGGCCTGCGGGTCCGACAAGGCCTGCCAGACCCAGTGCCGCGAAGCGCGCAAGCAGTGTTACTAGGCTAGGCCGCCGGGCCTTACTTTCCGGACAGGATGTCCTTTATTTCCCGCCGGACAGGATGTCCTGGCAGATCACGGCCATCTCGCCCATGGCGGCGTCGTTCAAGGGCTGGCCGTTGAAGGTCATGGCGCCGGTGTTGATGTTGAAGCGCACGGTGCCGACGTTCAGCTCCATCCCCGCACTTTTCGCCACGGTCTCGCGCGCCGAAAGCGCCGCCGCATCGGCGGCGGCCGCGGCCGAGGCTGCCGTCGCGGCGGCGGTGGCGGCGGTCTGATCATCGGCGCCGGAGACATAACCCGCACTTTCGGCCGCGCTGAGCGCCGCGTTGGCGCCCGACAGGGCCGCCGACACATCGTTGGCCGACGCCGCGTTCTGGGTCGCCGTGTAATAGGACTGTGTGGCGGCCAGCCCCGTCTGCGCCGTCTCGGCGGCGGCGCTGGCCGTGGCGGCGGCGGCGGCCAGGTCGGCGTCATTGGGGGCCGCGGCGGCGGCGGTCGTGGCGGCCTTGGCGGCGGCCGCCGCATTGTCATAGGTGGTCTGGGCGGCGGTCAGGGATTGTGTGGCCGACGACACGGCGGCATCCGTCGCGGCGGCCGATTTCTCGGCGGCCAGGGCGGCGGCCTTGTCGGCGGCCAATTGATCCTCCGCCCCGCCCAGGTAGGCGGTCAGATCCTTGGTCACGTTGAATTCGAACACGTCCGGCAGAACCATCTTGAAGCCGCCCGACAGGTCGGCCGGGGCCACGGCCTTGCCGCGCGCGTCGACGCCGGGCTTGTAGGCGACGTCGCCGCTGGGCTGATGGCGAAGCACACGGCGGCAGTCCCGTTTGGTGATCCGCGCCTTGGCGGCGGGCGGCGGCGCTTCCGGGGCGGCACCCGGCGGTGTTTGCGCGGCGGCGGGGCCGGCCGACAGAACCGCCGCCAGAACGGCGGCCGCCAGCGAACAGGATGCGTATCTTAATGCCGTCATGTCCATGTGTCCGTTGCCTGTCCCTGGCCCGATTGCGGCCATTTTCCCCGGATCCCGTATCGATTCCGTTAACGCCGAACGCCCCTTCCGCGCCGCCCGGCACAAGATATATGGGCACGAATTCAACAATTTACATCACTGAGCGGCTGACCCTGGAAAAAGTGAACAACGAACCATATGATAGGGTGATAATATTAATCATAACCTCCCTCTGTTGGATGCTTGGTGGATGCGTGGGGAGGAAGGTGGATAAAGGGGAGCAACGGTGAACCTCTATGTTGCAGGGGCCGCGCTTGGCACCACGATGACAGCGGCCGTCGCCGCCGTTTGGATACTCGGTCCGGGCGGCTCGATCGACGGCGTCGGCGCGCAATCGGCGGCGCGCGGCGGCCAGGTCTATGACATGCAGGTCTCGCCCTATTTGGCGCGGGTCGATTACCAGGGCGGATCGTCGGCCCTGGTACCCATTTCCATCGCCTTCCGGGTGACCGATAAGCAGGCGGGGACCGAGTTCTGCCGTGACCTCGCGCGCATCCAGATGGAAGTCAAATCCTTCATGCAGACCAATGTGCGGGGGCCGTTCTCCTGGCCGAACATCGCCGCTTCGGGCCTGGACAAGCAACTGGCCGACCGCGTCAACAGCGCCCTCGGCCGCCATGTTGTCGACCGTGTATTCATGGCCGCAGGCGACCAGGGCGTGGGCGAACGCCCGGTCAACTGCGCCCGCTTGGCGCGGATGTAGCCCGGCGCCTTCCGCAACCGCATTTTTCCGGTGTATCAGGACATCTCCGGGCGTGACTCACGGATGGGTTCGCGATAGAAGCACCCCATGTCTCAGGCGTCACACAGCGATCTTCACGCGGAAAAAATCCTGATCGTCGATTTCGGCTCCCAGGTGACGCAATTGATCGCGCGCCGGGTCCGGGAATCCGGCGTTTACTGCGAAATTCACCCCTTCAATGCCGTCGACGAAGCCTTCATCCAGGCGTTCGGCCCCAAGGGCGTGATTCTGTCGGGCGGTCCGGCCTCCGTCCATGAGCAGACCACGCCCCGCGCCCCCCAGGCCCTGTTCGATACGGCGTCGGCCGTGGGCAGCCTGCCCGTGCTCGGCATCTGTTACGGCGAACAGACCATGGTCGCCCAGACCGGCGGCGAGGTCGAACCCTCCAACCACCGCGAATTCGGCCGCGCCTTCATCCAGGTGACCGAGGATTGCCCCCTGTTCGCGGGCGTGTGGGCCAAGGGCGAAAAACATCAGGTCTGGATGAGCCACGGCGACAAGATCATCCGCGTGCCCGAGGGCTTCCGCCCCGTGGCCGTGTCCGACGGATCGCCCTTCGCCGCCATCGCCCATGAGTCGGGCCGCATGTTCGGCGTGCAGTTCCACCCCGAGGTCGTTCACACACCCGACGGGGCCAAATTGCTCGCCAACTTCGTGCACAACATCGCGGGCTGCGCCGGCGACTGGACCATGGCCGCCTTCAAGGACGAAGCGATCCAGAAGGTCCGCGACCAGGTCGGCGACGGCCGGGTGATCTGCGGGCTGTCGGGCGGGGTCGATTCCTCCGTCGTCGCCGTGCTGCTGCACGAAGCGATCGGCGATCAGCTGACCTGCGTGTTCGTCGACCACGGCCTGATGCGCGAGGGCGAGGCCGATCAGGTCGTCTCCCTGTTCCGCGACACCTACAATATCCCCCTCGTCCACCGCGACGCCTCGGACCTGTTCCTGGGCGAACTGGACGGCGTGACCGACCCCGAGGTCAAGCGCAAGACCATCGGCAAGCTGTTCATCGACGTGTTCGAGGAAGAGGCCAAGAACGTCGGCGGCGCCAAGTTCCTGGCCCAGGGCACGCTCTATCCCGACGTCATCGAAAGCGTGTCGTTCACGGGCGGGCCCAGCGTCACCATCAAATCCCATCACAACGTGGGCGGCCTGCCGGAACGCATGGACATGGCCCTGGTGGAGCCCTTGCGCGAACTGTTCAAGGACGAAGTCCGCGCACTCGGCCGCGAACTGGGCCTGCCGGAAACCTTCGTCGGCCGCCATCCCTTCCCGGGGCCGGGCCTGGCGATCCGCATTCCGGGCGCGATCTCGCGCGACAAGCTCGACATTCTGCGTAAGGCCGACGTGATCTATCTGGAAGAAATCCGCAACGCCGGGCTGTACGACACCATCTGGCAGGCCTTCGCCGTGCTGCTGCCGGTGCAGACCGTGGGCGTGATGGGCGATGCCCGGACCTACGATTTCGTCTGCGCGCTGCGCGCCGTGACCTCGACCGACGGCATGACCGCGGACTACTACCCCTTCGACCACGAATTCCTCGGTCGCACGGCCAACCGCATCATCAACGAGGTCAAAGGCATCAACCGCGTCGTCTACGACGTGACCTCGAAGCCGCCCGGCACGATCGAGTGGGAATAGCTTTGCCTGTTCCGGTAATCGGCTAAAGTGCGGCCATGTCCCGGCTCGAACGTTTTCTCATTCTCGGCATCCTGTTCCTCGGCGTCCTGCGCGTGCTTCTCGGCATCGTCGTCGATCATCCGTCCGTCGTCGCCCCCCAAGTTGCGGCGGAGCCCGCCATGGGGGAGCCGGAAACCGCCCCGGGCGGGGATTACGACTGGAACCCGGCCGCGTTCACCCGGCGCGGTATTCCGGCCAAGCTGACATTGACGACGGACGGGCGGGTGCCCGACGCCATTCGCCTGACCGACACTCAAAAGGCCTTCGTCTACGCGGCGATGATCGACAACTACGACAGCCTGCTGACCCGTGCAAAGCGCGATTGCGCCACCGACATGCGCCGCGACATCGTGCGCTGGCAGGCGCGCAACGCCGCCGTCATCACCGACGCGGCGCATATCCTTAATCGCCTGATGCCCGGCCGGAACAACGCCCGCCAAGCCCACGACACCATGCCGCGGGACGCCTTCGTCACGCGTCTGTGCCCGACCATCGAGCACTACATCCGGACCGGCGCTTACGACCCCCATCCGGAAGCGGTCGACCGACTGGCCCACGCGGCCCGCAAGACCTCACCGCGCTAACAAAACCCCGCGAATCCACCCATTCCAGAGGTCGGAACGGGCCACGCCGACGCGCGCCCGCTGCGGCGCGCCACCCATGAGGCATGCGAATTCGACAGGCCACATCCCTTTTCAACACATAAACACAACATATAGCGCCTAAATGGCCATAATTAAGCCGTATATACCCTATACTGAGGATATACATACTTAAGGCCTATTGAATATGAAGCCCTGCAGGCGTAGTTATCCACAGGCTCTTGACACAAGAACAAAAAGAGAACATTTTAAGGGTCAGATTGGAGTTTGCCATGAACGCCCACCACCAAGCCCAAGCCCTCCCGCAGCCGGACACCGGCTTCGATACCGACATCGACCAGCCCGACCGGGAAACGGTCGAGGTTACCTACTATCCCGTTCTGAAGAACCACGCGCTCGGCCGCCGCATGACGCGGACCTTCGCCGCGCGGCGGGGTGAAAACCCCTTCAAGGCCGCCGAACGGGAACTGGCGCGCCGCTACAAGGTCCGCGACTACCTGATCTTCGACGCCCATGTGGCGCAGACCGGGTTTCTTGAACGGGCTGAATTCTAGGAAACACTCTTGAGGATGCGGCGGTAGGCCGGTGTCAGCCGGCCTGCTGTTGCGCGACCTTGGCGCGGAACATGCCGAGAAGCTCGTGCAGTTCCTTGCTCAGCGCACCCTGGTGGCCTTTCAGGCCCTGCCGGAACACGGCCTTCATGGCCATGATATGAACGCGGATCACGTCGAGGTCGCGGGCCTTCAAGCGCGGCCGACCATCCAGATACTTGCACATCGAATCACCGACCACGGAAATCAGGGGAAAGCCGAAACTGCCGCCCTGGCCACGGGCCTCGTGGGTCATGTCGTAAAGCTGCTTGAGCCGCGCCGGGTCGGCCCGCCCGGACCGTGAAGTCTCGACAAAGGACTGCCAGAGTTTTTCCAGGTCATCCACTGCCCAGCCCTGGTATTGCCCGATCAGGTCGTCAGCGGCGTTCACCGCCTGCAGGATGGCCTGTTCCATGGACGGCCCGCCGGGGCGAACCTTCTGGCTGATATGTTTCTGCGGTTTCAGGAAGCGGGTTTCTGACATGGCTGTTTCTTATTCGCTGGCGCGCCGTTCCTTGCCGCGGAATTCCCGCCGCTTGGTCGACCGGCGGTCGGGCCCGAAATAGCCGCCTGT